>CACZAK010000038.1 GCA_902779075.1 uncultured bacterium | reverse complement strand
TGAGAAGTTCGTCGTCTCGCCCGCCGACCAGTCGGTGCGCTCGCTCGCGGACTTCTCGACGCTGCCGACGCTTCCCGAAGGCGCGACGTACTACGTGACCGTCGCCGAGACGCGCGAGGAGTTCGGCAAAGGCTCGATGACGGTGACGAATTGCGTGGCGGGTGTGAACGTGCGCGTGGCGCGTCCAAACGGAACATTCATCGACATGACGCCCGTCGATGGCACGGTGACGCTGACGGAAACGCCGCAGATCGCGGGCGCGGCGACGGCGTTTGACGCGACGTACACAAACACGGTCGCGTATGCGTACCGCGCGCCGGGGTGGAACGCGGGAAGCGGACAGGACGTCAAGCCGCCGACTTACAACAACACGGACAACGACGAGACGACGGGCATGTACATCCTGCACCATCCGTGGGTATCTGACGTAAATCAGAATATTTTCGCGCTCGGCGACTTCACGCTCGTGGTGGTCGGCAAGATGTCGCCCTCGCGCAGTACGCAGTTCCTTCATATCGGATCGTCAAGCGGCAGCTTGACGGGACTGATCATCACGACGACGGAGAACGAAGACGAGGTCCTGATCGCGAAGAACACGGGCAATGTGGTCGATGCGGCGAACGGCGTGAAGGCGTCCGTTCCGAACGCGGCGACGGCCCGCCATGCCTACGTGATCAACAAGAGGGGGACGGTGTTTGAGGTGTGGGTCGATGGCGTGAAGCGCGGGCAGTTTGACACTGGAGATGGGTTCACGCTGGGTTCGACGTCAAGTAATGGCATCCAGATCGGATCCGACATCAGCGGATCGATCAAGAACGCCAACATCTACAAGGGAGTCCCGAACACCCCCGAAACCGAGACGGGCGTGATCAACGTCATCAGGCTCTTTGACTACTCGATCACCGACGCGCAGGCCGAGGCGGTGTTCAACACGTATCCCTACGTGTCGCAGGGCGGACTCTACACGCGCACGGTCGCGGCGGACGGCACGTTCTCGCAGACCGGCGCATGGGCGAAGGACGGAGATTCCGGCACGTACCCCGTCCCGGAGGGTGCAACGGTCGATGGTGTCACCTACAATCCTTCCGCGACGCTGACGGTGAACGCGGCGGCGGAAATCGAAGTCAACGCGAGCGTCTCAATCGAGACGCTCACGGTGGGCGGCGCGGCGCCAATGACGTTCGCCTTCGACGGCACGCACACGCTCTCCGTTGTCGGCGCGGCGATCATCAACTCGCCCGTCACGAATGAGTACGGCGCGGTGAACATTACCGGAGCGCCCGTCCAGCTCGGCTCGTCCGGTGCAATCTGTTTTGACCTCTCCGGATACGACATATCCGGCATCTATGAGACTACGCGCTTCCAGCTGACTGGCCTCATCGATCGCGACGACGAGAAGGTGACGTTCGTTCCGCCGGCGGCGGTTCTGAGTAGGACGGTGTCGTTCGGCTACAACGCGACAGGCTCCTGCTACGAGTTTACCGTCACGGCCGAGCGCACTGCCGGCACTGTCTATTACAAGAGCGGAACGTTCGCGGAAGGCTCCGCCGATCTCCGCATCGTGACACTCGACGGCGAGGGCAACGAAACGGAAACGGTCCTATTCCCCGGCGACAACGTGGTGTTCGATGATTCGGTGGCGGGCGCGAACGCCGTTGTGCAGTTCGGCGAGACGCTTCCTGCGAACGTCACGTTCAGCTTCGGTGAATGGACGGGACGCGTGATTCCGCAGCTGCCCAGCTCGATGTACATTTGGAGCGGCGAGGCGGGAGACGGCAAGGCGAATACGGCGGGCAACTGGTATGGAGGCTCGAAGCCGCCCGCCGGAGCCGCCGTGTACATTCCCTCGAAGACCGACGTGATCGACAACGACATCGCCGGATTCGCGCCTGCGTCCATCACGTTCGGCTACGGGATCGGAGTGGTCACGATCGGCGGGAACGCCATCACTGGCGTTGCGGCGGTCACGAACCTCTCCGCGGCCACGCATACGTTCGAGTGCCCAGTCGCATTTGCGGACAGGATATTCGTCTCGCAGAAGGCGAAGGGGTGGGATTCCCGTGCGCAGTCGAGTGTCCGCTTTGCGGGCGGCGTGACCGGTACGACATTCGCTGACGGGACGGCTCGTTTCCTGAACGGCGCGTATAACCTCTCCACCGCCGAAGACTGGGTGGCAAACACGTACAACGACGACACGCGGTGGGGAATCCCACAAGGTTCGTCGCTGACCGTGCCTTCGGCGAGCGACACGGTAGAGTTGGCGATTGGGCAGGCGGACAGCGTCGACGGCGGAGCCTTCACGGCTGGCGTGGTGCGCACATCGAGCCGCATTTGCTACTGCTGTAATGCGGGCGGCGAATATGTCGTCACGAATGAACTTGTCCTGACGATGCCGGGCGCAGACAGGCACTTGGCCTATCAATACAGCACCGGAGCCTTTAAGTTCGAGAAGGTCACGCTAGGCGACCAGGGGGCGTCCAAGTGGTTCTACTTTGCGAATCAGAGCCACAACGGCTATGCCAAGAACATCTGGATTGGGGCGGGTGGATTGAACTTCGCCGACGGCGCTTCGCCCGATACAGCCTATTCATGCGGGAGTGGGGCGAACGATGTAGTCTATCTGCGGCCCTGGCACTCCGACTGCACAATCGGAACAAAGCCGGGCTCGACCGCTGACCTCGTAATCTACAGGGGAACGGTAGCGCACATCGGGACGGACGACGAAGGCGGCGTCGCACGGACGGTGACATGCGACGGTCTGATCTTCTATGAGGGCGCGGTCATTGTCGAAGGTTCGGGAACGTTCGTCGTCAACAATCCCGGAAACGCCCATTCGGGCACGTGGACGGTGACGGACACCGCGACGGTTGCCGTGAAACCTGGCAGCAAGACCGGCACGGGCGCGGTGACGGTCAATGCCGGCGCGACGCTCGCGGTCTCGGAGTCCGGCACGGTTGCACACGGCGGTACGCTGACGCTGGCCGACGGTGCCGTGCTCGGCTTCAACTTCACCCAGAAGAAGGTTGCGCCCGTGCTGGATTTGACGGACAAGACCGTGACCGTGAACGGCGAAGTCAAGGTGAAGGTTACGGCGGCAACCGGGATTCGTCCGATAATAAAGAGCAATCAGTTTGCACTCACCTCCGGCGGCAAGTTCACGGGCGCGTCGGTTGCGCTTGCCGAAGGCTCGGCGGATTGGGCGAAGGGCGTTTCAGTTGACGAGAACGGCGACATCGTGCTGGCCGTCAAGTCCACCGGCATTTACATCCTCGTCCGGTAGGCAACGGGCAACGTGCGGGCCGCCCGGTGGTCGGCCCCTACCGTGGTAGGGCCCGCTCGCCGAGCGGGCCGTTCCCCGTACGGCTGCGGTCGTTTTCAGTTTGTCCCGCACGAGGGCGCGGATTTTGGTATAATACTGCCGATGTAAAACTGCGGAGTGAAAATCAAGGTGCCCACGACGGGCGTGTTCGACTTCCCGAGCTTGATACTCGCGGGAGAGGGAAAGTACGTTGACAAGACGGAGCTGCTGTACCAACTTGCCGCGCCGAAGACGGACTCGCAGCTGTTCATCTCGCGTCCGCGGCGGTTCGGAAAGTCGCTTATGCTCTCGACCTTGAAGGCGATGTTCGAGGGACGGCGTGAGCTGTTCAAGGGCCTCGCCATCGACAATTTGCCGTGGGAGTGGGACAAGCCGTTTCCGGTCGTGTCCTTCACGATGTCCTCTGCCGCAGGTTCGACATACGAAAAGTTTACGAGCAACCTGCGCTCACTCGTGAAGGGCCTTGCGGTCGAGCACGGCGTCCCGTTTGACGGTGACGAGACTACCGAAAAGAATTTTGAGGATTTCCTGAAGGAGACTGCGGCGAAGTCTCCGACCAAGCAGATAGTCGTCCTCATCGACGAGTACGACGAGCCCGTTGCGAAGTTCCTCGATGACTTTGAAACGTTGAAGAAAGTACGCTCCGACCTCCACGACTTCTACGAGAAGCTCAAAATCAACTCTGGCTCGATTCGTTTCCTGATGATGACCGGAGTCACGAAGCTGACGAAGCTTTCAATATTCTCAGGCCTCAACCACCTGACGGACATTTCAACGTTCCAGCAGTATGCGACGCTCCTCGGCTATACGCCGGATGAACTGGACGGCGCGCTGCGCGAGAACGTGGAGGACCTTGGCGCACGGAACGGCATGGACTTTGCTGCGGCAAAGAAGGCGATCCTCTCGTGGTACGACGGTTACCGTTTTTCGCCCGACTCAGAGGCGCGCGTGTGCAATCCGGTGTCGCTCGGCAGTGCGTTCAAGTCTGGGAAGCTGAAGGGCTATTGGGAGACGACAGGCAGGACGTCGCTCGTCATCAACAGCATCGCGAATGCCGGGAAACTGCCCGAGGATCTCGAGAACGTGCCCGCGCGTCCGCTGACGCTCGACGTGTGCGACGCGGAGACTCTGCCAATGGTGTCGCTGCTGTATCAAGGCGGGTATCTCACGATCAAGGAAGTCAAGCGCGGCGATCCAAAGAAATACGAGACGGACAGGTACATCCTTGCGCCGCCGAACCTTGAAGTGCGTGAGGCGCTTTTTGAGGGTTATCTCTCGCAGACGATGGGACTTGACGAGCAACCGTTCAACGCGCTTGTCGATAAGGCGAAGAAGCAGGTCGCTTTCTGCTCTTCGCGTCCATGACGGGGGCGAATCCCCAACCGGAGGTCGCCACGATGCTCGGTTACGCCGACGCGGTGATCGAGACGCCGAAGGAGGTGTGCGTGTTCGAGTTCAAGTACCGAAAGAGCGCGAAGGCGGCGATCAGGCAAATCCGCGAGCGCGGCTATGCGGACAAGTGGATCGGCGGCGAACGCCCCGTGACGCTCGTCGGTATCAACTTCAACCCGAAGAAACGCAACATCGACATGCCGATCATCGAGAAAGAGTGTAAAGTGGAAAGTGGAAAGTAGTAACTTCCGCTCTCGGTCGGTAAGGGCCGGACGGAAAAAACAAGAGGATGCAAAAATGAAGACGATTCAAATCATGTGTGTAATGGTTGTTGCCTGCTGCACGGCTCTCTCGTCAATGGGCGCGACCACCAGCGTACGTTGCAAGTACTGCGGCACAGAGGCGCAGAGCGCGCGGGCGTTGCTTTCTTCTCCCTGTCCGAAACATCCAGCCGGCTTCGCGAAGGGGAAACACGCTCTTTTCGAGGGCCAGACGCGAGAGGTGTACACTTGCGTCTACTGCGGGCAGACGGCCAAGTCCATGAGGACTCTCGTCAGCTCGCCGTGTCCGAAGCATCCCGCCGGCTTCGCCAAAGGCCGGCACTGCGCGTACGAAGGAACTGAAAAATCTACTTACACATGCAAATACTGTGGACAGACGGCATCCTCCATGCGCGCGCTTGTCTCCTCCCGCTGTCCCAAACACCCTGACGGATTCGCGAAGGGCTGGCATACCCCTGCAAGATAAGGAAATGCGCCCAGTTTGATAAAAACAGTTGTTTCCATTCAACGGGCAAGATGCCAGTTGTCTCAGTTGCGGGCAAAATCAATGGTGATGCGCACCTTGTAGAAGCAACGGGGCGTCCCTGAAACGGGCAGTGTCGCCGTCGTACCGGTCATCTCCGTTCCCTGCGAATCGGGCGGCCAGTTTGAGAGGTCGTCGGTTGCAAGAAGCGTGCAGATGATCTTCAGACTTGGGAGGGTGGGCGCGTTCGAAAGGGCATCGGCTACCGACACCACCACGCACCCTTTCTCGTTGAAGCTGATCGTTGCCCGCACCTTCGCGCTGGCATCCGTCGTTGGAAGTCTGAACACGTAGTTCATCCAGTTCGCGTATCCGTTCTCGCCGTTTTCGGAAAGGAAGTCCTGCCACGTCGCGCCGGGGTTGTTTTCCTCGTACATCCAGAAGTTCTGCTCGTCGAGCCAGTCGTCGAGCGCGGCGTCGTGCGTGATGTATGCATCGGTTCCGGGTATATCGAAGCGGTCTTTGGGCTTCACGATCAGTCCGTTGGCGGCCTTGCAGAGGTCCCAGTTCGAGGCGAGCGAGGCGTTCGAGAAAACGAAGGTGCCAGCAGGAGCCGGACTTCCGACCGGCCACAGGACGAGCGTCTTTCCGCCGGAAGGCGAAACGCCGTTGCCGAACGCGACGCTCACGGTGCCGCTGGAGAAGGAGAAGTTCGTGAGGCACGTAAGCACGGCGTCCGCCGAATCAAAGCGAAGCGTCGCGCCCCCCGTCAGCTTAACGCCCATCGCACCGGCGGAATTGCAGCTGAGCGTCGCGTTCGCGCCCTTGACGAGCAATGTACCGGCGATATCCACGCCGTGATACGCATACCATGTTGCGTTCGCGCCAATCGCCGCCTCCGCGCCGGACTTCACCGTAATCGAGGCCGGTTGCGTCGGCAAGTCCTGAGTCGAGGCCGTCGTGCCGAACACGATACGACGCCCCTGCGCAACCGTTCCGTTGTACCATCCGTTCTGAACGTTTATGGAACCGGTGAAGTTCGTCGCCGTGTTGAAGACGTACCACTGCATCGGCTTGTCGAGGAACGTCATCGTGCCGTTGCCCTCCAGCGCGCCGAATATGGAGTAGTTGTTCGAATAGCCGTCCTTGATCGTCAGCGCCGAATCTCCGTCCAGCACAACCGTCCCCGCGAACGTCGCGTTGTTGTTCTTGAGATACGGTATCTTGCAGTTGGTGAACTGCACCTTGGACAGAGCGTTGCCGTACTTCTCCGCCTGTAAGTTATTTGCGACGCTCTCGTTGTTGAAGTTCCTGAACGCGACAGTTCCTTTCCACGTCTCGCTGGTCAGTCCATACCCCTTCGTCGGAAGCGTCGCATCGCAGACCAGCGTTCCCTCGCCCGTGATCGTCTCGATGACGGACGCGACATCCGAAAGGTTTGTGCTTGTCCCATAGTGTATGTTGAGCACTGTCGAAACGGCATCGGACAGGACAAGATCCTTCAGCCACACCGCGTCGTCGGCCTCTGGCGCGCCGTCCTTGTAGTCCCTGGGATTGTTCATCGCAAAGCGCTGCGAGAAGACGAACACGACCTCGTGAGTTCCGTCGGGGATGTCCACGTGTGCCTCCGTCCAGCTGTTCGTGTACTCCGTCTGCGCAAGAACGGGCGAATCGTCTATGAGAACGTCGAAATGCGAATAGTTGTTGCCCGCGACGCTTTCGCCGCCGAAGTACGACTTGTGCTTGAAGCGCAGCGTCTTCGGACCCGTGATTGTCGCCCTGAGCGGAGTCGTGCACTGATACGTGTAAGTGGTCTGGTTGAAGCTACGGAGAACGCCGTTACCGTCGACAGACCACGGGAAGCGCGCGCTCGTCTGCAACACGGCACCATCCAGCGCCATGCCTTCAAGGGCAACGGCCGCGCCGTCCCGCCACTTGGCCACTTCGCCGCAGGTTTCCCTCAAGACCCTGGCGTTGTCGTTGGTGGCATCGCCAAGCGTAAAGCCGAACTCACTGGACGAGGTCGAGAAATACCAGGAGGCGTCGTTGTCCCCGCCGTATGCCATTATCGTGTGGCGCGTCACATTGCCATCCTTGAAGTAGTAGCCTCTTCCATACGGGAACGGGGAATTGATAATGCTCTGCGCCCGTGCGTGTCCGCACCCCATGTTGTGCGCGTTTTCGTGGATCATCGTATGCTGCTTGCCGGTGTCGACCGCCCGGATGCTGCACACGCTAAATGCACATTCATGCTGGCTGGCCACGTCGTTCGGCGAGTTGAGCGGCGAGCTGTTGCCCAGCGTGTTGCCGGACACGTCCACCAGCAGCGTCACCGTGTCCGCACCATACAGCTCCCGCGCGGCGCGCAGACTCACCGCCGCCCCCGCGCCCGCTGCGATCAAGGCGGGCGCCGTGTCGATGTTGTTGTACACGCCATCCACCTTGCACACGCCCGCGAGGCGGTACGAGTAGTACCTGTCCAGCCTGTTGGTGACGAGCACGTCGTTCATCTTGCCGATCTGCGTCTGGGCAAACGTCTCGAGCGTCAGGCCCTTGTTGGACACATACGCCTGCGCCCCGTTGTCGAACGCGACGAGGACATCGACCGTCGGCTTCGCGCCCGTGGCGACGACCTTTGCGTAGAGCGTGCCGCCCTCTTCCTCTACAGTCCACCCAAGGCCGCTGGCGAGCGCGGGCATGCCGTCCGTTTTGACGCCCGCGACGCCGGAGAGTCCGCCGGACGACGAAAGAACCGGATAGGAAGCACCTTCGGACAACGCACCCGCGCCTTCCAGGACAATGTTCACGCCGTCAAGTCCGACGGCCCCTGTGACAACAAGCGGCACGGAGGCTGTAGCTGGCAGCATAAGCGTCGCGCCGCTGTCAAGCGTCAGCGTCGGGACTTTCAGCGAAGAGCCACTTTTCACTTTCAGCGTCGCGCCGCCCGCAACGATCCAGCCGAGACCGTAAACCGTCGAGCCAGACGAAAAGCCGACCTCAAGCGAACCTCCCTCAATGTCGGTCACGCCGGAATGTTTCAACTCTCCGTTGGCTACAAGCGTTCCGTCGCCGCGCTTGATGATGCCCCAACCGGAGGTGTCGCTTCTGTTGTCCGTCTGCGTGCCTAGATTGAGTGTGAGCGTCTTCCCGGCGGACACATTCACTTCTGAATCGGAATTGCGAATCAGCACATAGCCGCCACCGGCGTTTGCAATTGAAGAGTCGTCGGTCACGAAGATGCCTGGGTTGCTCATCAAGTCGAATCGTTTGGCGTAGATCGTGCCGCCGTTCAAGTAGAGCGTCCGCCGCACATGCTCCATGTCGTTGAACGTCACGGTTCCGCCCTGCTCCACGGTCAGCGAGGTGTTGTTCATGTCAAAGCCGGTTCCGCCGCCCATGTTGAACACCAGCGCGCCGTCAGTGCCGACTTCGAGACGGGTTCTGCCGATCACGCCCGCGCCGCCGTTGATCGTGCCGTTAAAGACGACCGTGCCTTTGCCGACGCGGAGCGTCGAGGTGCCGGCGTACCAGCCGACGTTGTTGAGCTTTTCCAATGTCTGCGTCTTGCCGACGCCTGGCGCGACGGTCAGCGTGCCGTAGGGGCCGATGTTGACCATGCCCGTGAATGTTCCGCTAGACGAATCGACTGACTGTCCGAACGGCGCATTGAACGCAAGCGCGCATCCGGTCATGTTCGTGAACGTCGTCGCGGAAAGCTGTACGGGCGCATTGAACGTCACGTCACCCGCCGGCGCGAAGTTGGCGTCGGGGATTGTGATCTTCGCCCCGTCGTCGCCGCCATCAAATGTGTACGCCGTCTCGCAAGCCGAAAACGCAACCGAACCAGGTGCAACCTCGCCCTTTACCGTCACGGTCGCGCACGCGACGCCGGCCAGGTCGCCAAACATCACCGCGTCGCCATTGTAGAAATACTCGCCGCTCCACGGACGTACGGAGCTGTCGTTTTTGAGCCAAAGGCCGGCGCCATTCGCGTTTCCCGACCAGGTCAGCCCGGCGACGAAGTGAATTGTTCTGACGGACTGTGCGACGCCGTCGACGACGGCGCACGCGGTGATTGTCTTCGATCCGCTCATCGTGAAGCGCGTCCCCGGCGAGCAGGATGCGGAAGACGCCGTAGGCATCGAGTCGTCGTATGTGTAGTAGATCGTCGCATTGGGATTGCCGTTCGTCATCGTCACGTAGTAGTAGGACGGGAAGTACGCACCGTCTGGAATGTCCCTGCCGCTGTCGTCCACGAACCGCACGTCCCAGTCGTATGGCAGGACATGTTCGCGCAGCGAGGCGATGTCGGCATGGGTGAGCGCCAGCGTCCGCCTGTTGTCGTTGACGCCCGCCACGCCCAGGGCGCAACCATACTCCGCTGGCGAGATGTCCGGGGTGGAAAAGTACGGGGCGGGATTGTAGTAGTTGTTGTCGTCACCCGAGTATGTGTAGGCCATGACCGTGCCACGCCTCACGTTGTTAGCGTCGGTGAAATGGTAGCCGCAGGAATCGGAGTACCGTCCCGGGCCGGAATTGGTGCCCTGCCGGTTGCTGTGTCCGCAGCCCATGTTGTGTCCCGTTTCGTGGCTCATGGTGTAGCGGCTGTGGACCGTGTTGATGTCGCACACGTTGCAGGCGTAGTTCATGCTGTCGAAGAATTCGAGGGTCTTGCCGGCATTGCCGGAATACTCGAATCCGATGCCGGAGGTGTTGCCGCTTGTGCGATTGACGAGGAGCGTAATCGTGTCGGCGCCGCAGTTGTCCCTCAGTTGCGAGAGTTTCGCGAACTTGCCTTCGCGGGCACGCATGCTCAGCAGCAATTCGTTGTTGATTACCGACCACGAGCCGTCGATTTCCACAACGCCGGCCAGGCGGTAGCAAAACTGGTCGTCGAGCTGCGAATTGGCAAGCACCGTGTTCATCTTGCCGACGGCGTAGTCGGCGAAATCGTCCATGCCGTCGAAGCCAAGCTCCACGCACTTCGCCTTCGCGCCCTGGTCGAAGGCGACGAGGATATCGACGATGCTCTTCTGATCGGCAAGGGGGAAGGTACCGGCATCGGCCAAACGCAGTTTGGCCGTCGAGGCTTTTTGAGTTGTGGCGCCGGTTGTTGGCGTGGGCTCGGGTAGAGGCAGGCCTTCGCCGCAGGTGGCGCAGGAATCGGCGGGGGAGGTGGATGTATCGCGCATGGTGAACGAGGCGTGGCCGTTCTTGATGCGGATGCCGAAGGCGCGGGCGTTGGAAAAGTCGTCGATGGAGATGCGCATCCCGCCGCCGGAGAGCGGCTTGAGGTCGGCGGACGCGCCGGACGCCGCGTCGCGCGCGATGAAGGAGGGACCGGCGATTCCCGCCGGCGGCGCGGCGGATATCGCGAGCGAGAATGAAATGCCGTCAGGCAGTGACACGGCAACGGTGTCGCCGACCTGAATGCCTGTCGGCGCGGCGACGGCTGAGCCGTCGCCCTGCGTCAGGTCGCATGTGAAAAATGCGGCAGACGCGCGCATTGTGATGGATATCGCGGCTAGGGCAAAATACAGGGCATGTGTTCTCATGCGCGTAGTATATCAAAACCTGGTGGTTACGTGCACGTCAAACATGAGATGGTTTCCCCTTGCGTTGTGGGCGAGGATTTGGCATACTAACGGTGTCTCATCTGGAACAAAAAGGAACGGCAATGGCAAAACTAACTGAAATCGCATGGGAGGAATTCGAGCGGCTTCCGCTCGAGGCGAAGCGTCCCTATTTGGAAAACGACGCTATACCCGATACGCCGTACCATACGCTGTTCGCGCAGCAATTCGACCGCGGTCTGCTGGAGCGCCTTGCAGCACTCGCGAACCGTATCCGCTTCATGGCAAAAAGTAAGGAAGGGGCGCTCTACCTCAAGTCGCTCCTCCCGCACAAGCGCGCGATGCTGTACTTCTCGCAGCCCAGTTCCCGCACGTTCCTGAGCCACCTCGCCGCCTGCCAGATCCTCGGCCTCACGACGGGCAGCGTGCGCGACGCGGCCACGTCGAGCGAGTTCAAGGGCGAGTCGAAGGAGGACTCCATCCGTACCTTTTCCAGTTACTTCGACATGATCATCATGCGCACGCCGGAGAAGGGGCTCGCCGAGCACATGGCGTGGGAGCTTTCGAACTCATCGCGTCCGATCCCGATCCTCAACGCAGGCTCCGGCAAGGACCAGCACCCCACGCAGGCGTTGCTCGACATCTACACGCTCCTCCGCTCATTCGAGACGAAGGGCGGCCTCAAGGACCGCACCGTCACGTTCTGCGGCGACCTCCTGCGCGGACGTACCGTGCGTTCGCTCAGCTACCTCCTCACGAACTTCGAGAACATCCGCCAGGTGTTCGTTGCCCCGCAGCAGCTGCAGGTGCCGGCGGACGTGCTGGAGATCCTCGACGCGAAGGGCGTGAAGTACGAAGTGTCCAGCGACCTCCGCGCCGCCGTGAAGGTGTCGGACGCCGTCTACATGACGCGCATCCAGGACGAGTGGGACCAGTCGAAGGGCGAGTCCGCGCGCATCGACACGCATCTCTTCAAGTTCGGCGCGGAGGAGCTGAAGCTCCTGCCGAAGGACGGCATCATCATGCACCCGCTGCCGCGCCGCGACGAGATCGCCACGTGCTGCGACCACGACCCGCGCGCGATGTACTGGCGCCAGATGCGTAACGGCATGTGGATCCGCTCCGCGCTGATCGCGATGACGTTCGGCTTTGAAAAGCAGATCATGTGCTTCGGAGCGTAACATGCCGACGTCCTACGAAATACGCACCACCGCTTGGGGCAAGATGAAGGAGGGCGGGTTACTGCCCATAATCGCAGGCTTCGCATTGGTCTTCATGCTTGGCACGCTAGTCGACGTGGCAATCCGGCAGTTTGGGCTTTGGCAGGGCTTTGTCGTAAACGTCCCCGCCCTCGATTTCATCGACCAGATGGGCCTAGTGCTTGAACCAGAGCATGAAAAGGCGTTCGGCTCGATTACAATCCCGCAGATTGATCCAGTATACGGAGTTGCCGTATTTGTTGCGAAGACGCTGTGGAACGGAATCCTCGCGTTTGGCTGCGCCGTGATTGCCATTTCAGTCATGCGCGGCGGGGCGACGGCATTTCAGGTGTTCTCGGGATTCCGCTGGCCTGTTCGCACGGCTTCGCTGGGTTTGCTGCGCGCGCTGCTGGTCTTCCTCTGGTCGCTTCTGCTCATCGTCCCGGGCATCTGCGCATCGTATTCATACCGCATGGCGTTTTACCTGCTTGCGGACAACCCGGACTGGACGCCATGGCGGGCGATTCAGGAATCTAAGAAGCTCATGTACGGACATCGCTGGCGGCTTGCCTGGCTGGACTGCTCGTTTATTGGCTGGTTCCTGCTCGTGTTCGTAACGTGGGGACTCGCGGGCATATTCGTCATGCCATACTTCGCTGCGGCAAACGCCGCGTTCTACGAAGACCTCCTAGACCGAACCGAACACTAAGTCGATGCTCAAAAATACATTGGACACCAAACGATAGTCTCACGCAGAGGCGCAGAGAAGCAGAGAGCGCAGAGAAAACTCTTCTTGCTTTCGCTATTGGGAGTTTCAGAGTTTTGGAGGCTGGGAGAAGATGGGAGAATTTATAATATTCTCCTCAACTCCGAGACTCCTAATCTCCCAGCAGCGAAAGCAACGTAAGACTTTCACCGACGCTTTTAGGGGGGACAGGTTAGAGTTCTATTTCGGCGGTGAGGGGGAAGTGGTCGGAAGGGTAGAGGTGCGTGCCGGGACGCGGGTCGGCGTGCGTGGCGTAGCGCTTCACCTTCACGCCGGGCGACACGTAGATGTAGTCGATGCGCGGTCCGCAGTCCTCCCACACGTATCCTCCGTTCTTCCTCTTGTCGGCGTCGGGCGAGCCCTTGCGCGCGTTACGGACATGCGGCTGGAGCTTCATCGCGTCCACGGCGGAATACTCGTGGTCGCGCCACTGCCAGCCGGAGAACGTGCGCCAGGGGCCTTCGGGCGGCGTCTCCGATTCGTAGAGCGCGTTCTTCAGGATCTTCGATACGGCCTGCGCCGGCTCCTCTGTCTCACGGCAGTTGTGGTCGCCGGTGAACACGATGGGCGTGTCGGCTGGCGCGAATTCCTTCATGCGCCGGATGATGAGCAGCATGCCCTCCTTGCGCGCGAGGGCCGAGATGTGGTCCGTATGCGTGTTCGCAAAGCAGAACTGCTTGCCAGTGCGGCGGTCCTTGAGGAGCGCCCAGCTGCAGACGCGCGGACAGGCCGCGTCCCATCCCTTGACCCCGGGCACGTCTGGCGTCTCGGAGAGCCAGAAGGTTCCGCCCTTGATGCATTCGAAACGGTTAGTGCGGAAGTAGATCGATGAAGCCTCGTCGCTCACGCGGTCCGCGCCGCGGTGCTCGCCGTACTTCGCGTACTCGGGGAAGGAGGCGTCGAGGAATTCGGCCTGGTCGGGACGGACCTCTTGGAAACCGATCGCATCTAGGTCGAGTTTGCGGATGAGCGCGACGAGGTCGTGCTGGCGGTTCGTCCAGGCGTTGGGCGTGCCGAGGTCGCCGGCCGAGAGGCGGATGTTGTAGGAGCCGACGCGCATGGACGCGGCTTCGCGCTTTGCGGGTGAGCATCCGACATGCAGGATGGCGGCTGCGAGTGCGGCGATCAGGACTAGTCTTTTCATGTGGTTTCCTTTTGATTGGCGGCGAAAATTATATCATATTTTACCCCACAGACGGGGGGATTTATGGTAAAATTATTGCCATGCGCAGAACCAAGCCCATAAAGGTCCCGACGACGGGGACGTTCGACTTCGAGACGCTGATCACGAGCGAAAGCGGAAAGTACGTCGACAAGACGGCACTTCTCTACGAACTAGCACGTCACAAGGCGGACGCGCAGCTCTTCATCGCGCGTCCGCGTCGGTTCGGCAAGTCGCTCATGCTCTCCACGCTCAAGGCGATGTTCGAGGGACGGCGCGACCTCTTCAAGGGCCTCGCAATCGACAAGCTGCCGTGGGAAGGGTGGAAGACGCCGACGCCCGTGTACAGTTTCACGATGACCAAGGCCGTGGGCAGCACGTACGAACTGTTCCGCGAGCAGCTGCGCAAGCTCGTTCGGCGTCTTTGCGCGCAGGCGGGCGTCCCGTACAGGAACGAGGGCGACATATCAGGTCAGTTCGACGATTTCCTTGTGGCGGCGGCCGCGAAGTCGCCGACGAAGAAGATTGTCGTCCTCATCGACGAGTATGACGAGCCAGTCGCAAAGTTTCTTAACGACGTCAAGACGCTAAACAAGGTGCGCTCGGACCTGCACGACTTCTACGAGAAGCTGAAAGCCAACTCCGCCACGATCCGGTTCCTGCTGATGACTGGTGTCACGAAACTGACGAAACTTTCAGTTTTCTCCGGCCTGAACCACCTGAAGGACCGCTCAATGGACGCACGCTTTGCGACACTCCTCGGCTACACGCCGAAGGAGCTGGACGGTCCGTTGCGAGAGAACGTCGAAATGCTCGGCGCGAAGAACGGCATGGGCTTCGCCGAGGCAAAGAGGTCGATTCTCTCCTGGTACGACGGCTACAGGTTTTCTCCCGACTCGAAGGATCGCGTGTGCAATCCGGTGTCGCTCGGCAGCGCGCTTGAGGATGGCAAGCTTAAGGGCTACTGGGAATCGACGGGCCAGGCGTCGCTCATCATCGACCGCATCAAGAAGGCAGGCAAGATGCCGGAGGATCTGGAGAACGTGCCCGCCGACGCGATGACGCTTGACGTTTGCGATGCCGAGACGCTGCCGATGGAGTCGCTTCTGTACCAGGGCGGTTACCTGACGATCAAGGACGTGATACCGCCGCCTCGCGATTCCGACGGGCAGATCATCGGAAGCGCCTCATACGTCCTCGCGCCGCCGAACCTTGAGGTGCGCGAGGCGCTGAAGCGCGGTTACCTCTCGCAGGTGATGGGGTTGAGGGAGGGCACCTTCAACACGCTCGTCGACGTTGCGAAGCGGCAGATTTCCTCCGGAGACTGGAAAGGCTATGTCTGCGAATCGCTCTTCAGGCTCTATGCCTCGATCCCGCCGGACTGGCGCATCAGGAACGAAGCGGAGGCGAAGCGCTACTTCCTGCTTTTCGCGTCCATGACGGGGGCCAACCCGCAGCCGGAGGTCGCGTCCATGTTCGGCTACGCAGACGCCGTGATCGAGATGCCGTCCGCAGTTTACGTGTTCGAGTTCAAGTACCGCAAGAGCGCGAAGGCGGCGATACGGCAGATTCGCGAGCGCGACTACGCGGCGAAGTGGGCGGGCGGTCCTAGGCCCGTCACGCTCATCGGAATCAACTTCAACCCCAAGAAACGCAACATCGACATGCCGATTGTCGAACCACATTGAGAAAGGAAACAAAATGAATAACAAGTCAATAACGGGCAAAGTCTTTGTTCGCAAATTAGCGGCAACGCTCGCAGTTTGCCTGGCTACAGCATCGTCGCCGCTGTTCGCCGACATTGCGATGCCGCGCATCATGTCGCACCGCGGCGAGTCGAACGACCGCCCCGAGAACACGATGGCGGCGTTCCGCCTTGCGTTCGAGCGCGGCGTCGAGGGCGTCGAGTGCGACGTATATTGCACGTCGGACGGCGTGCCAGTGATCATCCACGACTCGACGACAGGTCGCACGGCCGGCTCCGGCACGAACCTCACCGTCACCGCCTCTTCGTGGAACGACCTCAAGGACGTGCGCGTGGGCGCGTTTGGCTCGTGGATCGGCACGGAATGGGAAGGCGAGACGCTTCCGAAGCTCGAGGACTATCTCGCGCTCCTCTCCATGAACTCCACGACGCGCTGCATCATCGAACTGAAGGGCAACGGCGCGAACAACCTTGTCTCGAACGTCGTTGAGGTGGTAAAGGCGCAGCCGCTTGCGACGGCCGACCGCGTGGTGTTCATCGCGTTTACCCATTCGCTTATCAGGGAAATCCGCACGGCCCTCCCGGACTACGAGGCGTGGCTGCTTTATTCGGGCAGCTCCTACACGGGAGCGGGGCTGATTTCAGACATCCAGACCTACAACGCGACGGGCGTTGACGTTGTCTATACCGCCAACTTCTCCGCCGAGGACGTCGCCGCCGTGAAGGCTGCTGGCTATGCGTTCGCGGTTTGGACGTGCGACAACGACGCGCAGGCGTTTGCGCTCGCGGAGAAGGGCGTGGACGAAATCACAACCAACCGCGGCGGCGCGATGAAGACCGCCCTCGTCGCGCTCATTGCGGAGGCCGACAGACATGCGGAGATCGTCGTGCCGAACTTCCCCGCCGGCGCGACGCTTATGGAGCCAAGCGCGTATGTTCAGACCGGCCTTATCGGAAACTTCGACGGCATCCGCAACGCGGGCGCGAACCTTCCGCACGATTTCACGACGCGCACCTGGAAGAACCTCATCTCAAGTGGGCCAGACGCGAAGTTCTACTACAAAAACGCGGAGACGACCGAAGGCAACTGGACGGTCAACGGCTTCTACTTCAACAACAACGTCTGCGCCCGCCTCGTATCCAATCTCTCGCTCGGCACGTATCCCACCGTCGAGTTCGTCACGACCGTCAACATCAACGACCAGACATACGGCAGCAACAAAAACTATTTCAAGGTCTTGTTCCATCAGGGGACGACAGGCGACAATCCGTCGCTCTTCATCAACAACAATGGTGGCAGCAGGACTGATACCGTGTACCTCAAGGCCGACAACTACGCCGACAGCAACAATACCACCAGTCCACGCCCCTCGCTGGCAAGCTGGCAGGGCAAGTATCTCGCGTTCATTCTCGGCGACGGCAGGAACTACATGACGCAGACGACCGAGCTTGGCTCCGGAAGCAACCGCAACAAGACAAGTGCGATTAACTCGATGCAGTTCTCCTGGGGTGGCGTTCCCTACAATGACAACAACTCTCAGAACCGCAACGTAAAGGGTACGTACCACGCCGTGAGAATGTACACCAGGGCGCTCAATGCGGATGAGCTGAAGTGGAACCGCGTCGTTGACGAGGTGCGCTTCCGCGGCGTCGTCACGAACGGCACGGTCTTTGTCGCGTCCAACCGCGTCGGCGCAGAGGGGACGGAGGCGAGCGGGCAGTACTACGTGAACGGCAACCACACGTTCACCGCTCCGGCGCAGGTGACGATCGACGGCTGCGTTTACACGAACGCGGGCTACAAGCTCGAGCTCTACAACTTGGCGCAGAAGAGGTGGGTTCTCGACAGCGTCGTCGCGGGGACCTCCTTTGCCTACACGAACTGCGAGGCGAACACGGGTGCGCGCATCACGTGGAACTGGCGGCTTGCAAGTGGTGTCAAGAAGATCGACGCGGACGACTACGTGCAGGGCGGGCTGCTCCTCGGCTTCGACGGCATCCGCAACGCGGGCCTCGGCGTCGCGCACGACGACAGCGCGACGACATGGAAGAACCTCGGCTCGATTGGCGGCAACGCGACGCCCGAGACGTTCGAGGCAACGCTTCCCGGCGCATGGACGGCGAAGGGCTACAGGTTCGAGGGCGGTGATTGCTTCGTCACGCCAACGCTGCACCTTGGCCGTCAGGTGACGGTGCAGCTCGTGACGGATTACAACGAATCGCTCCAGACGGCGACCTCGCAGTGGCCGTCTCCGTTTGGCAATAACACAGGGGGCGACAATTTCAACATCTACACCTACCGCAAGTATGCGACAGACCGGGGCGATCTGCTCAGGTTCAATCCGAACGGCTACTTCGGCGGCTATTCCGAAACCGACTTTCTGATTTGGGACGGACGCTTCATCAACGCCTTGGTGGATTACAACAGGATCAGCATGGTGAACTCTGCTTCGCCGGCATGGGTTAACAGGACGTTCAAGAACGACATCGCCGATTACTCCTATTGTATCGGTACGGCATGGACTGCTGCCGGAGATCGCTTGAAGCGTTCGTTTTCCGGCATGATGTACGCCGTACGCCTCTATGACTGCCTGCTGACGGAGGCTGAAATCGCGCAGAACATGGAAATCGACAACATGCGCTTCTACGCGGGCGCGGGACGCTACAGCGGAAGCAACCTCGTTGAGGTCGCCGTGGAATCGCCTGGCGGCGTCGTCACGGTCGATGAGGCGGGCAGCTGGCTCGTTCGCGGCGACGGCGTGAGCAAGAGCTTCACCGCGCCCGCCACCGTTACCGTGGGCAACAATACCTACTCCTGCACGGGTTACCGCCTCGAAACCTGGAACGCCGCGAAGCGTATGTGGGAAAGCCCGGTGGAAACTGCTGGCACGACGGTCGAATTATATTCGACCGCACAGAACTCCCGCCTCACCTGGCTCTACGCCCTCACCGCCGGCATACGCTCCGCCGCCGACTACGACGTGCAAGACTACGTGCAGAAGGGTCTCGTCGCCAACTACGACGGCATCCGCAACCTCGGCCCCGGCAACGGACACGCGACGATGGCGCAGCGCTGGCGCGACTCCTCGTACCGCGACGTTCCGATGATCGGCGCCTCCAACACCGCGCACAAGGCATGGGTCGGCTTCGGCCACCACTTCACGGCGACGGAAAACAGCACGTTCAGGACGACGGAGCCGATCGATCTTGGCTATTCATTCTCGATCCAGGCGGTCATGGACGCGCCGCCCGGCTCCGGGCAGACGGCGGGACGGTCCGGCAAATATTGGCCGACCTACTTTGGCGCGTCAGAAAATGACCACGGAATGTTCACTGACAAGGTTGGGACAGAGCTCGCCTGGAAGATGGATAACTTCTTCTATGACAACAACAACTCGTATCCCCGTGCGAAACTGCAGAACTTTGGTGGACAGTACATCAACGCCGTAGTTGACGGTACGTCTGCGAACAAGGTGTATCTGTCGCAGACGACAGTGCTGGGTTCCGGCGTCACGGACAAGAAGAAGAAACAGGTCAACGGTCAGACATGGTCGATTGGCGGACCAAACAGCGACGACATTTCCATGATTACGCCCCGTACCATCAATGGCGACTACTACGCATTCCGCATCTACAACCGCGCGCTCACCGAAGCGGAACTTGCACACAACAGGACGGTCGATGAAATCCGCTATCGCGGCAACTTCACGAATGCCAACGTGACGGTCGTGTGCGAAGTGCCGTTCGAGGGCGTGGAGGCTCCCGTCGCGATACCAGCCGGCGACTACGAGGTGACGGGCTCGTTCACGTTCACGGCAGGTGGCCTTGCGGTTGGCGGATCCACGTTGCCCGTGCGCTACACGGTTGAGACGTGGGACGGCAGCGCGTGGGGCGAGCCCGAGGAGCATGACGGCGGCAGCTACACCTACACGGCGGGTGCGAAGGTACGCCTCACGTGGAAGTGGGCCGATCCGACCGTGCCCGTAAAGGCAACATGGACGGGGCTTGGCGATGCAAGCGATCTCCTCGACCCCTCGAACTGGAGTTGCGTGAACGCTGGAGGCGAAACAATCGCAGCCGCGCCGACGAACGTGACGACTGTCGTCATCGACGGCACGACTGGGTTTTCGATCCCGGAGGGCGTGACGACGTTCCCGTGGAAGGAGATCAAGTTCGGCGCGCCGGACGCGCATGTCGCGACGCGCTGCGGAAGCTACAAGCTAAACTCAAACGCGAACCTCGGGGACACGCCGTTGGGGATGTTCAACGTTCTTTCGCCTGCCCAAACGAGCCTCGCCAATCTCAACGGTGGCGGCACGTCGTGGCAGACGTCCTACCTCAAGACATCGCGCGTGCGCTACGACGGCTGGTTCTACGTCACGGCTGCGCAGGCTGGAACGTGGACGGTTACGCAGATGTTCGACGACTACTACGGCTTCGCCATCGACGGCGAATGGGTTGTCGCCAATCCCTCGTATGTGAACAGTATGACCGCGACGGTTGACGTGCCGGAGGGCTGGCATCGCTTCACGATCATCTGCGGCGACTCGACCGGCGGCTATGGCTCCACCGACACCTCCTGCGTGTTCGTGAACGGCGTGCAGACCCCGATGTCGATTTCCTGGGGCGGCACGGCGGTCACGTTCACGGAGAGCAACTTCACGTTTGGCTCCGAAGGCAGCACTGTCACGCTCACGAACGACTGTGACTGGAGCGCATTGGGCAACGTCCTCGTCGCGAACGGCGCGACGATCGACCTCAACGGACACAATCTGACGCTCGCCTCCGTTTCGGCGGACGCCATCGGGGCGGCAATCACCAACTCGAACGACGCGGTGCTTTCGACCGTCACCTTTGTCGCGGGCGAGGGCGAGACGGTCGTGAACAACGGCGCGGCGATCTGCGGCAACGTCAAGGTCGTGAAGAAGGGCGCTGGAACGTATTACGCATACGCCAATGCCTGCAACTACTCCGGCGGCACTTTCATCGATGAGGGCAAGGCGCAGCCGCCGGACGGCAGCGGCGCGGACACTCTGTACAGCTACGACCAGTTCAAGGCGTTCGGCACGAACGAAATCATCGTCGCGTCCAACGCGGTGTTCGACATCCGCGCAAACTATGCCTACAGGAGCCGCGTCGTCCTCGCCGGCGGCACGTTGACCAATAGCAAGGCGGACATGACCAAGACAACCTGGGGTGGCTCCGGCATCGGACGGCTTGAGGCGGACTCCTATCTCCAGGTGGCTCAACACATCGTGTTCGGAGACGTCAACGGACAGGGCGACATGGATCTTGGCGGGCACACGCTCACTGTGAATATCGGCGGCAGCCCCAAGTACCTCTACCTGCGCTGCGCAAAGATCGAGAACGGAAAAATCGACATCACGCAAGGCGGATGGCTGCAAGTGGTCAACGCCTGCGTGGCGACGAACGTCGATTTCAAGGTGAAGTGCGCGCTCAACATCGGCAAGACATTGAACGTGCGCGACTACGAGGCGGCGTGGGCGTCCAATACCAAAACCCACAACGCGGGCACGGCGGCGCTGAACGTCTATGGCACGTTCATTCCGGCGGCGGGCCAGAAGTTCTACGGCTGCACGATGCAGGACGGCTCGACCATCGACCTCTCCGGCGCGACGGGCGCGTTCAGCACGCTCTCCTATTACACGGGCGGCTCCACGAACATCAAGTTCGCGGCGAACGCGAACGTGACAGTCAACCTTGCCGGACGCACTGACCTGAGGACGATCGTCAAGAGCGAGAATCCGTTTGTCGTCACCTGGCCGGAGGGCCTTGGCCCAGCGGCGAGCGTGACGTTCGAGGTCGATGCCGAGACGAGGCGCAATCACTTCAAGATCGTCCGCGACGACGAGCGCAACGGCCTCCGCCTCGTTCGCGCCAGCGGCTTTACGCTGATCGTGCAGTAGCGTTTACAAGATGTGGCAATGGTGCCGTCGACCTTGCAAGGCCGAGGCGACCTTGCCACACCGTTCATGCGAAATTATGATATAATATTTCGCATGAAAACTACCTGCATAGTCAAGGTTCTCCACAGCAGACAGCCATGAACGACAAGACTCTAAAGGATCAATACCTCCGTCGCATCCTCAATTCTAAGGTTTACGACGTGGCAATCGAGTCGCCGCTTGAAAAGGCGTCGACACTCTCTAAGAAACTCGGCAACACGTTCCTCCTGAAACGCGAGGACCTTCAGAGCGTTCATTCTTTCAAGGTCAGAGGCGCATACAACAAGATGTCGCAGCTTCCACGTTCGGCGCTTGAGAAGGGCGTGTTGGCCGCTTCGGCGGGCAATCACGCCCAAGGCGTGGCACTTAGCGCAAAGCGTCTTGGTTGTAAGGCGACTATCGTGATGCCTGTCACGACGCCGGAGATCAAGATAGCGTCCGTGAAGGGGCTGGGGGCGTCCATCGTGCTTGCGGGAGATTCCTATTCAGACGCGGCCGCCGAGGCTGCGCGACTCGTCAAGGAGAGGGACTATACCTTCATACCGCCATACGACGACCCCGACGTGATCGCCGGACAAGGCACAGTTGCGATGGAAATTCTCCGTCAGTGTCCTACTGTGCTCGACGCCGTGTTCGTGCCTGTCGGCGGCGGAGGATTCGCCGCCGGCGTGGCCGTATACATCAAGGCAGTGCGACCCGAGGTTAAGGTGTTCGGCGTAGAGCCAGTAGATTCCGACTGCATGGACCAGTCAATCAAGGCCGGACGCCGCGTTGAGCTGAGCGAGGTCGGACTTTTCTCCGACGGCGTGGCTGTCAAGAAGCCCGGGAAAATCACATTCGACCTCTGTCGCCGTTTTCTCGACGGGATCGTGCTTGTTTCTACGGACGAGACGTGTGCGGCCATCAAGGACATCTTCGAGGCGACGCGCGCGATCTGCGAACCGGCTGGCGCGCTTGCGCTCGCAGCTGCGAAGCAGTATGCGGCGCGCAAGGGAACGACTGGTGAGACGTACGCCTGCATCATCTCGGGCGCGAACATGAACTTCGACCGCATCCGCTTCGTCTCGGAGCAGACGGAAATCGGCGAGAAACGCGAGGCAATCCTTGAGTGCCGCATCCCCGAAGTACGCGGCGCGTTCAAGAACTTCATCCGCAAGATCGGCAAGCGAGCCGTGACCGAATTCAATTACCGTTACTTTGATCCCGACAAAGCCTACGTGTTCGTCGGCCTCTCTGTGGCAAGCCGCGATGAGACGCGTCAAGTCGTCGAGCAGCTTACGTCCGCGCGCATCGGCACGATTGATCTCTCGGACGACGAGCTCGCCAAGGAGCACATTCGCCACATGGTCGGCGGACACACCCGCGGCATACATGACGAAGTGGTCTGCACATTCGAGTTTCCCGAACGCCCAGGCGCTTTGCTGGACTTCCTTGAGGCGATCTCCGACCGCTGGAACATTACGCTGTTCCACTACCGCAACCATGGTGCGGACCATGGGAAAGTGCTTGTGGGATTGCAAGTGCCAAAGGCAGAGCGCGCGGCGTTTAGACGCGCGCTCAAGCACCTGGGCTATGCTTGGAAAGACGTAACGAACAATTCTGCGTACCGTCTGTTCCTCGGCAACCGCGACTAATCAGCTCACGCGGATGGTGCGCTTGCTGCGACATTCGGAGCAGAAGAACTCAGGACCGGCCCAAGTCGTCTCCTCCTCGCGTCCGCACTGCTTGCACGTGCGCATGATGTTCTCGCGCACGAGACGCACCTCTTCGGCGTGGTCGTCGATGTAGAGAGGCGGGAAATCGCTGACGTGCGACTTCCAGATAAGCGACGTTCCGGCCGCAGGCTGCACGCCACCGGCGGCATGTGCGGTCACGAGCTGGATGCGACGTCCAAACATACGCGCACGGCGGAGCGCGGGCGCGTAGTCCGTATCGTCGCCGATAAGGATTGCGACGTCAAACGCCCCCGGCATCGCTGAGTTGAACATGAGCGAGGAGGCAAGCGCCACCTTGACCCACGACTCGTCGCGCCCCTCGTTTCCGCTTACGTCCACTTCGTGGATTTCCATCTCGTATCCACAGGACTTTTCAAGGAAATCGTAGAACGACCTCTGCTTAGACGAGCTGAAACTGGACCGGACAGACGGTATCGTGCCAAAATAGTTCGTACGCACAAGCCCGACGTCCTCGTCGAGGAAGTTTGCCACATCCTCGCAGAATACGCGCGGGAGCTTGGCGTAGTCGATTTCGCACCCATGCTCCTCACCCAGTTTTGCAAAAATCGACGAACGACTGCGGTACAACCACGCCCCATCGATGAAGACCATTGCCTTTAACGACATGCTCTTTTTCCCCACTGACTGGCATTATTTATTCGGAAGTTCAATCAGCCAGGGAATGGAACTTCCGTCCGCCGCGCCACCAATCGCAAGCGTTTCTGTTTTCTTTTCAGGCTGCGTCGGCCTCTGTGCAGCCGGCGTTGCCGCAGGCTGTGCAGTAGGTTTCGGAGCAGGTTTGGTAGAGGGTTGTGGCACTGCCGGTCTGGCAGCAGCAGCAGGCTTCGCCGTTGTAGGTTGCTGCGGCTTTGGATTTACGGCAGGCTTGGAAGGGGGCTTTGCCTGAGGCGCGGGGCGCTTTTTCAGCAGTTCCTCGAGTTCTGGATCCTCAGCTGGAGCAGACGAGTCAAAATAGCTGACAGGCTTCATCGCCCTTAATTTCTGGGCCTGCGTCTGAGGTTGAGGTGGTTGCACCGGCGCAGGAACTGGTTTAGCCTTTGGAGTGGGATGCACCGCCGCCGGAGAAGGAACTGGCGTGGTCTTTGGAAGGGGCTGTGTCGCTGAAGGAGCGGGATTAGGCTTGGGAAGGGGAGGTGCTGCCCTTCTCGGAGGTTCAACGGGGCGTACCGGTTCGGCGGCGGCCTCAGACGCTGCCTTGCGGGCGTCCTCCTGCGCATAATACTCGGGATAGAGTCTGCGACGGTGCGCCTCGATCTCCGCCTTGCGCTTTTCTTCCTTCGCCTTGGCTTGCTCTGCCTGACGTTCCTCTTTTTCGCGGCGGAGCTCCTCACGCAGACGAGCCAGCTCCGCGGTTTCGGCAGCTGCGGGCTGGAGGACGGAAGAAGGCGATGTGGTCACTACGACAGGCGTTGGCGCGGCTACAGGCTGCTGCTGCGGCTTGGAGATAGCGTCGAGAAGCTTGTTGAACCTAACCTCATCCCGCTTGGCCTGCTCGGCCTTGATTTCTTCTTTCTCGCGGCGGAGTTCCTCGCGCAGACGGACCAGTTCGGCCGATTCTACGGTTGGCGCAGGCGATTGGACGTTGACGACAGGCTGAGCCGACGTCTTATCACGCAAGGCTATGTCAAGAAGACGGTCTGAGAGCTGTTGATTCCGTGCAATGACCGACGTGATGACTAGCGTGAACGTGATGACAACGACAATCAAAAGAAGTATGAAGAAAACGCTCAGCCCAAGCATGCGCTTGCGCGCCTTAGCCTGTTCTGCGTCAATGTATTCCTGAAATGCCTTGAGAACAGGAAAATCATTCACGCCGCCACTTTGGCCGAATAAACTTACGGCGTTAGTGGCGGATGATGTTTCATGTGGTTCGGATATATCTGGGTTCATCTAGTTTCCCTTTGGCGCATAGTATATCAACTTCTTACGGGTTCATCAAGCACAATCCGCAACTTGCGCCTAATGCCAGTTATGTAAACTAGCCTATTGTCCAAAATGAACCCCTTTAAAAAGTTTCTCCAAGTCTCCCAATCTCCTAAACTCCCAATAGCGAAAGCAAGAAAGGTTTTGCAACTGGTTCATTATGAGTTCTGCATTCGCGCTTGGAGGATAGCCTCGATGCGCACGGCGTCCTCTGGCGTGTCCACGCCCACCCCTTCATCGTCCGTGCGGATCACGGCAATCTTCGCGCCCATCCAGAGCGCGCGGAGCTGTTCAAGCTTCTCTGTCTTCTCCAAGTCGCACGGCGGCTCGGAGATGTACTTCTTCAGGAACACGCCGCGATAAGCGTAGATACCGAGATGGCGTACCCAGAGACCGTTAGCGATATCGGGTTCGTGGTCGCGGTCGCAGGGAATCGGAGCGCGGGAAAAATACAGCGCGCCGTCGTCGCGGTCTAGCACGACCTTGACAACAGTCTTGGCGTTGAGATCGTCAAGCGTCTTGATCGGCGTAACGGCCGTCGCCATGTCCCATTTCGTTCCTTCCTTCATGCGCCCAACGAGCGAGTCGATGAGATCGGGAGAAATCAACGGCTCGTCGCCCTGAATGTTCACCAGAATGTCATCGTCGGCGAAATCTCCGGCCGCACAGGCAATGCGGTCCGTACCGCTCGGTAGCTCGCTAGGCGTCATCACGGCCTTTCCGCTGTGAGCCTCAACGGCGGAGACGATTCGCTCGTCATCCGTCGCCACGATCACGTCATCGAGCGTCTTGGCCTTTTTGACGGCTTCTACTACCCATGCGACGAGCGGCTTGCCGCAGAGGAGATGGAGCGGCTTGCCTGGGAAACGGCTGGAGCCGTAGCGGGACGGAATGATACCGAGTGTCTTCATTTTGGGAGTCCGGGATAATCAAGGGTTGCGAAATAATCCGCAAGGGTTTCTGCGCGGCGAATCTGCACTACGGAGCCGTCTGGCTTGAGGAGCAGTTCCGCGCTGCGGAGCTTGCCGTTGTACTGGAAGCCCATCGCGTGTCCGTGCGCGCCGGCGTCATGGATCACCACAAGGTCACCAACTTGGAGTTCGGGCAACTCGCGCTGGATGGCAAACTTGTCGTTGTTCTCGCAGAGCGAGCCCGTCACGTCGTAAACGACGCGCGGCGCGTCCGGTGCAGTTCCAGGCACTGTGATGTGGTGGTATGCGCCGTAGAGCGCTGGGCGCATCAGGTTCGCCATGCATGCGTCGAGCCCGGCGTATTTGCGGTAGGTGTCCTTGATGTGCAGGACGCGTGCAACGAGGTAGCCGTAAGGACCCGTTATGCAGCGTCCGCACTCCATGTAGAGGCGGATGTCGGGATGACCCTGCGCAAGAAGATGCGTTTGGTATGCGTCCTCAATCCCCTTCCCAACGCGCTCCAGGTCCATCGCCTGCTGGTCAGGACGGTACGGAATGCCGATGCCGCCGCCGATGTTGATGAACTCAAAAGTGATACCTACTTCGCGAGAGATTTCAACAACGAGGTCAAATAGGAGCGTTGCAGTGTCGATGATGTACTGAGGGTCAAGTTCGTTTGAGGCGACCATCGTGTGGAGACCGAAGCGCTTCACGCCCTTCTCCTTCATGCGGCGGTACGCCTCGAAGAGCTGAGGCTTAGTAAAGCCGTACTTCGCCTCCTCTGGTTTGCCGATGATGGCGTTGCCGCCCTTCAGCGGACCGGGATTCCAGCGGCAGCACAAGAGATCGGGTAGATGTCCGTCCAGCACTCGTTCAAGGAAATCAAGGTGCGTAATGTCATCGAGGTTGATGATTGCGCCCATCTCGGCGGCCTTCTTGAATTCCGGAGCCGGCGTGTCGTTTGAGGTGAACATCACGTCCTCGCCCACGTTGCCGACCGCCTCTGCGAGAACAAGCTCCGCCATAGACGAACAGTCGCTGCCGAAACCCTCCTTGCGCAGCAGTTCCATGAGATATGGATTGGGCGCGGCCTTGACGGCGAAATATTCATGGAAACCCTTGTTCCAAGCGAATGCAGCCTTCAGACGGCGCGCGTTCGCGACGATCGCCGCCTCGTCGTAGATGTGGAACGGCGTGGGCCAACGCGAAACAATCGACTCAAGCTTTTCCCAAGTGAATGGCAGGTCTTTCATTTGTTATTTCCTCTGTGCTGCTGCGGCGTGCGGACACTTCCCTCCGCAAGGGCAGCCGCCCTTCTCTGAAACGTCTTTGCCCGTCCAGCAGTAGGTGCAGAGTTTTTCCTTCGGGAGTCCGATTGCGGATACAAGGTCGTCGAGGCGCTGGAACGCGAGCGACGTGAGCCCGAGGTCGTTGCGGAGTTTCTCGATCATCTTCTTGTAGGGCTCGCCGTCGGGATCCTGGTACTTCTCCACGGCATTCGGGTCGTCCCCTTCCACTTCGCGGATGTAGCGGCGCGTGGCGAGGTCGTAGACGGACTTCGACCGCGAGAAGTTTATGAACTTGCATCCGTAGAGGAGCGGCGGACACGCGATGCGCATGTGTATTTCCTTCGCGCCGTCACGCCAGAGGCGCTTCGCCTGCTGGCGCAGCTGCGTGCCGCGCACGATAGAGTCATCGCAGAAGACAAGCCGCTTGTCCTTGATGAGACCGGGAATCGGAATGAGTTTCATGTGCGCGATGAGGTCGCGCTGACGCTGGTCCGGCGGCATGAACGAACGCGGCCACGTAGGCGTGTACTTCACGAACGGGCGCGCATAACGCGTTCCGCACTCCTGCGAGTAGCCAAGGGCGTGCGCCACGCCCGAGTCGGGCACGCCGCCCACGCTGTCCGCCTCAACGGGATTCCGCCGCGCAAGATAGCCGCCGCAGCGGTAACGCGCCATCTCAACGTTGCGTCCTTCGTAAGTCGAGGCTGGATAGCCGTAGTAGACCCAGAGGAACGAGCAGATCGCCATGTCCTCGCCAGGCTCGATGAGCGTAGTGAGACCGTCCGGCGTCGCCTCCACCATCTCGCCGGGACCGAGATCGCGCAGATGCTCGTAACCGAGGTTCGGGAAGATGCAGCTTTCCTGCGTCGCGATGAGCGATCCGTCCTTCTTGCCGAAGATGATTGGCGTGCGTCCAAAGCGGTCGCGCGCCGCGTAGAAGCGCCCTTCTTCAGTGAGGATCATCAGCGAGCAGGAGCCCTCAATGCGCGCCTGCGCGTACTTGACGCCCTCCACGAAGGAGTCCTGCGAATCGATTAGCGCCGCAACCACGGCGGTGGGACTGACCACGCCTGATGTCGTGGAGTACTGGAACTGCATGTGCCGCTCGGCGAACATCTCGGCCATGAGCGATTCGATGTTTGTGAGGATGCCAACGGTCACGATCGCGTAGGTGCCGAGACGGCTCGCGACGATTAGTGGCTGCGGGTCGGTATCCGAGATCACGCCGAGTCCCGCTCGTCCCTGGAACTTTGCGAAGTCGTTCTCGAACTTCGACCGGAACGGCGCGTTCTGTATGTTGTGTATGGCGCGTTGGAAGCCCTTCTCGCCAAGCACCGCCATCCCGCCACGTTGCGTGCCGAGATGGGAATGGTAGTCTGTACCGAAAAAGAGGTCTGCCACGCAGTCCTCTTTTGATATGACGCCGCAAAATCCGCCCATAAAATCTCCTGGTTTTCCTATGCGGACAGTATACCAAATCCAGCCCGTCCGTTCAACCCATCAACGCGCCTCTGTCATGTGCAAGGCGTGCCGGCACCAGCTGTCGCGAACGGGGTAAGGACGCCACCCGAAACGCCCGGATCACCAGCGAAGAGGATCATTCCCTCTGAGACTCCCACGCTCATCTTGCGCGGGGCGAGATTCGCGACGAACACGACCTCCTTGCCCACTAGCGCTGCTGGGTCGGGATACGCCCCGCGGATTCCGCTGAAGATCGTGCGCTTGCCGAGCGCGCCAGCATCCAGCTCGAACTTGAGGAGCTTCGACGACTTCGGCACCGTCTCGCACGAAAGCACCGTACCCACGCGGAGGTCGAGCTTCTCGAAGTCAGGGAAGGCGATTTCAGGCTTGAGGGGAAAATCTTGGCTAGCGGCCTGAGGCTCGTTGTCCGCAGCTTTCGCCTTGTTTTTGCTCGCCCGGCTCTCGTGGGCCACTTCGCCGCTGGAGGCGGGCTTCACCTTTGCGGCCTCGACCATCGCCTCCACCTGCTTGGCGTCGATGCGCGTGGCGAGGTACTCGTACTTGCCGATAGGCTGCCCTTCCAGCGTCTTCGCCGCGTCGGACCAAGTCCAGTCGGATTCGCCGAACAGGGCTGCGGACTTCTCAGCGTATGTGGGGAGAATGGGCTTGAGGTAGATTGCTAGAATGCGGAACACGTTGAGGATAGCCGTGAGTGTCACGCGCGTTGTCTCGACGTCCGTCTTGATCGTCTTCCACGGCTCGCGGCGGTCGAAGTACTCGTTCGCCGCGTCGGCGATTTTAGACACCTCCACGGGCACCTGCGAGAATCGACGATTTTCATAGTGCTGCGCAATGACATCCGCACGGGACTGCGCGAACTCGACAAGCTTGCGTCCCTCTTCGTCAAGCGTACCCAGCATACCGCCGAGCGCGGGCTTGTTCAACATCTGCGCACCTCGCGAAGCGAGGTTCGTGATCTTGCCCACGAGGTCGGAGTTCACGCGCTGCACGAAGTCGGCGAGGTTGAGGTCAAGGTCGTCCGTCGTACCCGAGAGCTTGCAGGCGTAGTAGTAGCGCAATGCAGCCGCAGGAAGGTGGTCGAGGTACGTGCGGGCGTTCACGAACGTGCCCTTGGACTTGGACATCTTCTCGCCGTTCACGGTGAGGAAGCCGTGTACAAAAACCTTGTCGGGCGTGCGGATGCCTGCCCCATGAAGCATTCCAGGCCAGAACAGACAGTGGAACCTGATAATGTCCTTACCGATAAAGTGATACAGTTCCGTCTTCTGTTCCCCATTTCCCGTTCCCTGTTCCCCATCTTCCGGCCACCATGCATTGATGTCCTGTCCGTGCTGGGCACACCAGTTGGCAAGCGAGGCACGGTAGCCGATGGGGGCGTCGACCCATACATAGAAGAACTTGTTAGGATGTCCGGGAATCTCAAATCCGAAGTACGGCGCGTCGCGCGATATGCACCAGCCGCGCAACGGCTCCCGGAACCACTCAAGCAGCTTGTTGGAGATGTCACTTGTCGTGTGGGCAGGAATCCATTTCTCAAGGTATTCGTGCTGCGGTTCAAGCTCGAAATAGAGGTGTTCGGAGTCCCGCACCTCGGGCGTGGCGCCGCAGGTCGTGCATGTGGGATGTCCAAGTTCCTCTGCGCCGTACGTTGCGCCACACTTGTCGCAGCTGTCGCCGTACTGGTTCTCGGCGCCGCATTTCGGACAAGTCCCCTTCACGTAACGATCTGGCAGGAACATTCCGCAGTGCGTGCAGTAGAGCTGCGGAGAGCTCTTCGTCGTGATGTAGCCTTGCTTTTCGGCTGCGGCGAAGATGCGTTCCGAAAGCTCCTTGTTCTCCGGGGAGTTGGTGGTGTAGTAGTTGTCGAACGCAACCTCAAAGTCCGTGAAGTCCTTTAGGTGAAGCGCGTGGCTGCGCGCAATCAGTTCCTCCGGCGTGATACCCTCCGCGCGGGCGCGGATCATGATTGGCGTACCGTGCGTATCGTCCGCACACACATACAGACATTCATGCCCGCGCATCTTCTGGAACCGGACCCAGAAGTCGGTCTGGATGTACTCGACAAGGTGGCCTAGGTGAATGTCCCCGTTCGCGTAGGGGAGCGCACTCGTTACGACTATACGGCGTTTCTCTGACATTTCTATCTCTTCTCCTTGAAAAAACGGGGAATATTATACCACATCTGCGGACGCATGTGTCAGCTGTTCCAGCTCCGTCGCGGCGGACTCCCAGTCCGCAGTATAACGGTCGATCTCGAACTGGATCGTCCGCACCTGGCGGTTGACCTCGGCGAAGTCGGTCGTGGGCTTCGGGTTGAACAGCTCCTCGGAGGCTGTATCAAGCGCCTTCTGCAGCTCCTCGAGCTTACGCTCGGCCGTCTCCACGCGCTTCTTCAATTCCTTCACGCGCGGCGCGATCTTCGCGCGCTCGGCGGCGCGCTGCTGCCGCAGCTCCTTCGAGGTGAGCTTCTGTACCTCGGTTGCACCATCCTGGTAGGGCGCGCTCGCCGAGCGCGCCGCATCCGATGCGCTGGCTTGGTAGGGCGCGCGCCCCGCGCGCGCCGCATCATTCGGCGGCCTCGTCGAGGCCGCCCTACCGGCGGCCTCTCGCTGCGCCTTCTTCTCGCAATAGTAGTCGTAGCCGCCCGGGTACGAACGCACCTCCTCGCGCGTGATCTCGATCACCGACGTTGCGACGGCGCGCACGAACTCGATGTCGTGCGAGACGAGGAGTATCGTGCCCTTGTACTTCTGGAGCGCGTCCTGCAGGAGCGCGCGCCCGTCGAGGTCGAGGTGCGTGGTGGGCTCGTCGAGGAGAAGGAAATTGGGGCATTGCAGGAACAGCCGCAGGAACGCGAGGCGGATCTTCTCGCCGCCCGAAAGCACGCCCGCCGGCTTCTCCACGTCGTTCTCGTCGAACCCGAACGCGCCGAGCTGGTTGCGGAAGTTCTTCTCGTTCATCCCCGGCGGGATCGCGTTCCCCCGGCGGGATCGCGTTCTTCGCGTTGCGGTACACGGTGAGGTCGGGCGGGATCGTCTCGGCGAACTCCTGGCTGAGGTAGCCGCACACCACGTTGTGCCCGAGCACGGCCTTGCCGGCCGTGGGCTGGCGCGTCCCCGCGATGATGCGCATGAGCGTGGTCTTGCCGAGGCCGTTGTAGCCGATCACGGCCACCTTGTCGCCGCGCGCGACGTTGAAGGTCACGTCGTGGAGGACGTTCTTCACGCCGTCGTAGGAGAAGAACATGTTCTCGCAGCGGAACATCTCGATGCCGGAGGGCGGCGGCTCGGCGAGACGCAGGCGCCCGCGCCGCGAGTAGCGCTTCGGCAGCACGATGCGCTCCTCGTCGATCTTGTCAATGAGTTTCTGGCGGCTCTGCGCCTGCGCGGCCTTCGTGGCCTGCGCGCGGAAGCGGTCCACGAACCGCTGGAGCTGCTCGCGGTGGTGGTCCTGGTTCGCCTTCGCCTGGACGAGCTGCTGGTAGCGCACCTCGCGCTCGCGCAGGTACCAGTCGAGGTCGCCCTCGTAGCGCGTGCACGTGCCGGCGTCCACCTCCACGATGATGCTCGTGAGCGACTTGAGCAGGTAGCGGTCGTGCGAGATGAGCATGAGCGTGCCGCTGTAGAGCTTGAGGAAGCGCTGGAGCCAGTCGACGGCGGGGAGGTCGAGGTAGTTGGACGGCTCGTCGAGCAGGAGGAGGTCCGGCTCGCTCGCGAGCACGCGCGAGAGCTCCGCGCGCATGCGCCAGCCGCCGGAGAAGGACGCGAACGGCTTCGCGAACTCCTCCACGGCGAACCCGAGTCCGCCGAGCGCCACCTTCACGCGCGTCTCGAGGTCGTACCCGCCGAGGTGCTCGAACGCGGTCTGCACCTCGCCGTACTCCTTCAACACCTCCGTCTCGCCCGCGTCGAGACGCGCCTCGAGCGCCTTCATCTTCGCCTCGAGCTCGCAGAACCCCGGCACGCCGCGCATCGCGTACTCGAGCAGCGTCTCGTCCGGCGTGTCCGGCTCGGGGTTCTGCCGCGTGGAGCCAATCGTGGGGTTCTCCTCGATCACGAGCTCGCCGTGGTCCGTGGAGAGCTCGCCGAGGATGATCTTGAAAAGCGTGGACTTTCCTGAGCCGTTGGGCCCCACCACGCCCACGCGCTCGCCCTTGTTC
>CACZAK010000037.1 GCA_902779075.1 uncultured bacterium | reverse complement strand
GAGATGTTTTTGGAGGTTTTGCAATTACCTCATTTGTGATTTGTGAAGATTTGTGAGTAATACTCGATGGAGCGTTCAAGTTATTTTTGAGTGATGACTAAGTCAGCGGGTGGCGCCGAGGTAGCCCATCTCAGCAAGGAGGCGGTTGTTCTTCATCCAGTTGGGCTCGACCTTGACCCACAGTTCCAGACGCACCCTTACGCCGAACATGTCGGAGAGTTCCGGTTCCGCGCTCAGACGCACCGCCTTCAGGAGCGAACCGCGCGGACCGATTACGATGCCCTTCTGCGACGGACGGTTCACGTAGATCGTCACCGCCACGTCCCAGCCGCGCTTGCGGTCCTCGTGCAGATCCTTCACCGCCACGCCCACCTCGTGCGGCACCTCGTCGCGGAGACGCTGGATCAGCTTTTCGCGCACGACGTCCGCAATCGCGAGCTTGCGCGGGTAGTCGGTTACGACGTCCTCGGGGAAGAGCGCGGGGCCGGGGGTGGAGAGGTCGAAGAGGGCGTCCAGGAGTGCGTCGCAACCGCCCTTGCGGATGCCGCAGCAGGTGACCCAGTGGGGTTCAACGGGCGAGACGCCCGTTGTCCCAGTGCTTTCAACGGGCGAGACGCCCGTTGTCCCAGTGGTGACTTCCTTCCACAAATCGCGGAACATGGTCTCGTAGAATGGGGATCGGTCGTACTTGTTGAGCGCGAACACGACCTTCTCCGGTCGCTCCTTTACCACGCGGCGCATCCAACCCTCGTCCTCGAGCTGCGGCTCGTGCGCGGCATCGAACACGACGAGCAGGATGTCCACGCCGGCGGAAGTGGCACGCGCCATGCCGTTCAGCAACTTGCCGAGCGGTCCGACCGCCTTGTGGAGTCCGGGCGTATCGAGCAGAACGAGCTGTCCGCGCGGGTCCTCCACGATGCCGCGGATGGTGTTGCGCGTCGTCTGCTCCACGGGGCTGACGATGGACACCTTTTCGCCGACCATCTGGTTGACGACGGTGGATTTTCCGGCGTTCGTGCGTCCCACGACGCCGACCATCGCCGATTTGCGCATCGGAGTCTGCGGCTGCTCTGGCATGTCAGAGCAGCTCGTTGACTTTCTTCATCACCTCGAAGGCGTCGGCCACGTAGAGGACGTCCGCCTTGCCCTGCGCCCAGCCGCAGTTCGCGTCCAGATTCACGGCACGGCGTTCGCCGATGAAGCGCCAGCCCACCACGTGCGGTTCCTCGCCGTGGCAGCACGTCGAGAGGCCCTTCGCGTGACGCGGCGTCGCGCCGGTCTGTCCGACCTGGTTCATGTGCGACATGAACTTGAACGCCTCCGCCGCCTCCGGCATGTCGACGAGGCTCTTCGACGAGCCGAGCGACGCGCCGGACTTCGCGAGGAAGCCGGTGATCGTGGACGCGGCCTCGTCGAGGTGCGTCGCGCCGTCCGCCTGCTTCTTCGTCCAGCCCGCGCCCGCGACGAACAGGAGCTTCGCATCGGGCTTGATGGTCGATTCGCCGCCGCCGGAAGCCGCCACGAGACCATTCACCTTCGTGCGCGAAGAGGTCGCGGGGGCCGGGTCGAGCGCGGCCGGCTCCACGCCGGCCTTCGCGCAGATTTCGGCGAAGAGCGAGGGATCGGTCACGATCACCCACGGACGCGCCGCGCGCGAGAACGTGACGAGGATACGCTGGCGGTAGAGCCAGCGCTGGGCGGTAACTACCTCACCGTCGATGGCGAGGCTCACGACGTTCGTATCCACCTGCGCGTCGGCGCAGAGCGCGGCCGCACCGATAGCACGACGCACGCGCGACGTACCCGGCAGCAACACGATGTCCGCGCCGCTTGCCTTGATGGCTTCCGCAAGGGCGGGTTTGTCCTGGGCGAAGGAGCCTTGTCCGGAGAGGTTGTATGCGGAAATCTTCATTGTTTGATCCACTCCACGAGTTCGGCGGCGATCGCGTCCGCCGTCATGTCCTTCTTCACCACCGTGTCGCGCTTGGCGGCGGGCACCTCGGCCTTCGCGTAGGCGATGCCGCCCGTGCCGACGTTCGCGGCCGGCGCCTTCATGAGCGCGGGCATCACGCCGCGCATGTTCATCATGCCCGTCTGGGGGTTGTTCGGGGGCTCGGGCAGGCTGCCCGTGGCCCAGCCGATGGCGGCGGGGAAGCCGGCGCAGGTGGAGGACTGGTACTGTCCCCCTTCCACGCGCTCGAGCACCGTGAAGGTATCGGCGTCCGCAAGCTTCAGCTCGTCCACGGCCATGAAAAACTCGCCGATGCCGAGCTTCTCCGCCACGAACTGGAGCGTCACGCCCGCGTCGCGGGACGCGCTTGCGCAGCCGCCAAAGAGTAGCGTGGAGGAGAGGTCGAGGCCTGGAATCGCCTGAATAGCCTTCGCGAGCTCGGTGGCTGTCTCCTGCGCGTCCGTGAAACCGCCGGCGGGCGCGTTCACGGCAACGAGCTGGAACGGCGCCTTCTGCGCGACGGTCATCATGAGTTGCTGGAGCTTCGCCTTGGGTCCGAGCGCGACGAGCGTCACCTTCGAGCCGGCGCGCGCCTTAGCGAGCGCGGCCGCCTCGTAGAGGGCGCACGCGGCCCAGGGATCGAGGACACTTGGGAGCATCTGCTCGTTCTTGAGGCCGGGACCCTGCGGGGTCTCGACCGGTTCAAGCGTCTGGAGCGGGTCCGGAACGAGCGACCCGCACACGATGATGTTCAACGGCTTTCCCATCGACTGTTCCTTGCTTCAGAACCGAGATCAGCCGACGGTGTTGAAGTTCTGACCCAGCTTGGAGAAGTCGACGGCCTCGAAGCCGAACGGCTTCTGGTTCTTCCAGGCGCCGCAGGTGAAGTCGGGGATGTCCATCGAGCGGCCGCGGTTGTCGGCGGACTTCTCGGTGAGTTCGCACAGGCAGCACCAGCTCGCGAGGTCGTACACGTTCATGTCGAGCGGGAGGCCCAGCTGCAGGCAGTAGCTCAGACGCAGCACCATGAACGTGTCCATGCCGCCGTGTCCGCCAACGGAGCCGAGCACCTTCTTGACCTCATCGGACTGCGCCCAGATCGGGTGCTTGTACTTCTTGCGGATTTCCTCGGTCTTCTTGGGATCGTAGTTGTGCGCGCCCTTGCCGAGCGACTCTTCGATCGCGATGCGCAGCGGATAGTCATTCACCACGCCACGCGTACCCTGGATGAGGTTGAGGCGGCTGTAGGGACGGGCGGTGCCGACGTTGTGCTGCACCATGATGGTGCGGCCGTTGACGGTACGGATGATGCTCGTGTTCATGTCGGCCATCTTCACCTTGAGCGAACGGCGCCACTGGTCGTCCTTCGAATCGCCCGTGTAGCGGGCGCCGAGCTCCTCGAAACCGGCCTGCTTGGAATCGACGGAGACGACGAAGTCAAAGCGGTCGCCACGATTGATGTCCATGTCCATGCAGATCGGGCCGAGGCCGTGCGTCGGGTACTGGTTGCCGCCGTGCTTGATGTTGTGGCGGAGACGCCAGTAGTTCCAGTATCCGCCGCCGCCGGTCTTGTCGTTCCACTTGCCGTAGTTGTACGTACGGAGGTCATGGATGTACGCGCCCTCGCCGTGGGTGATCTCGCCGAGGAGGCCGAGGTGGCAGAGGTTGTACGCGAGCAGCTCGGACTCGCCGTAGCAGCAGTTCTCGAGCTGCATGCAGTGGCGCTTCGTCTGCTCAGACATCTTGACAAGTTCCCAGCACTCGTCGACCGTGAAGGCGCTCGGCACTTCAATGACGACGTGCTTGCCGCACTTCATCGCGTAGAGGGCGATCGGCACGTGCAGTTCCCACGGCGTCGCGTTGTAAACGAGATCGACTTCCGGATCCTCGCAGAGACGCTTCCAGTCATCCGCGCCCTTGTCGCCGTAGACCTTCGCCTGGGGGGCATGGTGGTCCTTCAGGAACTTGATCGCCCTGTTGCGGCGGGCGGCGTTGATGTCGCAGATCGCGCTCACATAGCTACCGGGAATGTACGTGAAGTTATCCACGCCCGTCCGGCCGCGGCCGAGGCCGATAACGCCCACGCGGAGCGTCTTGATGGGGGGCGCCGCGTATGTCATCATGCTGCCGGCCGCGCCGCTGCAGCAAGGCTGCGCTGCACGTGCGCTTTTGCTGCTGGCGGCCGCGATTGCGGCACTCGTCCAAAAGGCGCTCTTCAAAAAGTCTCTACGATTCTGGTCCATGGCTTTTTCCTTTTTTAATGGGTTTTGGATTTGGTTTCTTACTTCTTGGTTGCAGGGGCAGGTGCCGGCGCGGGCGCAGGCTTGGCCGCAGGGGCGGGTGCGGGCTTCGCCGCAGGTGCAGGTGCCGGAGCGGGCTTCGCAACAGGGGCGGGCGCGGGCTTCGCCGCAGAAGCGGGAGCCGGAGCAGGCTTCGCAGCAGGGGCAGGAGCCGGTGCGGGCTTCGCAGCAGGTGCGGGAGCGGGTTTCGCCGCAGGAGCCGGTGCAGGCTTCGCAGCAGGGGCGGGCGCGGGCTTCGCAGCAGGAGCCGGTGCAGGCTTCGCAGCAGGGGCGAGCGCGGGCTTCGCAGCAGGAGCCGGTGCAGGCTTGGCAGCAGGAGCTGGAGCGGGCTTCGCAGCAGGGGCGGGCGCGGGCTTCGCAGCAGGGGCGGGCGCGGGCTTCGCAGCAGGTGTCGGCAAGGCTGCGTCGGCCGCAGGAAGATTGAACGTATCAAGTGGAGATGCGTCAACGCGGCTGAAGTCATAATGTTTCAGTATGGCCAACGTGAAGTCGATACGTGACTTCTGCTGTTCGTCAGCGGTGGCATCCTTCAATGCGTTCAAGTCGGCCTCGGCACCCGCCACGTCGCCTTGCTGAGCCTTGCAGCGCGCAATGCCCAGCTTGGCCGTAACGCGGAAGGCGTCGTGCGACTTGGCCTCGTCGGCCGCGTAGGCGGTGAACGCCTCGGACGCCTCGGGGTACTTCTTGAGCCCCTCCAGCGCGAAGGCGCGTCCGAGCACGGCGATGTCGCGGAACGGGTCGTCCTTGGCCGCATCCTTGATCAATGCCTCGTACACGTCCAGCGCGTCCTGGAAGTGGTCTGCGTCGTAATGGCTTTTCGCCAGACGCAGTTTCAGTGCCGTGCCGACATTGGACGAGCCGTATTCGGACACCGCTGTAGCCAGCTCGTCTGCCGTGTTGGCACGCGAAAGCGCCTGACTCGCGGCAGCATTGCGGCTGCGCATGTATCCGCGCACGCCGTAGAATCCAGCTACGCCCAGAGCGACGACGAGAAGCATCATCAGCGTGGACTTTCCCTCCTTGACCCACCAGTCCCAGAGGGGAATGAGCTCTGGTGCCGCCTTCACGAATGCGGGAAGGGCCGGATCGACGTTGTTCTGAACGTCAGCTTCTTTCTTTTCTGTCATTTTTGTCACCTTGTTCGTTGCACGTTTGCCGGGACATTGCGTCCCAGGCATCAATTGTTTCTTCGCTGCGGCCCTCCGCGCGGGCCACGATGCGGTTAAAGTCGAGCGCGTCGGCGAAGTCGCGGTTGTGGATGAAACGCCGGCGGGCACGTTGCGGAGGCTGCGAGAGACGCTTCACGCTGTCTATCAGCAGCGTGGCCAGGAAGTATGTCGCCTTCGGTATCTTGAGGGACGAGAGCATGGTGCCCACCACCTCGCGTGAGCGTCCCGGCCGGCTCTTTGCCATCGCGGTGTAAAGCACGGCGGCCCGCAGTCCGTTCGCCACCTCGACCCCGCGTTCGTGCATGGCGCGCTCGTAGCGGTCCAGCACTGCGAGGTACTTCCACGTGGCAGATTTCTCCCCGCCGTCTGAGTCTATGAACTTCGCCAAGTCCGGCAACAGGTCGCCCATGAGGCCGAAATCCCAGAGCATGCGGAACGCCTTCTCCGACGTGCCGTATGAAAACAGTCGGAACAGCTCCTCGCATAGTCGCGGCACCGCCGCCGTGAGGATGCACGAATGGAGGGAGCGGATGGCCTTCTCCGTCTTGCGCTCGATCGCGAAGTCGAGGCGCGCCGAGAACTTGATCGCGCGCATCATGCGAACGGGGTCCTCGCGGAAGCGGATCATCGGGTCGCCGATTGAGCGGATAAGGCGCTTCTTCAGGTCCTTGAGGCCTCCCACGTAGTCGATAACGGAAAAATCCTTAATATTATAGAAAAGGCCGTTCACCGTGAAGTCGCGGCGGTAGGCATCCGTCTCCGGCGTGCCGAACGTGTTGTCCTCGATTGGGCCCTCCGCCGCATGCTCGATGATCTCCCCGACGGTCTGCGAATTCTGGCGGAACGTGGCCGTCTCGATCACCTTCTGACCGAAACGCACGTGCGCAAGGCGGAAACGCCGTCCGATGAGGAAGCAGTTGCGGAACGCGCGCTTCACTTCGTTCGGCTTCGCGCTCGTGCCCACGTCAAAATCCTTAGGTTTTCGCCCGAGAAGAAGGTCGCGCACGCCGCCGCCAACAAGGTATGCAACATACCCAAGACCCGACAGACGGTAGAGCACTTTCAGCGCGTCCGGGTCAATGTTTTTACGCGAAATACAGTGGTCAGCCCGCGCGCATATCACGGGCTGTGCATTTTTTTGTTCTTTTCTTCTAAAGAAGCCAAACATGAATTGAAATATTATGCCAAAAAAACGGGGGGAAATCAAGTGCGGAGTTATGATCGGCGGGAGGAAAGGAGAGCGATCTCGTCCCGGTAGCCGTCTAGGTCGTTTGGAGTCTCCAGGTAAAACGGCAAATCGCGCAGGCGCGGGTGGTTGATCACGCGCACGAGGGCGTCGAGTCCGATCTTGCCCTTCCCGATGCAGGCGTGGCGGTCCTTGTGGGAACTGCGGGCGTTGAGGGAGTCGTTGAGATGGATTGCATGGAGGCGATCGAGGCCAACAACCGAATCAAAAGCATTCAGCACGCCGTCGAGGTCCCCCACGACGTCAAAGCCGCCATCCCACACGTGGCAGGTGTCGAGGCACACGCCGAGACGGTAGGCGTAGGGTAGTTTTGGCTCCACGGCGTCGATGATTGCGCGGAGCTCCTCGAATGTGCCGCCGACCTCGGAACCCTTTCCGGCCATGGTTTCGAGGAGGATGGTGGTGGCTGGCAGCTTCGGGAGACGCGAGAGGATGCGCACGAGCATGGAGGATATGAGCTCGATGCCCTTCTCGGCGCCCTGTCCCACATGGCTTCCGGGATGGAAGTTGTAGAGCGCGCCGGGGGTGAGTTCGAGGCGCTTGATGTCGTCCGACATCGTGGACTCCGCGAACTCTCGAACGCGTGCGTCCGCGCCTGCGGCGTTGAGAGTGTAGGGCGCATGGGCGAGAATAGGGCCGATACCCTCCTTCTCGGCGTAGTCGAGGAAGGCGCGCACGTCGGCGGGATCCACGGGCTTCGCCGCTCCGCCGCGCGGGTTGCGGGTGAAGAACTGGAACACGTTCGCGCCGATGGCACGCGCGGTCTGTCCCATGGCGAGATAACCTCCCGCCGACGACAAATGGCATCCAATTTTGAACTTATTCATTTCATTTACCATTCTTTGTTAAAGATTGTTCATAAATCTCAATTGTTCATCAATGCCACAATTACCACAAATAAAAATGTATTCAATTTGCCATTTGTGATTTGTGAACAATTGTGGCAATTGCGATTTGTGAACAATTCACCTTACCCTACAACGAGTTCCTCCTTCGCGTAGCGGATGGTTATGCGCTCCTCCTGTCCGCCGATCAGCATGACGATGGCGATGGCGCCAAGGCGTCCGCAGAACATGCACGTCATGATCACGATGCGCCCCACTGTGGAAAGGGACGCGGTCGTGTCGGCGCAGCTCAGCCCCGTGGTTGAAACGGCGCTGACTGTTTCGAAGAGGAGGTACTCGAACGGACGCCCCTCCTCGCTAATCAGGAGGATGGTCATCGCGCAGGTGACGAGCGCGGCGAAGACGATCACGATGACCGTGGCCTCGCGCACGACTGCCTCTGGCACCGCGCGCTTGAACATCACCGTGTCGCGGTGTCCGCGGCAGATGGCGAACATCGTGGTGAGGAACACGGCGAACGTAGTGATCTTGATGCCGCCGCCAGCGCCGCCCGGTGCCGCGCCGATGAACATCATCACCCCCGAAAGAAAGCGCATGGCGGGATGGAGATCCTCCACGGGCACCACGGAGAACCCGCATGTGCGCGGCGTGATCGCCTGGAAGAAGGCGATGGCGGGGCGCGACGCGGCGGCGTAGTCCGACAGAGACCTGTTCCATTCCAGCAGGTAGAACAGCAGGAACATCAAAAGCGAGAAGAGAAGCGTCCACTGCAGCACCACGCGCGCGTGGAGCGTGAGGCGTCCGCGCGTCATCAGGTTGCGCCGCCAGAACTTGACTGTGCATACGTTGTAGATGACGAGAAACCCGACGCCGCCGAGGATCACCAGCATGCCCATCGTGACCAGCACCAGCGGCTGGTTCTGAAACCCTGAAATGCTGCCTGGGTCTAGTGAGAATCCGGCGTTGCAGAAAGACATCACGGCGAAAAAAAACGCCCTGTACCACTCATGTCCGTTCGCCAGCGCCTCGACGAACGGCTGATCCGACGTGAACTGCAGCCACAGGAGGACGGTGCCGGCAAGCTCAATCACCAGCATAGCGACCACGACCCACACGACCAGCGACCGGAAACCGCGCACGCCGGAGACGCCGTATGCGTTCATCAGCGAGAATTCGCTCGCAAGCGAGATGCGCCGCCCCACCACGACAAGGAAGAAAGTGGCGCACGTCATGATGCCCGCGCAGCCTAGTTGCACGAGGCACAGCAGGACGGACTGCCCGAAGAGGGAAAGCTCGCGCCCCACGTCGATCACGGTGAGCCCCGTGATGCACACCGCCGAACACGCCGTGAACAGAGCATCCATAGGATGCATCCACGTGTGGGACGGCGAAGAGACCGGCAGCATGAAAAGGACGGTCCCCAACAGGATCGCGCCCAGAAAGCCGAACACGATCAGCCATCTGTCCTTCATGGATTCTCCTTGCCACTGACCTTCCCCCTGGCGGAGGGACGGTCCCCGGAGCACACTTCCTTGAAGTACACGCCCCAGATGCTGACCTCATAAAGGAGGATGAGCGGGATGGCCATGAGAAGCTGGCTCATCGGGTCCGGCGGCGTAAGCACCATGCCGAGGAAGAACGCGAGCACGATCGCGAACCGGCGCCACCGGCGCAGGGAATCCGACGAAATTACGCCGAGCCACCCCAGCACGAACAGGAGCAGCGGCACCTGAAACACCAGGCCGAACGCAAGTATGAGCTTGAGGATGAGAGGCACGTAGTTCTCGATCTGCACCTCCGTCACGCTAAGGCCTACCCAGCTGTTCACAAAGTCAAAGAACTTTACGACGTTCGGCGCAAGCTGTCCGTACGCGAACGCCACGCCCACGCCGAAGAACGCAGTCCCAGACAGAAGGAAGAACAGGATCGCAATCTTCTCTCGCTTTGTAAGCGCGGGGAACACGAAGCGAAGGACAAAATACATCACAAACGGGAAGCCCAGCGCAGTGCCGCCCCACATGGCGATGGACATTATCTGGCTGAACCCGCCGGTGAGGTTGAGGCTCACAATCCGTATTTTCCCGGCAGCCTCAAGCGCTGCGGCCGGAGCCTTAAGCCACGCCAGCACAGTCGGGGAGAACACGCCCACGAAGATACAGCACACCGCCCATGACAGCACGGCGTTGATCAGACAGGAACGCAGTGCGACAATGTGCTCGAAAAACGGGCGCGGCGGGTCGTTGTACTCGTCGGGGTTCTTGATGAACTCGGCCATCGTCACTTGCCCTTTCCTGGCGCAGCCGACACCGTGATCTTCACGCGCCGCAGCTCCTCATCGGTCGGCGGAGGCGGCTGTGCGGGCGCAGACGGAGTCTCATCGGACGGTTTTTCATCGCCGCTTTCCCCGTCGCCCGCACCACCCTCGGACGAGTCACCGTAGTAGTTCTCGTAGGATGTCTCGTCGTAGTAATCCTCATGACCGGGATAGGGGTTGTCATCCGAATAGGAATCGCTGCCGTCGTATGGCGACGTGTCGGTAGACGTGTCGGATTCCGACCCCGTCGAGGAATCAGACGTCGAGGGAGTATCCGCAAGGGCGCTGTCCACTTCCTTGCGGACCTCCTGGTCCATCGACATCAACTGCCGTTTGAACTCGTCCGCCGCGCGCCGCAGGTTGGTCATGATCTGACCGAGCTTGCGAGCGGCGGAAGGCAGGTTCTTGGGACCTACGACGATAAGAATGACACCGAGCAGAACGAACCACTCGGTGCCTCCTACGGATTCAAAGATGAACGCGAAGCTCATCAGAAGCCGTCAACCGCGATTACTTGCTTGCAAACACCGCGAACTCACCGCGGCGGTTCTTGCCCCACGCACCCTCTTCATGGCCAACGACCGCCGGCTTCTCTTCGCCGTAGCTCTTCGTCTGGATCTTCGACGAATCAACGCCCAGCGTCAAGAGGTAGTCGCGAATCGAAATCGCGCGGATTTCGCCAAGGGAGAGGTTGTACTCGTTGGAGCCACGCTCGTCGCAGTTGCCCTCGACGATCACGACGCGGCCCGTCTTCTTGAGATGCGCGGCGACCGCCTCGATCTTCGCCATCTCGCTCTGCTGCAGGTTGGACGCGTCGAAGCCGAAGTAGACGGGTTCGAAGGCAACGTCCGTGCAGCGGACGAAATTGGGATCCTGGTCGAACGGAAGTCCGGTGGCGGGCGTGCCGTTCTCGTCCTGGATGCCGCTCATGTCTGTACCGGCAGCCCCAAGGCCGTCGGCGCCGGCACCGGCACCAGCAGCGGCACCGCCGTTGCCGTTCGCGCCGTCAGCACCGTCGACGGTGGCAACTTCCTTGCCATCCGCGCCGTCTGTCGGCAATGCATCGCCATCGGTATTGATATCCGTGGCCTTGGCGATGTCGTCGTCCGGAATCGGCGCGTCATCGTCGTACTTGCAGCCTGTAACTGCGCACGCGAGCACCCCGCAGAGCGCAATTGCCATCATCGTCGAACTCTTCATTTTTTTGACTCCTGTTGTGAATGAAATTCTTTTTGTTGCGAATCGCCGTGTATGATACAGAAAACTGGGCGAAAAGGCAAGCCGAAAAAATAAGAATCAGTTCACAGCTCCTTTATGAAGATGTTGCGCCATTCGGTGGGGTCGCCGTGGCACTGGAGCTCGATCTGATCGCACGGGAAGATAGGCTGCTTGCGGTCCCAGTAGTTCTCGAGCGTGACGTTGTCCACCACGAGCTCGCCGTTGAGCCACACGGTGACCTTCTCACCGCGCATAATCACGTGGAAGCGGTTCCAGTCGCCAACCTGCTTGTCGGCGATCTTGAGCGCCTTCGAGGGGTTCTTCTGGTTGTTGTAGAGCCCGCCGGAGCCGATGCCCCACTGGTTGTGCGCGTCCCAGATCTGGACCTGGGGCGAGCCGCGCAGGTAGAGGCCGGAGTCGCCGGTGACGGACATGATGCGCCAATCGCACCACATCTCGAAGTCCTTGTAGTCCTTCTTCGTGGCAAGCGAATAGCCGCCCCTGTACCCGTCGAAGAAGAGGTTGCCATTACGTACGGACCAGTGCTCTACCATGCGCTTGTCAGCCTCGTGCTGCATGGCCGCGCGCTTTTCGGGCGACGCCGCCCGGCGCACCTTCGGGTTGTCGAACTTCTCGGTCGTGGTAACGCCCTTCCAGTTCGCGAGGTCCTCGACCTTGCCGGTGAAGTACGGCGTGAAGCCCGCCGGGCACGCCATCGCCTGCTTCGGGCAGACCTGGTCCATCTTCGCGTCGGACGGCAGCTCCTTGATGCGGATGTTGCGCCACATCACGCGGTGGCCGTGGCCGAGCCAGCCGATGCGGCCCTTCTTGTTGTGGAGGCCGGGGTGCTTCCGGTGGTCGGGCGTGTCGCCGTTGCCCTTGAACTTCGAGACGTCGGCCTTCGTGATCAGGTAGCCGTTGAGGTACACCTCGATCTCGCTGCCGATCACGCGGACTTCCTCGAAGTTCCACATGCCGGGCTTGCGGACGTAGCTGCCGCCGCCGGTGAAGTTCTTCTCCTTGCCCCAGATCTGCTTGTCGACGTTGTCGCGCCGGCACGGCACGACGCCGTAGACGGATCCCGTGTACTGGTACGGCTTCAGCTTGTCCTTCTTCGCCTTCGCATCGTAGTACTGGCTGCCGCCGTCGTCGAGGAGCTGCAGCTCGCACATCGCCCAGTAGGCAGCGTCCTTCTTGATGTCGCTCATGCGGATGCCGAGTCCGTTGTTGCCGTTCGGCGGCATGCAGAACTCGAAGCGCAGGATGAAGTTCTCGAATTCGCGCTCGGTGCAGAGGTTCCCGCCGCCGCCCTTACCCTTGCCGGGCTGGCACGCGATCACGGGGAATGTCCTGACCGTTTTGTTGTTCAGCTTCTGGGTGATGGTCTCCACGCCGTACGACTGGGAGCCACACCATCCGGTGAGGTCCTTGCCGTTGAAGAGCGAGACGAATCCCTCTTCGATTTTATCAGGGTAGGGACCGCACGCCCCCGCCTGGGCACAGCACGTTCCTGCGCCGTAAGCCGTTACCGCCGCCGCACACGCGGCCAGCGCCATTGTCATCATTTTCATGTTTGTTGTGTCTCCTGGTTGTTGGCCCCTTCGGGCACCGATTGAATCGCCATTACGAGCTTGTGCTCCTCGCCGGGCGCAAGCTCAAGCGGCTTGCCCGGCGGAATCGTCGCGGGCTCCACGCACACGAACCGGTTCCATCCGTTCTCGCCGAAATCCTCCACGCGCTCGGCGCTGCCGGGCCCGGGGTTCCACACGATGAGCTGCCCGTTGCCGCGCGAGACGAGCGCAATCGCGCGCTTCAGCCCGGGATCGAGCATCACGTGCTCGTGCTTCGTGACCATGAACACCTTGCTGCCGTCCGTGATCGGCGTGTAGTCTCCCGTCCAGACACGCTCCGCGCCCTTCTCCGGCTCGTTGAAGTCCATGAACGCGCATCCGTCAATTCCCCGCACGCTCACGCCCGCGCGCTCGCGCACGAGCAGGTACGGGTGGAAGCCCTCCGTGACAGTGAACGGCGCGTCGCCCGTGTTCTTCGACGTGAGGCAGAGCGTGAGCTTCATGGACACGCTCACCGTCAGCTCAAGATCGAAGTCGTACGGCCAGAGCGCACGCGTCTCCTCGGACGACGACAGCCCAAGACGAATCTCAGTGATGTCCTCGGAATATTCCGTCCCGCGCACGCTCCACGTCGAGTACCGCGCAAGGCCGTGGATCTTCGACCCCGGCGCGCCGTTACGCGCGAACCACGGCCAGCACACGGGGATGCCGCCGTGTATCTCCTCGCCCGCAGGCTTCGCGTCGTATGGATGCGGCATGTAGAGGACCGGCGGGTTGCCCGTGGGACGGTAGGAAACCGTCTGCGCACCGAAGAGCGCGATCTCCGCCGTGCCGTACTGGTTCGCCAGCACGACGATCGGCACGCCATGCCGCGACGGACGAAACACGATCCGCTCCGGCGCACCGAAGCGCCGGTTCAGCATCTCGCAGTCCGCGTTAGAAATCTTCCTGACGGGCATTGTCTCTAGTTCTCCTTATTCAGGGCACGCACCTATTCTACCAAATCGGCCGTTTGCTTTCAACTGGTAGAAACGACTCGCCGCAACTCGCTATGGGCGCGAGGACATCAACACTATGCCTGCAAGCGCGAAGCCGAACATTCCCGTGACGTGTACCGCGCTGCCGAGAACGCCGTCCCCGCACAACGGCGCAGGTGGCTCGTCGCTCCACACGCATGTGAACTTCTTCGCCGGAAACTCGCCCAGCTGGCGGAACCGCCGACGGAGAGCGCGCGCAAGGCCGTCCCCCTGCACCTTCCAGAACTCCGAACGGCGGATGCGGAACGGATCCGTTTTCCGCGCCGCGCCCATTGAGGAGATGAGCACGGGACGCTCCAGGCGCGTCACGGCGTTGATGAGATGCGCCTTCGCCTGCAAGCTGTCGATCGCGTCAACCACGTAGTCGAAACTGTCGAGGTCAAAGGTTGTTGCGGTCTCCGCCGAGTACTTGCGCGCTTCGGCGACAACCTCCGCAGCGGGATTGATCTCCAGCAGACGCTCCCGCAGCGCCTCGACCTTCTTCTGCCCAATCGTACGCGATGTCGCCATCACCTGCCGGTTTACGTTTGAGTCGCACACGCTGTCGGAATCTACAATCGTCAGGTGCCCCACGCCGCTCCGCACGAGCGACTCGGCGCACCAGCCGCCCACGCCGCCCACACCGAACACGGCCACGCGCAGCCGCACAAAGGCATTGACCGCCTCCGCGCCAAGCAGCAACGCCGTCCGCCCGAAAATAGAATCGCCTTGTATCTCCATTTGGATGCACCCTTCGTCAAACGCGCCTTCGCAAACGCTGCGGCTGAAAAATTGAGAAGATATCCTTGCCTATCCGTGCAGACGGATTTTCTTTCCCGTAAGTCGGCTTTCCTCGCAGGCGAAGCCGATCAGATGACTCTCCACGCTCGCTTCAAGGGACGACGTGAGCAGAGACGGATCGTGTTTGTCCACCGCCATGAGGAAGTCGCGAACGAGGCGGAAGTCGCCCCCGCCGTGCCCTTGTGTTTCGTAGCCGGGGATGTCCTGTATCTTCATGCTCCAGTCCCAGTTCTTCCCCGTTGCAAGCTCCGTAAGACGGAAACCGATCCCACCGCCCTCAATCATGCCCTTCGTGCCGATGATGCGCGTCCGGCGCTGTCCGACGCGCGAAAGCGCCTCGTAGGAGAATGCCACGGAGACCCCGTTCTCAAAGCGGAGCGCGGCGGCGTACTGTTCGGGCTGGTCGTTGTCGCACGCAAACACGCAGCGGCTGTACGGCGAGGCGGCGAGGATCTTCGTCACCTGCTCGTCGGTGGCCTTGGGCGGCAAATCCAGCGGAGCCGTCCAACGGCGTTGCCTCACGTATGTCTTCAGCGCCGAATAGATGCAGTCCTTTTCGTGCGGACACCCGTCCGTGCAGCGCGCGGGCGCGCCCGCCGGACGGTTCTTCGGGATGAAGTACCGCTGTTCGCCCTCTGCGCTCGCATGGGTGCAGCGCTTCCCGATAAACCAGTTGATGAGGTCGAGGTCATGGCAGCATTTCGAGATCACCATCGGCGTCGCGATCTTCGAGTTTCGCCAGTTGCCGCGCACGTACGAGTGGGACGTGTGGATCATGTCGACAAGCTCGGTGTGCTGGATCGACATGATCTCGCCGACGAGCCCGCGGTCGATGGCGGACTTGATCGCCTCGTAGTACGGCGCGTATCTGAGCACGTGGCAGACGCCCACGACGCGCCCCGTCTCCTTCTGCTTCGCGAGCATGTCGAGGCACTCCTTCGAGGACTGTGCCATCGGCTTTTCCACGAGCACGTCGTACCCGAGGTCCATTCCCTTCATCGTCGCGTCGCAGTGGAGATGGTCCGGGAGCGTGACCATCAGGATATCCGCGAGTTTCCCCTTTTCGCTTGCGGCGAGGAGTTCGCGATAATCGCAGAAGCAGCGTTCGGCGGGTATGTTCCACGCCTTCGCCATCCGTTCCCGACGGAAAGGCAGGAGATCGGCCACGGCAACGACCTTCATCGTGCCGGGGAAGCGCTTGCCATATCCCTGATAGCCCCATCCGCGTCCGCCCGCGCCGACGATGGCGACGGTCAGCTCGCGCGAAAGCTGCGCCTTCATCGGGCGCATCTGGTAGATGAGGGGATTGTCCTTAACCGCTGGCTTCTTCGCCGGAACGCCCTTTGCCACGGCATCCGCCGCCGCGAGGCATCCCGCCCCGGCGAACATTGATCCCATTAGAAATCCTCTTCTGCTCTGCATTGTTTCTCCTCCGTTTTTGCTTTACTTCATAGTATCAGGGGTTGAATCCAGCGGCAGTTCGATGGTTGCTGAGAGCGGATAGTGATCCGACGGATAGCGGTCTGTGCCGGGACGCTTGTCGTCATGCGTCACGAAGTCACGCACGCGGATGCCGTCCGAGACGTAGATGTAGTCGACGCGCAGACGCTCCCTCGGCTTTGCACGACCGAAGGCGTGATATGTATTGATCGGGCCGGGATCTTTCTTCTCGGAGACGTCGCGCGCATCCTTCAGAAATTTGCGCGCAATTGCCGCCATTTCGGATTTCGGTCCGTCATTGTGGTCACCCACGAACACGACGGGGAGTCCCTCGCTGAACGACTTCATGCGCTCCATGATGAGCTTCATGCCTTCAACTCGCGCCTTCACCGCGATGTGATCCGTGTGCGTATTCACGAAACAGAGTTTACATCCCGACTGTTTGTCCTTCAGGATCAGATACAGACACGGACGAATGTATTTCGCGCCCCATCCCATGGAACGGGGAACATCCGGCGTCTCGGACAACCAGAACACGCCTTTCTTCACGAGGTCGAAGCGGCTCTTGCGGTAGGCGACGGGAGTGGAGACGTCGTAGTCATCCACGAGCTCCCACTCCTTCAGGCCGGCGCACAATTCGCGATATGGCCTGCCATGGACTTCCTGAAACCCGAACACGTCCATGTCCAGACGACGGAGAAGCGCAATCAAGTCGTCCTTGCGCTCGTCCCAAACATTTCCCTCCGCGAGGTCCTTCTTCGACCAGACGCGCACATTGCACGTCCCCACGCGAAACACGGCGTTCGCCGTCTCGGCAGGTCGAGCTATTCCCTGACCATCGCTTGCGCCATGCGGTACACTCGCCGTACCGCAGCCCCCGGCCACAACCGCCGCCGCAAACGCAACTACCATGACTTTATTTGTCGTGTGGTACATCATCTGTTATTCTCCCCGTTCAAACCATCTAATTGTTCTGCAAATATCCGCTTCTGCGCTTCGATTTCCGCACGAAGCTCATCTTCCTTCGGCAGACACAATCTGTACTTTGACGCGAACAGCTGTTCGTTTCCGTGAAGAACAGAATATCGTGCAATGTCAGAATCCGTGTCCGCGCACAAGACGATTCCAAGCGTTGGATTGTCGCCTTCACCTCGTTTCCTTTCATCATACATCCGCACATACATGTCCATCTGCCCCACGTCCTGATGCGTAATCTTGCTTGTTTTCAGGTCTATCAGCACAAAGCATTTCAAGATGTAGTTGTAGAAGACGAGGTCAATGAAATAGTCTTCCTTCTCGGTATGGATGTGCTGTTGCCGTGCGACAAAAGCATAACCTTTCCCGAGTTCCATTAGGAACTCGCGAATGTTGTCCAGTATTCGTGTTTCAAGATCGCTTTCAGCAAAAGATGCATCCTCTTTGAACCCAAGGAACTCCGCGACGACGGGGTTCTTTATGAACTCCAGACGTTCCTGTAGAGGTTTCGTAATCTCGTGCATTTCTTCCTTCACGAGATCCTTGTGTTGACTCAACAACATCCGCTCATAGTACTGAGACGAGATATTACGTTGAAGCGTCCTCACATTCCAAGTTTCAGCCGCAGCTTCGTCGATGTACCACCTCAACGCATCGGGATTCTCAACTTGAAGTAACTTGCGATAATGAGTCCATGAAAGTAATCCGCCAGATTTTGGGCTCAATGAGTCCAAAATTGGGAAGCGCCTGTAAAACTGCAAATATTTGTAAACGCTCCCGAAATCAAACCCTTTCCCATAAAGTGCAGTAAGTTGTCCTGCTAGGTCCATCACGATGCGCTTACCATATTCTGCCCGATTAGCACCATTAAGTTCTTCTTCGGCGATTCGCCTGCCGAGAAGCCAGTTCCGCTGAACAAGTGCGACGTTCACGGAACGATACGCGACGGCGCGGGCGCTCTCGATTATTGCCTTTACGTCTTCAAGCAACGCGCCGCTGTTTCTGTACTCTATCGGCAGGTTTTCCATATCGCTCCAATCATGACATTCTCCTTCTCTCTGTGCGCACATACTTTACCAATTCCCATATCTTGGTGTCAAGCCATCACTTCGTCATTTCTACGGGCTTGATGTCGCCGTTTTCGTCGAACTCCATACGGTCGATACAGACAACGCGGTGGTGCGGGCTCTTGCTCGGAATCGGACGGCGGTGGTAGCAGATGCGCCAGTCGTCCTCGCCCACGCGGATGACCGAATGGTGTCCGGCGCCGGTCGCGAGCGGACGCTTCACGCCCAGCACCTTGCCCTTGAACTCAAACGGCCCGAACGGCGTGTCGCCGACGCTGTAGTTGACGCAGTAGTCATCCCGCGTCCATCCGCCGCACGAATACATGAAGTACCACTTGCCCTTACGCTCGAACATTACCGACCCCTCGACATAGCCCTTCGGCGTGAAGTTGCGCCAAAGCGAGCCGTCCTCAAACGGGACAAGGGACTTAAAATCCCTTGCGAGCTTCACAAGGTTGCAGCGTCCCCAGCCACCATACACCATGTACCAGTCGTCCTTGTACTTGAACACGTACTGGTCGATCGGCTGTGCCCCGTTCCAGAAGCGGTCGATGAGCGGCTTGCCGATGAGATCACGATACGGACCTTCCGGACGGTCCGCCACGGCCACGCCGATTCCGCCGTATCCTTGAAGGCCGGGCTGTTTCTTGGGTTCGCCGTCCTCGCGTCGTCCGCTCACCGGATATGTGTCGTTCGCGCTGAAGAAGAGGTAGTACTTGCCGTCCACTTCGTGCGCGTCCGGCGCCCACATCGCGCCCCGCGCCCAGGTGACCTCGTTCGTCGTCAGGATGCGCGGATGCTTCTTCCACGTCTTGAGATCGCTCGATGAAAACGCGTCGAAGAATGTCTGCTTGCGGAATGAGTCCGACACCGTCGGAAACACCCAGTATTCGTTTCCGTACTTCCTGATCTGCGGATCGGCGTACCAACCCTCAATGATCGGATTCTTATCTCCTTCGACGATCCGAGTGCCGTCGCAATCCACCACAATGTCGAACACGCGGCCGAACGCACGGATGTTCTTGAGCGACATGCGTTTCACGCCTTTCGGAAGATGTGGTTTCACGTCGAATGTGCCGAGTCCAGTCGGCTCGATTCCGAAAAGACCTTCCGTCACGATCCGACAGTAGAGCGCGCTCTCCGCCGAAAGATGGCGCTTGCCGCCCTCCGGCCACGCCTCGACGGGATACGGCACGTGCTCGCCCAGAAGACGCGAACGCGAATACGCGAGGAACTTGTCCATCACGCCGTCGCCCAATCCCGCCGCGAACACGCCGCGAAATGCATACAACACGCTGCGGTCCCATGTCACGCCCTTCTTGTCGCCCTCCGCGCAGAGCATTCCCATCCCCGTCCAGAGCGCGGGCGAGAAGAGCGCGTCCGTCGTGCCCCTGGCGCGGTCGTAGATGCCCATGCAGAGCGGAATGCCGATCCACGAACGCAGTACCTTGCATCCTTCGTAGTAACGATAGGTGTGAAAGCCGCGCATGTCGCATCCGAAGTGTCGCTCGATCGCCTCCGACATCTTCGCCGCTCGCGCCGCGTCGTCCGACGCCGCCTCGGCGTTGCCGATTTCCTTCTCCAGCATCGCGGCGTGTCGGAGCGCGTCGTAGTAGAGCGACGACGTGCAGAGGTTCGCGTCGCCCGCCGGGAGACGCAGCTCCAGCTCGTCGCAGTTGGACTTCACAACTCCGGCCTCGTTCAGTTGCCGACGGCAGTATTCGAGCGACCACCGGATTGCGGGCAGAAGCTCCACGGCCCAGTCGCGGCGTCCCGCCGCCAGCACGAAGCGCGTGGCGCCATACGCGAACATCGCGGCGTCGCCGCGATCCCCCTTGCCGTTCCAGTAGTCGAGGCCCTCCGCGATGACGGAACTCGGAATCGGCTCGTAGCGCGGACCCATGAAGGGAACGTAGTGGCGGTAGGCGTTCATGGACGCCTCAAGTGCCAAGGCGTCGCCTGTGAATGCGAACCACGGGTTCGCGTACTCCACCTGGTCGTTGCACCACGACGCCGCGTAGTACGATCCGCCGCCGGGTGAATGGACGATTCCCGTGCGCGTGGCGAAGATGCTTTCGCCCGCACGGATCTTCGCGAAGTGGAACGCCGTGTCGATCTCCGGGATGCCCGTCTCGAGGACGAGCGGCGACGTCAGCTGCTCCACGCGCTTCACGCGGGCGGCAAGCTCCGCCGCTCCGTCGGCAGGACAATCCGGCTCGTTCACGCGCCGCGCCGAAAGACGCAGCGTCCACGCGCCCTTCTCGCCGGGGTCTAGCGCGCGCGTGCCGGACGGAAACGCCTGCGCGCGCACCTCGTAACGTCCCGTACAGCCCAAGGCGTAATCGGAAAAGTCCTTCGTGAAGCCCACCTTGCGCGGTTCACTTCCCGCGTTCTCTACTTCAATCCACTCAAACGACGCCGCCTTGTCAACGGACGGAAACACAGAGCGGACGATGCGCAGCGAACCATCGGCGGAACGCGATTCGGCGCGCCAGACGCCGTCGAACGAAATCGCGTCCACGATCTCATCGCACGGTTTTCCGTCCGCCATCAGACGCGGCACCTTCTTTTCTGAGAACTTGTACGCGAACGAGCCGTGCGTGTTGTTCGGTTGCACGCGGTAGGCGGGCCACACGACCTTGCGTCCGAGCGCGAGCGACTTGTCGCCCGCCACGTCGTAGGAGAAGATAAGCGACGCCCGAAGCCCGCTCATCTCGAACCTGTCGCCGTGCGGCAGCCGCGCGTCGCGCGCAACGTCCCACACGATCCGCTTCCCGCCGTCCGCGATGCGCCACCGCGTTTCAGGCGTCGAATCGTTCCCGGCCAGCGCGGGAGATGTCCCCGCGCACGCCAGTGCCGCAAGGCATCCGATCACGGCGGTTGCCATCGCACCGATGAAGTTCCTTTTGGGTGTCGCCATGTCGTTTCTCCTTTTCGTCTCTTTAAGATAGGGCTGATTCCATTCCCTACACATCAACCTCTAGCGGACGCCCCAGGCCGCCAAAGACTTCGCGCGGGCGAACGGACACATGCAGCGCGCCCCAGTTCTTCGACTTGAGCGAGTTCCATTTCGCAAACCCGCCAAGCGCAATGCGCACTTTCATGGTCTCCGGCTCGGCTTCCCGCGCAAAGTGACATTGAGGCGAGAAAAAACGCCTGATGACACGTTGCGCGTCGCCGCCGAAACAGATTGCATCCACTGTCACCACGTAGTCGTAGGCACGAACACCGCCATCACGTCCGCTGACAACGGGGAATTCAAGAGCAAGCGTCTTGCCGCCTTTCCCCGACAGAATTTTTGCAGCAAGCCTCGCCCCCGCCGCGAACTCCGGAACGGGTGCCACGTGCCGACGCGCCTCGCGCGCGAACGGACGCGCCCCTTCGACAAGGGGAATCGTCCATGCGGGGGCAAGCTCCTTGCGGTTTGCAAAGTCGATGCGCTGGATGACCATCCTCTCGTCATACACGTCCAGAAGCATTCCCTGCTCCGCCGCGCTGCCGTTGGGATGGTTCGCATGGCCGGACTCGAAGGTCACGTATTTCAGCGACGGTACCTGCACCGCCGTGAACGTACCTTGCCAGATTGAATCCTCGCGCACAGCTGTCTGGTGACTGTGTCCGCAGAACGCGCAGCAGTTCGGATAGGCTGCGAGAATACGCCCCGCTGTGCCGTTGTCCTGTCCCCAGACGCCCGGCCCGCAGACCGTGTTCCGCAGGACACGATGCTGCGAATAGAAGAACGGCCTAGTCGGATCGGGCTTGAAGCCCTTCAGAAAATTCGCAAGTCCAAGCGGCGAGTTCCCGCCTTTGGCCGTATAGTGGGAAAGCACGAAGTCATACCCCTTCACGCACTTGTGTACGATGGGACTCCACGGCTCACCGAAGATGCGTTCCCAATGCTCTTTCGAATGGAGGAAGCAAGCCTTCTCGGCAAGTTCCTCATCCGTCCAGCCATACCGCTGGCGGACGCCCTCGCGCTCGCCCGCCATCCAATGGCCTCGGTTGTCGTGGTCGCCGTAGTGGAAAAGCCGCTCAACAGGTGCGCCGTCAAGTCCTTTCGATTCGGGAAACACGGACTCCCAAACCTTCGCAAGCTCCTCCAGCTGGGGCACCACACCATTGTCCGCTAAGTCGCCGCAGATCAGAACGCCGTCCACGCACCCGTCACGAAACGCCGTCAACGCGCGTTCGAGCTTTTGCGCGGCGACAGGTTCTTTGAGATGCACGTCGGCAAGAATGCCGATGCGCAGATGACGTCCGCTCCCGCCGGACGATACCACTGACGCCAACACGGAAGGCGCCGTCGCCAGCGTTGCTGCGCCGAAGCGCATGAACTCCCTCCGGTTTATCATCGGACGGAGGTTCCATCCATTCGAGATGCCAATGGGACTGTCACCAACTTGTTTCTTCATAGGGCATTTAAGATACTCGTCACTTAACCATTCGGGACCGTACCACGGAGTTCAGCGCATTTTCTATCTGCAATCCCAAATAAGGGATTACTTTTACATCCGTATCACCGAAGATTTCACCAGTACTAAACAAACTATGCCTAAAGTTCGTTTGAATCACTATTTTTGCTGCGAATGCTTTCCCCCTTGACGCATGTTCAATGTACGCAATCGCATCATCAATCGTCTCTGACTCCCTCTGTATCTTTACCGGTATCAACCGTCCGCCTTTCCGAATGAAGCCGTCAATGCCCTTGTTTCTTTGAACGGGGATGGCGTCCAACGAAGCCAGCACAGAACTTTGGAACTCGTCTTTTGCGCTGAAGGACTCTATCCCAGAGGAAAGGACTTGTGATTCGGTGATGACCATCTCATCAAGACGCTCTCGTGCAAGCTGAACCGCGTCCTCGCTTTTGTCTATTCCATAGAAGTGCCGCGACAAGGCTTTCGCCGCGACGCATGTGGTCCCGCTCCCACAGAATGGATCGACCACAGTGTCACCTTTATCCGTGACCAATTCAATTATCCTCTGCAAAAGCGCAACGGGCTTCTGTGTAGGATAACCACACCGTTCCCTCGCCTTTGGATTTAGATATGGTATGTTCCAGACATCGGAAAGAGGAACGCCCTTCTTCTCTTTTGCCAGCACGACCTCGCCGGACACATTCCGCTTATAGGCACACCGTCCCAAAACGTTTCGCGTCCGTTCCTGCAAAATTTGGTCGACATTCGTGGACAGAGAGTATCCGGTAAAGATTTGATTGAACTTAAAGGCGTCGCTTTTGCTATAGAAATAGATGTTCTGGTGCGAGTTCAACAATCCCTTCTTGGAGTTAGACCACCTTCTGTATGTCCAGATTATCTCGCTTTGAAAATTCTCTACGCCAAAAATCTTGTCCATTTCCACTCTGAGATGATGGGAGGCGTATCTATCGCAGTGGAGAAAAATGGCACCGTCTTCGGCAAGAATTCTTCGCGCCTCGCGCAGTACGGGAACGAGCAAGGACAGATAGTCTTCCAACGAATCAAACTTATCATCAAAGCTATAGCTATGCCCAGTTGTCCTAGAAGTAAGGCCATGAGATTTCTGGGAAAAAAACGGAGGGTCGAGATACACAAGGTTAACGGATCCCGAAGGCAATGAGACTAGCTCTGCCAACGCATCTCCACATACAATCAAATCAATTTTCGGTGAATCAAGCATTTGTAAGTCTCCTTCCGTCTGCAATCTGCTCGAGGATTGATTTCAAGTCGATCCCCGTATATCCCCTGACGAACTCCCATGCGTCATCTCCAGCATAATATTCTCCTTTGATGCCGCGATAAAGTGTTTTTAGTGCATCTTGTATCCTTATTGCCTGCTCACGTTGGGGATAATAGAACATCACCCTAATTGGTTTTAACTTCTGCTTGCGGATGGATTTAATCCGCAAATGTTCTTTCGTAATATGGTCGCCATCAGTTGTCGCATCTCGCCATTTGATTTCAAGTGCATCAACACCACTCAGGAAATCTATCTCGAATTGCTTAGGACGACTCCCGAAAGAGTTTGGAACATTCGCCTTCTTCCCTTCAGGAAATTTTCGCTTAAGACATTCTATGGTCGCTTCCTCAAGAAACGATCCTGCATACTTATACAAAAACCGCCCCTTGTTTTGATAGACATCGACCAGTTCACCTTCCCGCTGTGATATTCCCAAGACACGATAAATTAGGAAGTGCGATTTATCGTCCGCTTTCATGTCTTCCAATCGCCCTTCGATCTTTGAATTTAGTTCCCCTGCATACTTGTCTGCAAGATTTCTTATCGTTTCGAATACCGACGTTATTGTTTCCGCCTTGGCGGGATTTGATCCATTAATGCGAGCGTTAACTGTAATTCGTGATGTTGCCATTTCACACCTCTTTTCTTGATTATGATACCGTAAAAAGGAATAACAAATATTTCCTAGTCGCGCAATGGCGATATCGCGAAATCTGATTTTGCAGATTTCGCGACATCATGTGGCGTTCCCTTCCATCCGGGGACGGATGTCGCTCCACTTGTAGTACGGACCCGAAACCGGAGAGACGCCACGCACGCGCATCTCGCGCTCGTTCCAGAGGAACTTGACGAGGACTTCGCCCTTGGCGTTCCGGTAGAGGATCATCTGAAAATTGGCCGCCATCGGGAGCCACTTCCAGGAAGGACAGGCGGACGGCGCGTCTGCCGCCTTCACGCGGTCTCCCGGCCCCTCCAGATTCAGGAACCCGGCAAGCGGCCACAGCCCGGAGTCGTGTCCGAAACGCAGATCCGCCGCAATGCGGTCGTCGGCAATCGCGGCCTCGGCACGCGCGGCCATGTCGCGACCCAGCTTGGCCTCGCTCGCGGAGACGAACTCGCCGAACTCCTCTGAGTTCGCCATCACCAAGTAGTGCCGTGCCGACATGGCGCGCGAAAGGGCCTTGATCTCGCCCGCTTCGAAGAACCGGTAGATGTCTAGTCCGTCCAGCTCGCAACGGCAGCACTGGCAGATCGACGCGCATTCAAACAGCGCCTGTGCGAACTTGAGCGGTTTCTTGGGCGGATTGCCCGCCGTGAAGATACGCTCTACAAGAGGCTTCGGATCGATTCCGCTTTTCGCGAGCGAATCGGAGAAATCCTCCGTGCGCTTGGCGATATCAGGCTTGTCCATCCGCGCCCAATGCAGCGGGTTGATGACCTTGTGGTGCCGCTCGCCCGTCGCGAAGTCGAATTCAAGTTGCGGAGCGACGTCCTTCAGCGCCATCGTGAAATTCGCCTGGCTGATCAGGACGCGCGGGCTCACGGAGCTGCGGCAGTGGACGCGGCGGCGACGCGAAAACACATCCGGGAACCTCTCCGCCATGCGACGGGCGAGCCGCTGGAGTTCCCAAGCGCCGCGTTCGGCGAGCTGTCCTTTCATGTCATCGTGTACGGCGGCGATCTTCCGCATGTCGGCGAGAAGCGAACGCCCCGTCTCGGTGAGGGCGTTGCGCTTGTTCGCCTTCTCAAGCGCGGACATTACGTCCGGCACCGCGCTGCCGGTGAGATACCGCGACCCGTGCCGACCGTAGTGGCTGATGTAAAACGGCTTGAATCCGTCCGGCGGCGGCGTATCGGCGATCGGCTCGAACTCGTAGGAGTGGTAAACGGACGCCGTGCGCTCGTTCGGACGCAAGGCAACCCAGTCCTCCGGCATTTCGCCGCGCCAGTCTGCCCCAGCCGAACACGCGAGCGCCAGCGCGGCGACCGCCGAGATCCAGTTTTTCATCTTCATTGTTCTCATTTGGCGGGGAAAAGGTCCAACTTCCGACCGTCCACCGCGCGGACGTCAATTCCCTGTTTGACGGCAAGCGCGGCCGCAGCGCCCGCGCCGATGCCTGTCGCCATGGCTGGGCCCATCACGCGGCAGCTGGCAAGAGCCTCGTGCGAGGCCGAGAGACAGCGTCCGCAGAAGAGCAGACCGTCAACCTTCTTCGGCACGAGCGCACCGTAGGGGATGTCGTAGGGCTTCACGCGGCGCGCGCCGCCGGTCACGGCCTTGTCGTGTCCGTCGGCCTGGCCCGCGCCCGCCGGGTTGTGGATGTCGATCACAAACGAACACCGGCGCGCAACCGCGTCCTCGCGCTTGCGCCCTGAAAGGACGTCCTCCGTCGTGAGGCGGTCCACACCCTCGAAGCGGCGCGTCTCGCGCACGCCGACGACCGCCGGCATTTCGGCGATATGGGCGTTCTCGTAACCGGGCAGGTGGCGGCGCATCACGTCGACAATCTGCGCGGCCTGTTTGCGCGTAGCGATCTCGGCCTTAGTGAGGTCTGCGGAACGCGAGCCGAAGAGCCCGTTCACCTGCGTCGCGTTCACCACGTTCAGGTCCCTGGACGGGCCGGCATAGAGACGGATCACGCCGACTTCGGGAGGCAACTTGCCCGCCTTGATCTCGTCCTGCACGATGTCCTCCCACTTCCTGCCGTTGACTATGCAGTGCTTGCTGCGGGCGTGCTCCTCGGAGAAGCAGAGAAAGCGCTTTGCGGGATTGAATCCGCCGACGGTGAACATGATGCTCATGGGCTGGACGAGACCGTCGCCCGTACGCCCCTCCTCGTACGGCACGCCGGCGGCAGCGGCGACGATTCCGTTACCCGTGGCGTCGATGACGACTTTCGCCTTGAACGTGCGTTCGCCCTCGACGCAGTGGACGCGTACGCCCGTGACGCGGTTCCCCTCCATCACCGGCCCCAGCACATCCGCATGGAGCATGACATCGGCCCCCGCCTCCTTCAGCAGTTCGTAGGCGCGGACGTCCGCCATGTGGAAATCGACGCTGTGCCCGAAGCCTATCTTCTTTGCAATCTCCTTTGCAATGGGACTGTAGGTCGCCAAGGAAAACGGACTCACCATCGCCGAGACCGCCATGCCGCCGAGACGGCCGCTCTTTTCTAGGACGAGCGTCTTAGCGCCGCGCTTCGCGGCCGTATAGCCTGCGCCGATACCGGCCGGACCGCCGCCCGCCACGATCACGTCGTAGGACGCAGCTTCAGCCCCGCCCGGGGCCGCCGCCTGCACCACCATTGCCACGGCCGCGCAAATCACGGCGAAAGCGAGTTTACGTCCCAGCTGATTCGACCGAGATGCTGTCATTACTGTTTTTTTCATAATTATCTCCTTTTTTAACTTCATTTCAAATTTTCTTACGGCTCCGGGCCGTAATCGTTGTCGCCTTTGGTACCGCCAATCAAACCGATTATGATCGCGACGAGCCAGCCTATGGGTTGGATGCAGCAAAGCCACCACCACCACCCGCTCCGATTGAAATCGTGGAGACGGCGAACCGCATTCGATATGGAGGGCCATACGAAGGTGAGGACAAAGAGACCTATCAAGCCTTCGTTCCCGCCAGAAAAAAGGCCTACACAAAATCCCGTCACGAAGGCGAAACCTATAAAACGCCAGTACTGCGCGCGGTTTTTGCGGCCACGGAACGTGAAATACTGCCCGAGTCCGGACGGCGGCGGTACCACCGACTTAACTGGACGCCGAGATTGTCCGTCACGACGCTGTGGCGGTGGTTGCGGTGCCCGTTGCTGTACCGTGGCTTTCAAGCCGTACCGTATCCAGTCCATTATAGCTCGAAGCGGTGTAGGCTGGAAGTCCGGTGCCGGCACCATGTTGCCGTTGTCATCGAGCACAGTCTTGTCAACGGCGCTGACAGCGAGGATGTCAAGCCAGTCATAGTTGTTTGCAACGTGCGGCAGGTATCTCGCCAAAACGCCCTTCGCGCCGCCGCAGGAACGGATCGTGTCCGCGTAGCTGTCCGCCTGCGACAACACAATCGCCGCACGAGGCACCCTGCGCCCGTCCTGGCCGTCGAGGGCGTAGGACAGGATTGCGTTCGTGATCCACATCGCCTCCTGCACGCGCGAATCGTACTCGCCCATCACGATGATGTCACGCAGGTTGATTAGCACGATCAGGTCGTCTGCGCTTCGGACATAGGACTTCAGGGAGGCCACCTCGTCCTCCAGGCTGGTGGGCACGGCACCCTGCCGGACGAATGCATAGCGATACACCTCACCCGCGAAGTCGAGGCACGACACCTCGCACACGTCTACCGGTCGCAGTCCATCCCCACGGCGCTGGCGCAGCGTCCAGTCCAGTCCCTGCAACACATCCTCCGGCGTCGCCATCGGCCACTTGCCCTTGCGCATGCGGGAGATCTTTCCAGACACGTACGAAGCGGTCTGGAAGTTCTTGGGGGCAAGGAAGTACCCGTCCTCGTCCGCACGTGCGTAAAGTTCCCCAAGCCCGGCAAGCATCACCGTCTTTCCGGAACCTTCAACACCAACTATTGCTACTTTTTTCATTTTGCCAACTCCACTCGCTTGCCGTTGAATCCGATGCCGTACTTCAGCACGGCGATGCCCGTCGCCTCCATCTCGACCGCGTAGCGCTTCTCGTCGATTTGCTTGCGAGCCTGTTTCGCGGCGGCGGCAAGCAAGGCGTCAATGCGCTTCTGCGAGGCGCGGGCGGGGATCTTCG
>CACZAK010000036.1 GCA_902779075.1 uncultured bacterium | reverse complement strand
CAAGCGCGGCCCGCCCTTCGCTGTCGTACGCCAGCTCGTAGCGGTGGCGGTGCCGCTCAGAGATGACCACTGCATTTTCGTTGTTAACCCCGAGGCTCATCGGCACGGAAATCTCTTTGCGATCTTTGCGTTCTTTGTGGCCATAAATTCTCGCAGCGAGGGAGCCTTTCTTCAGCACACACGGATACGCACCGAGGCGCATCGTGCCGCCCTTCTGCGTGACACCGCGCTGTTCCTCCATGAGGTCGATCACGGGGTGCGTCGTGTGTTCGTCGAACTCCGTGGAGTTGGCGTCCTTCCAGCCAAGTACATCACGGGCGTACTCGATCACCGTGCATTGCATCCCGAGGCAGATGCCGAGGAAGGGGATCTTGTGCTCGCGGGCGTATTTGATCGCGGCGATCTTGCCCTCGACGCCCCGCGCCCCGAACCCACCCGGCACCAAGATGCCGTCGATGTTTGATAATTTTTTGCCACAAAGATCACAAAGGTCACAAAGCGATTGTGGTCGCCGTGTCGAATTCAAAGAAATCTTTGCGCTCTCTGCGTTCTTTGTGGCTAAAAGCTCTTCCGCCTCGATCGGCACCACCTCCACCTTGCAGTCGTTCGCCATGCCGGCGTGCTGGAGCGCCTCGTGGATCGACTTGTAGGCGTCGCGGATCGTGATATACTTTCCGACGAGAGCGATACGGCAATGTTTCTTCGGCTGCGTGGCCTTTTTGACAAGCGTATCCCACACTGTGTGCTTGACGGGCCAGATGTCGAGGTGAAGCTGACGCAGCACCTGCTCGTCGAGTCCCTGCTTGCGGAGTTCGCGCGGCACGGCGTAGACAGAGTCCGTCACATCCTGTTCCTCGATCACGCACTCGCGCTTCACGTTGCAGAAAAGCGCGAGCTTCTGCTTGTGCTCTTCCGGTATCGGCATTTCCGTGCGGCAGACGAGGATGTCGGGGATGATACCGATGTTGCGGAGCATCCCCACGGAATGTTGCGACGGCTTGGTCTTCAGCTCTCCCGCCGCTTTGAGGTAGGGAACGAGCGTGAGGTGCACGAAGCACGTGTTTTCGGCACCTTCCTCGAAGCGAAACTGGCGCGCCGCCTCAAGGAACGGTAGGCTTTCGATATCGCCCGATACGCCGCCGATCTCGCAGAGAACGATGTCGCAATCATGTTCCCCCGCGCTGCGGATGGCCGCCTTGATTTCGTCCGTGATGTGCGGCACCACCTGCACGGTGCCGCCGAGGTAGCCGCCGGCGCGTTCGCGTGCAAGGACGGCGGAGTAGATGCGGCCGGAGGTGTAGTTGCTCGCCTTCGTGCACGTGACGCCCGCGAAGCGCTCGTAGTGTCCGAGGTCGAGGTCGGTCTCCGCGCCGTCGTCCGTCACGAACACCTCGCCGTGCTGATACGGCGACATCGTGCCGGGGTCGACGTTGAGATAGGGGTCCAGCTTCTGCATGAACACCTTGTACCCGCGGCTTTTCAGGAGAAGCGCAAGCGAGGCGCTCGTAACTCCCTTGCCGAGGGAACTCACCACCCCGCCGGTGATGAACACGTATTTGACTTGCTTTTTCATCGTCATTCTTTTTGCCGCAAAGAACGCAAAGATCGCAAAGCCTTTGCGGGCTATGCGTTCTTTGCGGCTAAAATCATTTTCTTGAATTGTCCAAAGAGATAGCCCGAGTCGTGCGGGCCAGGGCAGGACTCGGGATGGTACTGCACCGAGAAGGCCGGCAGCGTCCTGTGCCGGATGCCCTCGATCGTGCCGTCGTTGAGATTGACGTGCGTCACCTCCAGGCAATCCGGCAGGGCGGTTTCGATGAAACCGCCGCCCCCCGGTAGGGCGGTCGCCCCGCGACCGCCGTCAACGCCGCCAACGACGGCGTAATTGTGGTTCTGGCTTGTAATTTCCACCTTGCCCGTCGCAAGGTTCTTCACGGGATGGTTACAACCGTGGTGGCCGAATTTGAGCCGCGCCGTCTTCGCACCGCACGCAAGCGCAAGCAGCTGATGCCCGAGGCAGATGCCCATGATGGGGAGAGTTGGTAGTTGGCAGTTGGTAGTTGGTAGTTGGCAGTTGGTAGATGATAGGGGGCGAAGACCAAGGAGCTTCTGAATATTTTCGATGGCGTAGGTGACAGCGGCGGGGTCGGCGGGGCCGTTGGAGAGGAACACACCGTCGGGCTTGAGCGCCAGCACTTCCTCGGCGGAGGTTTTGGCAGGCACAACGGTCACGTGTGCCCACGATGCGAGCGAACGGAGGATATTGGTTTTCACGCCGAAGTCGTAGCAGACGATGTGGAATGTTGCCAGTGTGGAAATGTTGCCAATTCCATTGTTGCCATTTTCCAATGAGTGTGCGGAGCCATTGGAACTGGGAATTGGGCTTGGCAACACTTTCACATTGGCAACATTAAACTCATACGCCTTCTTGCACGTAACCTTGGCGGCGTAGTCCTGCCCATCGAGGCCCTCCCACGCGCGCGCCCTTGCAACCGCCCAGGATTCCGGAATCTCCGGATTATCCGGAATTTCCGGATCTGCCACCCACAGATAGGCTTTCCGGTTGCCGTGCTCGCGGATATGCAGGGTAAGCGCCCGCGTATCCACGCCGTAGATGCCCGGCACGCCATTCTCTTTGAGATAGTTGTCGAGGCTCTTTTCGCTACGCCAGTTGCTGGGTTCGGTTAGGTCGCCGATCACGAGCCCGGATAGAAACAGAGCGCGGCTTTCGGTGTCCGCGCTGTTGATTCCGTAGTTGCCGACTTCGGCGGTGGTGAGGGTGACGAACTGTCCTGCGTAGGAGGGATCGGTCAGGATTTCCTGATACCCGCTCATGCCGGTATTGAACACGACCTCGCCGAGCGCATCCTTCTTCGCGCCGAATGCGACGCCGTGGAACACCGTTCCATCATCCAGCGCGAGGAACGCCTTCCGCTCGCGCTCTGCTTTCCACAATAGCACAACCTGTGCCAACGGAAACAAAGCCCTTTGGGATGCCCTTCTCTTACAATTAGTGTAACTTCGGCTCTGCGCCTCATGTCATTATTGTAAAAACATTTACCTTGAATTTCTCTTCACAATTGTCCTGCTCCGTTATATCACACGCAGATGTTCATTGCGGTTAACTCCTTTCATTTCGCAAGTTGTTATCGAGCTTTACTTGTCACACTACCCCACCACTTCTACTCCACCAACGAGGTCTGCCACCTCGCGCATCCTGGGACACAATAGTTCCGTACCATTATAAACGATCTAGTCGATTCCCGCTCTCCCATTTCATTCTCCATAGTATGTCCCGCGCTTTAACTGAACCTTTCTCCATCGCCATGCGAAGCAACCGTAACCCTTCAATCCTGTCCCTCGGTATGTTCAAGTCTTCACGACCTTCCATGTAGAATATACCAAGGTTACATAATGAACTGGCATGACCTTGTGCAGCAGCTTTGCGCCACAGATTCACCGCCTCTAGTCCGTTCTCATCCACTCCATCCCCCATGTAGTATAGACAGCCCAGTTGGAACTGCGCTTCGGCGTGGTTTTGGTTGGCTGCCTTACGCCACCACTTCGCCGCCTCGACAATGTTCTCGTTCACACCCTTACCCTTGCAATAACACATGCCTAGTTCATATTGCGCAGCAGCAATACCCAATGACGCCTCCAAACGGTAGTTTTTCACCCTTTCTACGTAGTTTTGGGAACCTGCCAGTCGTCTAACAGTCAATCCTCTTTTGAATGAAAGAGCTTCACTCCCATCGAAAATATCAGCCTTAAAATCTTCAAACGTTTCCGGTATCGAGGCTTTCGTCAAGCTGTCGCAATAACCAAACGCCTGCTTCCCAATACGCTTCACGGAATCCGGAATGGTTACTTCCTGCAAAGCTTTACAATAGTAAAAAGCCATTTCACCTATGTATGTTACACCGTTGGGTATCGCCACATTCTTTAAGCTCGTACAACTAGAAAACGCCGACGCACCGATGCTCGTCACGCCTTTCCCGATCGTCACGTTTACCAATCCCTCGCAATCACAAAATGTACCATCTGTGATGTTCGTCACGGAATCGGGAATGATCACGCTCTTCAAACTCTTACACCCATTAAACGCCGACCCTCCGATACTCGTCATGCCTTTACCAATCGTCACATTTTCTAAGTTTTTGCAACCCGCAAATGCATATTCTCCGATACTCTTCACAGAATCAGGGATTGTTACGCCCTTCAGACTTTCCTTACTATCCTCAAACGCCATTTTAGCTATACTCGTAACGGAATTCGGGATCGACACTTGTCCTCCCTTACCGGAATAACGAAGCAATGTGCCATTGACAATTAAGAATCCATTGTCATCCACAAGAGCGGTACAACCATAAAATGCCATGAACATTACTACCGTCTTGGGATTCCGCACCTTCACACTCTTGAGGCTTGTACAATTCATAAAGGCCTTGTCACTGATATACTTCACGCTATAGGGAATCGTCACGTCCGTCAAGCCTTTACATTCCTCAAACATGGCAAAACCGATTTCTGACAATCCTTCGCTGATCGTAACGTCCTTCAAACCATAACAACCTTCAAATACAGATGAATTAATGTCCGTCACAGAACCAGGAATTGTCACTTTAGTCAATCCACTACACCCCATAAATGCCTCATCTCCAATATATAGTACGCCATTGGGAATAATCACGCCTGTAAGGCCTGTACAATTACGGAACGCCCCATTCCAGATACCTGTCACTGGATGAACACCGTCGCCGATTGTTGATGGTATCTTGACGTTGCCTGTTTGGGGCGACACACCTGTAATGACTGCGTCACCTTGGTTCAGTTCATACGACCATGTGTAGTCTCCGATTTTTTGTTCTTTGGCAAAAAGCGTCACTCCGATTGCCGTTGTCAAAGAAAACGCCAATGTCTTTATCGCTGGAATCTTCATTTTGATGTTCCTTTCTTTTTGTTCGTAGGATTGTTGTTTAGTTTCGTGGCACTCGCCACAAAACGTAAAAATTGGCTTGCCTTTTACTTGAGGATTTCGTCTAAGAGTTCTCGTGCTTCTTCATTCCCTTGATCTCTGGCTCTCTTCAGCCATTGAATTCCTTCCTTTGTGTTCTTCTGTACCCCATATCCCAGACAGTAAAGAATGCCAAGATTCTTTTGTGCATTATCATTGCCTTGTTCCGCCGACAAGCGAAACAATTTTGCGGCTTGCGCATAATCTCGTGGCACGCCATCGCCTTTGACATAACAGACACCAAGGTCAAATTGTTCTACGGCACTTTTTTTGTCTGACGCATTATGATGTTCGCTCGCTTTTTTCTCTATGTTCTGTTCATCCCTAAGTTCGACATGACTTCCATGCACATTTACGTCTTTTTGACCTTCTGTTCTATAGACGCCTTGACTTACTAACAAAATCAAACAAATAACGAGTAGTGCTACGGCGCAAACGACAAGCTTGCCTTTCGTACCACTATTCCATAATGATGTTGTTTTGTTCTTTGCCGTCATCACAATCGCTTTCGCCTTTGAGAAGAACGCATCACGTCCTCCCTTCCCGCCCTTCCACCATGCAACTGTCTTGTCTTTTGCCGTTATCGCAAATACTTTCACCTTTGAAAAGAACACATCGCGCCTTCCTTTGCCATTTTTCCACCATGCAACAGTCTTGTCCATTACAATTATAGTCATAGCCTTAACTTTGAAGAAAAAAGAGGTGTAATTCACCTTATATTTTTTTTGTCCCATTTCCACGTTCTGAGTATTGTTTCCTGATGCTTCCACCTCTTTGACCACACTATTTACTGAACCTCCGTCCACTTTCGGTACATAACCAAACTTTGCACCACAGAACGGGCATAGTAAACTTTGCCCAATTGCAGGTTCGTCACAAACCTCACATTCATTGCCACAACTAGGACATTTCATCTGCATGGTAAACAATCCTTTCCTGTACCTGTACGGTTAGCTTCCTTGCGCCCTATCGGCATCCCACTGGTCGAGAATCGGGCTTATCCTCGTCCCGTGTCGCCACTTGGCAATCGGACACGAATCAAGGATAAATGAAAACCTCTCTTCATGTCCCTTCCTAGGCTGTGAGAATTGCCATGATGGAGACACAAAGAGAGGTGAACGCATGTTGCGTTTCCTCTGCCAAGTGTCGTCCATCTTCAACTTCTCACATTTAGGAAGGCGACTGCTTTGCAGCATTGCTTTAAATCATCTTGTCACTCCGCTTTGGTACGACAGTTTCATCGAAAATACCTTACCATTGCGGCGACCGTGGCGAGGCGTTGCCCCGCCTATGACCGTTTCACTGTTTTGTGGTTTTCGTTCCTTTCATTGCAGTTAATCAGTCTTGAAATGGATTAAGCAACTGAACCGAGAAGTCTGCCATGTCGCGCACATTGCGAGTGACGAGAGTCATACCATGGCAGAGTGCCGTGGCTGCGATTTGAGAATCAATCACGGGCGGAGTTTTGCCGGCTTTCTGTAGATTCGCGACCACCTTGCCCCACAAGTTTGACACATCGTAATCAAAAGGGACAATCCTGTCTCCGTAGATTTCGCGACATTCATCAAGCCATCGCGCCAAAGCAATCTTCTTTGAATCGTCATTACGCCGTTCCACACCCTTACGCAACTCGCCAAACACTACAGCGGGAACGAAAAGGTCGCCTTCGTCCACAGAACCAAGCCATTCCATTACCCTCGTATCTGGCCGCGATCGAGCTGTTTCACTGATGATACAAGTGTCGAGGAGGTACTTCACGCAAACATGCCTTCCGCAAAAATAGATTCACGATTCCTACCTGTATCTTTGTCTCGTTCAAGATCAAGTTCTGACAAATCAACAGGACAACTCCGAAGAAAATCAACAAAAGACTTGCGTTTCCGAGAGGATGTTGCTCTTTGCTTCACGGATATTTTCGCTGCTGCATAATCAGCATACGTGATGATGACAAGAGATGGAACACCATGTCGAGTCACAATCTGTGGCTCGCCCATGAATGCACGCTTGAAGAACTCCTTTACGGGAGTTTCGGCGTCGTTTAATTCCAATGTTGCCGGCATGTGTTTGCACTTTCTTTTCGGACGCCGCTCATTATACTATAAATTGGTTATTAGGGGAATCATGAAAAATTCAGTAGGATCATCGCTCTTGTGCATGAGGTGGTTTTAATGCCATACGAATAACCTTTTTGCATGTCATGCCGACAATCGTTTGTCGAGGTCGGCAAAGGCGTTTTCGATTGCCTCGACATGATACAGTTCGTACATTCCGATTGCATAATCGACAAGTTTTTTTTGCGAAAGGCGACGATAGGCGACGTCGGCGGTAACGCCAAGATGTTCGGCGTAGCGCTCGAGCAGATAGATGAAGAAGCGGAATTCCTTGCTCATGTCACACCATCCTCAGATAAGCCGAGTTCTTCGGCGAGCCTGTGATCCTCTCACTCTCCCAAATATTGAATATTCCCTCTGGCCCAAATTGCCACATCTCCATCGCCGATATTACCCACGTGTTTAAGCAGTGCGTTGTTGCATGTAGAGATAAACTTGAGATGCACGGCTTTCAATGGCAAGCGCCGTCTTGGGGTTGAGCAGTTTTTTGTAGAAAACCGAATGATAGACTTCCCTCAGCGCCTCCTTCTCGGAAAGTTTTTGTTTCCGTACAAGTGCAAGGGCTATTTCCGCCACCGCCTTCTCGACGAGATGCTGAAATGTAATTTTAGACATGACGCACCTCCTTCATCGTTAATTTCAACAAAGCCCTTTCCGTATGAAAAGAATACTGCATCGACAACTTCTTGAATTTAAGCTCTTCCACCAGATATTCAATCGTGACCTCGCCATCTTCAAATCTTCTAAACAACACCCCCATCCTGTCATCCGCAATAGGGCCGGCAACAATATCGTAGCGATGGTCACGATTGTGATCCGCAGCCGTAGTTCGCATCTGTCGGTTCGCCATTACAAACATGGCAAACTCCTCGTTTACTATCGGAGCGAAACGCCTTACATTCAGGGCAGTGAGATCCGCATCGTCAAAATCGTAGACATATACATACTTCGGCGCACCTTGCCAATTAGAACGCTCGACACAACGCTCAGCCATCCGTTTTGCGACAGCGAGATCAGGAGTCAGGTAGAATCCTTTCCCGAAATCCTTGAATGGTCGGCACATGGATAAATCCGGCCGTTCAAAGAACGCATCGGTTCCGTGATAAAGCCTCATCAGAGATGCCCCCCATTTCTGCGGCACACTTTCTGAAGGTCGATCACGGCGTCGGCAAATGAGACCGTATGCTCTGCTTCATAGCAATTCATCAAGAAGTCCATGCCGCAATGCCTGTCGAGGTAGTCAAACGACTTCTGGGCATCGAGGCCAAAAGCTTCGGCGAACTCCGCTACGCATGCAACGAAGTATTCGATTCTGTTTTTCGCTTTGTTTGATGTCATCTGCCATTTTCCTCCTGGCGCTCACATTATACCACATTTCAGTCTCGACTGCTCGCGAAGATGCAAATGACGGCCAATGGCGACCGAACTTTCCGTTCAGTACGAACGCTCAGAATTATTGACCAGATAGTTTTCAAGAGCTTTGTGCAACACCTTATACCCGCCGGGCGTGGGATAGTCGCCGGTGAAATACCAGTCGCAGATACATGCGCTCGCGCCATGTGTCGTCTGTCGAACTGTCGTCCCGGATGTCGGTTGCCGATTGTCGGGTGTCCTGCCCCTCAAACATTTCCGCAGATTTTCCACCGTCTGGTACACCACCTTCACCTCTGCCTTCATGCCAGGCGGGGTGAGGAGGCGGGCGATCTCGGCGCAGTGCTGCTCGTCGGTGAAGCGAACATAGAGGGGAACGAGCGGGTTCTGGCCTCCGTTCCGGCGGCGCGCTCAGTGATCGCGCCCTACCCAAACTTCGGCCCGGAGGGCTCGCACCATCCGATGAAATGCGTATCCTTACAGCCCGCCCATGATGAGGGAGCCGAAGGTCGAGACGGGCGTCGTGTCGCGGTAGTTGTCCACGATCTGCCGCACGTCCTTGATAAGGGCGTTGAGCTCGTTGTACAGCTCCTGGTCTGTCATGAGCTTGCCGAGCGTGCCAGATCCCTTTGCAAGGCGCGAAGAGACGCCGTTGAGGTTGTCGAGGAGTTCGGAGGCGTCCGCACCGAGTTTCTTGTCGTAGACGAGGCGTCCCGCAAGGCCATCGCCGGCTTTGAGGTCGTCCGTGACCTTGCGGATGTTCGCAAGAGACGCCTTGAGGTCCGCGTACACGGCGTCGTCCGAAGACAGCAGCTTGCCCATCGTGCCCTCGCCGCGCTCCAGTCGCGCTGCAATCGCGTTGATGTTGGTTGCGGCGGACTTCACCGCGTCCAGCGCCGTCCTTGCCGACGCGAGCGCATCGCGGAGATCGGCGTGGATGACGTCGTTCGTCGAGAGGAGCTTGCCGAGCGTACCGTCGCCGCGTTCAACACGAGAGGCGATCGCGCTGATGTCCGCCGCCGCCGTCTTTGCGGAGGCGACCGCGTTGCTTATGTCGTTGTAGACCGTATCGTCCGAGGAGAGGAGCTTGCCCACCGTACCCTCGCCGCGCTGCACGCGCGAGACGATGGTGTTGAGGTTGGCTGCCGTTGCCTCGAAGTTCGTAACGATGCTCCGCACGCTGCCGTCGGACGTCAGGTCGCTCAGGTTGCGCGCGATGGTGCCGAGGTCGCGCATCCAGTCGACGGGCGGTTCTCCGTGGAAAACGGTCGTCGTTAGCGGCTGCGGCTCGCCAGTGCCCTCCTCCAGCAGAAGGTAGTTTCCGCCAAGGAGCGACAGCGCCGACACCGACACGCGACACGACTTGCGCAGCACCACGTCATCGTCCACCGACGCCTCCACGAGGATGTTCGACTGGCCGAGGATGATCCTGTCGACGGTGCCAACTTTCATGCCGCGGTAGACCACGTTGTCGCGTTCCTTCAGGCCGCCGACGTCCTTGAACGCTATCGTCGCTGTTGCGCGCTTGCGTCCGAACATCACGTCCACGCCGGATATGATTATCGTGAAGTATCCCAGAAGCGCGATCACGGCCACCATGAATATGCCCACGATCACCTCAGAGAACACGTCGCTGTTTTTCTTGCTCATCTCTTTTCTCCTTCAAATTTGCTTTAAGGTCCAGCTTACCGTTCCACGCGGATGCGCCGCGGCGCCGTGCGTGCACGCACTGCGGGGTCGTACATCGCCTCCACCGACGCTCCCGGGGCGATGAAGTCGCCCGCGCTCACCACGCGCACCGCGTAGTAGGCACGCGCCACTCGTCCATCCTCGCCCGAGTCGCGGAAGCGCTTCGAGAAGAAGAGCATCCGGTCGTCGCGCATTTCCCGGCGCATCTCCCAGTTCAGCATCTTTGCGTTTTCAATCCACGGATATGCAGACCCGTCCACTCGCGTGTTGCTGGCCTCGAAGCAGGCCGGCAGGAGGTCCTCTACCACGAGGTCGGCGTAGACGTGGTTATGCTGGTTGCCTATCGTGAGCTCCACCAGCAAGAGGTCGCCGCGCGAGAGTTTGTCGAGGTTGGCCTCCGAGCCGTCCGACATGAAGTAGCGGCGCGTGATGTTGATGCCGTCGGCAACGGCCGGCACGGTGGCGGCGTCCGGCAGGGCGAGACATGTGGCCGTCACGTACGCGGGGCCCTTCCCGACGTTAGTCAGCACAACGTCGCCGCCGCCGCGCATGGCGTGTACCTTCTTCACGGGAAGCGCCGTCTCGTGTCCGTCGGCCACGCACTTCACGTCGGGATCGCCCTTCACAGCGCGCGTGCGGTACCAGGTAGCAAGCGCGAGGAGGGCGTGCGCGTTTTCGGCAGTGGTGCCCCAGTGCGCGCTCGCCTTGTCGCGGTGGTTGTTGAGGTAGACGACGAGTCCCGGCAGGCGCGCGTCCTGCGGATCGAGGTCCATCAGCGCGAGAATCGAGAAGGCTGCGGTCTTGACGTCCTCCACCGGCAGCGAGGAGGTGAGCTCCACGGCGCGCGCACGGTCTCCGCACCGCACGAACGCGCGGGCGAGACGGGCTCTATCGAGCACGGAAAGCTGCGCGCGGCGGTCATACCAGTGCAGCTGGCGGTCGGCGTCCGCAGCGCCGGCGAGCGCTAGGTTGTGGCAGGCGTATACGCTCGTCGTGGCGTTAGTGGACATCGCCCACGTGCGCAGGAAACCCTTCACGCGCCCAAGCGGCTGCGCAGGCACCTTGAATCCGGCGGCCTCGGCCTCCAGAAGGAAGTGCGCGGCCCAAAGCGACACGCCACGGTCCCACGGCGGGTAGGAGCTGTCCGGCCACATCGAGAAGTCGTTCGAGTGGATCATCGACACCACTCGGCGGATGCCCGCGTCCACTGCCTTCTGCGAATCGGCGGCAGCTGTCGTCTCGTCCACGGGCAGCGTGTTCAGCACGCCGCCGGCCGCTACTAGCGGGAATATCTGCGACACCGTCTGCTCCAGGCAGCCATACGGATAGGCGGCGAGATACTCTAGCGCGGCGGCGAGTTCGCCAAGGCCGCTGGACGCGACGGTGAACGTGCGGCGTGCGGCCTCGGGCAACACGGCGGCCGTGTTGCGGAAGGTACGCGACTCGCCCGGAGCAAGACACACCGTCTCGGCTGTCTTCGCCCACGCTGCGGCAGGACGCACCGGCAGGTCGATCGTGACCGTGTGCTTTTCGCCCATGCCCTCGGACGTGAAGACGAGGCGCCCCTCGCCGGGAACTTCGCCGGCGACCACCGGCACGGACACCGTCTCGGACGCGCCGTCGGCGATTTTCACGGATCCTGTCCCCTTCGCTCCAGGCGCAAGGGCTGCTGCCCCGTCTATCTGCAGCGCGTATGTACACGTGCCGTCCTTCCCGCTGCGGTTGGAAAGCGTAAGCGTGGCGTTGAACGTATCGCCAGGCGCGGCGAAGCGCGGGGCGTCCGCCTGCATCACGAGGTTCGGCGTGACCTTCGCCTGCACGGCACCGGCGCCGGTGGCGCGCGCGTTGTAGGCAACTGCCGTCACGCGCACTTCGCCGACGAACTCGGGAAGCTTGAACTTCACGTCCGCAAGGCCGTCTTGCAACGGCACGTTCAACTGCCAGCGGCTGAGCGGCTTGAAGCGCCGGCTCGGCACGGGGCTGATGCGGTTGAAGAGATCTCCGTCCGCGCCGCCGCCCGTTTTCACGCCCGAACGCTTAAGGCGGTCGTCGACGATTGGAAGCAGGTAGTTGTAGAGGTCGTAAAGCGGATGGTAGGCGTCGCGCGTCTCGCCGAACCAGCTGACGGGATCGGGCACCTTTTCGTCCGTGAGCAGGTTGATACCCTCGTCCACCACCGTCACGGCGGCGTATGCGCCACGCACTCCGTCAAGGCCCTTCGCGGAAACGTGCGCGACGAGGTCGCTCCCGCCGGACGCTGCGCACGCCACGTCCGCCGCCACGCGAACGTCGAGCGCGCTGTCGCGCGTGGCCACCTTGATCGGCACCACGCCCCAGGCGCGGTTCGCGGCATGACGCTGTCCGGCAGTTGCGGCCTGCACCACGCTCAGTGCCACGTCCACGCCCGGTGCAAACGCAGCCTTCACCAGCTCAAGCTCGACCTCCGACGTGGCGTTGGTGAGCGCCACGACACGCGAGTAGGCAACGTCGCGGCCCATCACCTCGAGCCATGCGTACCCCTTGAACGGGGCCTTCACGGCGATGCGCGGCACGTCGCCGGGATAATAGACGGGCTTGTCCGCGACGAGCGTCACGTGCGACGGCGTTGCGAGCGAGGTGCGCACGGACGCATCGTCGCCCGCGCCGCCCACCCAGTATGACGCGCCGAACGAGACGTCGGTGGCGGGATCGCGCAGCGTCACGGCGAAATCGCCGCAGGACGAGCGTGGCACCTCGAGCGTGGCGACGCCCTCCGCAGTCACGCCCACCTCCACGGGAGCGCCCATCGGGTAGCGCACCTTGTCGCTCATCCACTCGAAGAACCCGTTGTCGTTGCGCTTGAGTCCGTAGACGTGCTCGATGCGCTCGAACCGGGCCTCGAGCTTCCGCGCGCCGACATGCGGCGTGCCGTCGGGATTTACGAGCACCACGCGACAGGCCTGCGGCTGGCGATCCTCACGCAGGATGTCCGGCAACATCACGCCGATGTAGTAGGGATAGACATGGAGCGTGCAGATGGCACGACCGGCGGCGGGACGCCCCCCCGTCTCGAACACCGAACCCTGCGCCGTCATCTTCACGGCCGCACGCGGACGGCTTCGCGGCGGCATGGCGGCGGCGAACTCCGCGCGCCCGTTGGCGTCCAGCGTGCACCTGTCCAGTTTCTCGAAGTTCGGCTGCAGGCTGCGGTTTTCGTCGCCGAAGCGGAACTTGTTCCAGCCGCGCGGCGCGAACGGCTCGTCCGAAAACGACACCGCAGCCTCCGCCGGAAGTCCCTTCGCGGGCCCGCCGAAGAGGTGTTCAGCCACGACGGTGAACGACACGTTCGTCGCAGAAAGGCCAGGAGGCGTCTCCACCTTCACGCGGATCTGCGGCGGCACGAACTCCTCGATTCTGATAGTGCGAGAACCGATCTCTACATCTGGGTCGCCAGGCGTGACTGCCTCGACGGTCCACACACCGCTCATCTGGTCGTCCGTCACGACGAACGACTCCGCCGCAACGGCGCCAACCGTGTCAGACAGCCCTGTGCTGCGCGCGAAGACCTTTCCCTCGGGATCCACGAGCTTCAGAGTGACGGGGAACGGCTTTGGCGCGTTGCCTTCCGCATTGCGCAGGAGCGCGTGTACGAGTATCTTCTCGTTGTGGCGGTAGATGCCGCGGTCGGTCCACACGTAAGCCTCGCATGCGTTCTTCGCCACGAAAGACCGGCGCGCACCCTTCGCGATGGTTTCGTCAAGCTGCTTCGTGAGCGCGAGGAAAGACGAATCGACTCCGTTCTTGCGGGAGGCGACAACCGCGAACGCATCCGCGTCCTTCGCCACATCACAGGCGCACCAGCCATCGGCATCCGTGATGCCCTCGCCCACCATGACGTTGTTTGCGCCGTACACCGACACGAGCAGCCCGGCGAGCGGCTTGCCCTGCGTGAGCGACGTCGCCCACACATACACGCACCCCTCCGTCTGGCGCACCGAGAGACCGATGTCCGTAAGGCACACGAGACGGTATATCTCGTCGGACGAGCTGTCACCGGCGTCCTTCGCCGATACGAGGTACACGCCATTCGCGGATACACCGTCCATGTCGCGGATTTCAAGGGGCGTGGTGATCTTCTCGTTGATGCGCGGAGACAGACGGAACTTCTTCACAATGGGTTCGCCGGAGATGTCCTTGGTCTCCTCCGAATCTCCACCGCCGCCATAGTAGCGGCGGTAGCGGTCCTCCTCGCGCGCAAGGAGCTGCACGATGTTCGCGCGCGGCACAGGGCGAATCCTGCATTCAAGGTTCGTCACGTTCACGGTGTCGATGGCGATGGCACGGCGGCCAGCAGGAGGAAGGTAACGCCCACGGGCGGCAAACGCGACGGAGGCCGGTCGGTCGCCAGTTTTGAACGTGCGGCGGAACTCCTCCTTCGTCACTTTTCCGTCAGCCATCGGCAAACCAGCCTTGACTGTCACGCGATACGTGGTGCGCGGCTGGAAGTCCGCCATCACCTTCACCTTCTGACTCCAGCCGTAGTAGTCCGTCGTCACAGGCCCGGGATTCGGCACAATCTCCACATACTCCATGAACGCGGTCAAATCTGGCGTATCAGATACCTGAATGTAAATGCCACGCAGCCCGTCAACGTCAAATCCACAGACCTCAGGCTCCTTCGGTTTTTCAGGCTTCGCCTTCTCCGACTTCGCCCCACCGGGAGCGGCCGCATTCGTCGCGGCCACGGGAGCGGCCGCGTTCGTCGCGGCCCCCACGAGAGCGGCCGCGCTTGTCGCGGCCCCGTTCGTCGCGGACACGGGAGCGGCCGCGTTCGTCGCGGCCCCGCCAGGTTCCGATTTCGACCCGTCACAGCCACAAAAAGCCATAACGGCGGAACAACTCGCGAAAAACGCGAGCATTTTGATTTTTGCCTTGTTCATCGATTGGCACGTATAAATCTGTATTGTCTAATGAAAGTTAGGCATGCATTATACACACCTCTGACGGGAAAGCAAGCATGAAATGTTAAAATTTATGCGCCTGCCCGGTAGGGCGCGATCACCGAGCGCGCCGCAAGGTGGGGCGAGCCGCAAGGTAGGGCGAGCCGTCCTCGGCTCGCCCGGAGGGCTCGCCCCACCCGGCGCCCCCCGTCAATGGTTCAGCAATGATCTGCCTTTGGTTTGTGCGCCAGCAGTTCTGCCGTGCGCGCCCCGTCGCGCACCAACGGTGAGATAATGCTCCGCACAAGGCAACCGCTAAGCAAAAACGGCGCGGCAGAGGAATGGCATCGGAAAGGATCGAGCGAAGCCCCCGCCTTTCACAAGCCTTTGCGGCCCCGCACAAGCGTGATGTTCTTCTCGTCGCCGCCCATGCGCACAAAGGCATCAAGCGCCCCGTTAATCTCTCTCATCATCAATGACCCCACGACGCCTAAAGTTGGTGGTATTATATCATTGAATCCGCACCCGTCGCATCCGGTATTCTACCGGCTTTCCGCCACTGCCAGATGGCAGATGTTCGGCCGAAGTTTCTATCCGCTGTTCTCACGAACCCGAAAAGAGCAGGGCTCAGTCCGAGCTCGGACCGCCCTCCCAGGGCCAATTGTAGTCCCACACCGCATAGACGCTCAGCGTCTTGCCCTCCGCGGCAGCGGTGGCGACCGTCGCGTTTCCGTATCTCCACATACGGCCCGCGTCGGCGTTGGCTTTGCTCGACGCCCAGAAATCGAAGCTGTGCCCCTGGCGTGCCCAGCCGAGCGCATCGATGGACGGAAGCTTGGTCGAGACACCGTACTCGAATCCGAGCGTGCGCCACTTGCCGCTACCGTCGTTCTTGTTGAACCGGATCTGGTAGAAGCCCGGCTTCAGCGCCCAGACCGCGTAGACGGTGAGGACCTCTCCCGCCTTGACTGGCGTCGAGACATACGCCCAGTCGCCCTTCCAGATCTTGCCGGCGTTGGCGTCGGCCGTCGTGAGCGCCCAGCCCTTGAAGTCGTAGCCGCGACGCGCCCACTTGAGGCCGTTGGCCACCGACGGCATGCGCGTCTTCTCGCCGTACGTGAACCCGACAGTCCGCCATGTGCCCGCCCCGTCGTTGCGGATGAACTGTATCGCGTAGCTGTCGCTCTTGAGCGCCCAGACGGCGTAGACGCTGAGCGTCTTGCCGGGTTCCGCGGCGGTCGAGACGATCGCCCAGTCCTTCTTCCACACCTTCCCGGCGTCGGCGTTCGCCTTGCTCGTCGCCCAACCCTGGAAGTCAAAGCCGCGCCGCGCCCAGCCGAGCGAATTGAGCGACGGCAGATGCGTCGAGACGCCGTAGACGAAGTCGTACGCGGCGGTCTTCTCGGAGCTCGAGTCATAGCGGTGGAAGAGTATCGTGTAGGCCGGCCTCTCGCCCTCCTCGTACGTGATCCCGGTCGTATTGTAGCCCGTGCCCTTGATGAGCGCGTCGATGCGGTCGGTGTCGCCGTAGTCGACCTTGACCGTGCTGAGGGCGGTGCCGAAGAACGCCTCGGCCCCCATCGCCGTCACGTTCTTGGGAATGGTCAGGGTGTCGAGATGGGAGCATCCGTAGAACGTGCAGGCCTTGATCGTCTCGAGGCCCCCGCCGATCGTGGCGGAGTAGAGCCCGCTGTACTGGAACGCATTGGCGCCGATGCTGGTCACGCTGCCGGGGATGTCGATCACCCCCAGCTTGGAGCAGTTCTCGAAGGCGCAGTCGCCGATCCACAGGAGGCCCGAGGGCAGCGGCGCGCCGGAAAGCTTGTAGCAGTGGGAGAAGGCGTAGCCGCCAATCGACACCAGCGCGTCAGGCAGCTGGACGCACTCCATCTTCGTACAGTTGGCGAACGCATTCTCGCCGATTCCCGTGACGGGGTATCCGCCAAGCGTATTGGGGAAGATGAGCGTACCGGAGGACGGCGCGGGCGAGATGGCGCAGTCGCCGTTGTTGTAGATCGTGGCCTCGTTGATGCCCGTGACGATGAAATACCAGGTATAGCCGCCGAAGACCTCCGTATAGGCGCCCGTGCTGGCGTAGTAGAGCACATGCAGGTAGCTGGGGCAGTCCCTGAACACGTTCGCCTCGTCGACGACGCCGCGCAGGCTTTCGGGCAGCTTCGCCCTCGTGAGGTTGCCGCAGTAGGCGAACGCCCCGTTGGCGATGCTCGTCACGCCGCTGGGTATCAGCACCTCCTCCAGCTTGTTGCACACGCCGAAGGCCTTTTCGCCGATCGACGTCACGTTGGCGCCGATGTTCAGGGCCTCAAGCGAGGTGCAGTAGTAGGCGAAATCGTCCGGAATCGCCATCACACCGATGCCGATGGTCAGCGTCTTCAGGCTGTTGCAGTCGTAGAGCGCGCCCTTGCCGAGGTTGGCCACGGCGTTGGGAATCGTCATGGTCGTCAGCGCGTCGCAGTCCTTGAACGCGTACTGCCCGATGTCCGTGACGCCCGCCGGAACGGAGAAGGCGGAAAGCTTCTTGCATGCGTTGAATGCAAATTCGCCGATTCTCCTGATCGAGGCGGTCGACAAGAACGAAATGGACGTAAGCTCGCCGCACTTGTTGAACGCGCTGTCTCCGATTACCGCGACTGTCTTGCCGCCGAGCTTCGCGGGGACCGTCAGGCTGCCCGTCGGAGCGGGCGATATGCACGGGGCGGAGCTGCCCGGGCTCACCAGCGACGCGGTGCTGCCGTCAATGATGAAGTACCAGGTCACCCCGCCTATGATCTGGGCGCTCACGGTCGAGCTCTGGCGGTACAGGACCACCAGTCCGTCGGCACAGTCGTAGAACGCGTCGCCTTCGGTGAACTCCCCGCTCTGGGCCTTCGCGAGCATGGCCTTCGGCAGAGACGCCGACGCGAGCTTCGAGCAGTAGCTGAACGCCCCGTAGCCGATGAAGGCCACGTCGTCGGGAATCGTCACCGACGTCATGTCCGTGCATTCGGCGAACGCACCCCATTCGATCTCGGTCACCGTATAGCCGTTGAGGCTGGAGGGAATGGTCAGCGCCCCGGAAGGCTTCGGGAGAGCCGCCGCGCTGGAGCTGAAGAGGGTCGGATCGTTGGATATGACGGCACCGCCGGCGCTGTTGACGTAGTAGTTCCACGTCTTGCCGCCGGTCGTGTATCTTCCGTAGTAGACGATGCCGAGGGTGCTCGGGCAGCCGCTGAAGATATCGTCCTTCGAGGCTTCTATGGTGGCCTTGAGGGCGATCGGCGCGTATACGGTCTTCAGCTTGGAGCAGTTCTTGAAGCTCTGGCTTGCGAGGCTTGTGAGGCTCAGCGGGAGCACGACGGTCTCGATGCTGGAGCAGTCCTTGAACGCCAGCGTTTCGATCGTCTGCACGTTCGACCCGATCGTAAGATTGAGAAGGCTTGAGCAGCCCGAGGCGAAGGAGGCGGGAATGGTCTTTATGCCGCTGCCGACCTGCAGCGTCTTGATCCCCGTGCACGCCGCGAAGGTGCCGACGCCCACGCTCAGCACCTTGGCGGGAATGTTCACGGACGTAAGCGACACGCATCCCCTGTACGCGCTGTCGCCGACCGACGTGACTTCGGTGGAGGAGGTAAGACCGGTCTGCTTGAGCGAAGCGCAGCCGTAGAACGCGCCGTAGGACAGGCTTGTCACGGAGCTCGGGATGGTCACGCCCGTCAAGCCGGCGTTGTAGAACGCGCCGTAGCCTATGCACGTCACCGAATAGCCGGCCAGCGACGGCGGGACGGTCACGTCGCCCGTGGGGTTCGGAGATATGGCCATCGACATGGAGCCCTTGCTTATCGTGGCCTCGCGGCCGTTGAGCTGGTATGTCCACGTGTAGCCGCCGACTGGAATCGTGGCGGCGCCTGCGTTCAGCGACGCGAAGGCGCACACCGCGCACGCGGCGAAAGTCTTCAGCGCATTCATCAGTTTTGTACTCATCTTTTGCCTGCCTTTCTGTTTGAAAACCGACCGAGAGAGAGTCTCTCCTACACTGCGTATTGTACCACAACCCCCACCCACCGTCAAGGGTTCGCCATGGATGCCGCCCCCCGCGCCGGAGCGCGCTTATTGCCAGATTGCGTATATGCTGAGCGTCTTGCCTTCGGCGGTGCCGTCCTTGATCCACGCACCGTCCAGCTTCCAGACCTTGCCGACGTCGGCGTTCGCCTTGCTCGACGCCCAGCCCTTGAACGTGTAGCCGGGGCGCGTCCAGCCGAGGCCAGAGATCGTCGAGAGCTTCGTGGACTTGCCGTACTCGAAGCCGAGCGTGCGCCACCTGCCCGTGCCGTCGTTCTTGTTGAAGCGGATCTGGTAGCAGCCGGGCTTAAGCTTCCAGCGCGCGTATGTCGTGAGGAGAGAGCCCTTCTTCGTCGGAGTCGAGACGTACGCCCAGTCGCCCTTCCACGGCGCGGCGCGCGTGTTGTCGTTCGCGTCCGCGGTCGTGAGCTCCCAGCCCATGAAGTCGTATCCGCGCCGCGCCCAGCCGAGGCCCTTCGCGAGCGACGGCATCCGCGTCTTCGCGCCGTACCTGAACCCGACCGTCCTCCACGTCCCCGCGCCGTCGTTGCGGACGAACTCCAGCGCGTAGCTGTCGGACTTGATCGCCCACACCGCCCAGGCGTCGAGGGTCTTGCCAGGCTGGGCCGCAGTAGAGACCGCGGCGCCGTCGGCCTTCCACACCTTGCCCGCGTCGGCGTTCGCCCTGCTCGTGGCCCAGCCGAGGAAATCGAGTCCGCGCCGAGCCCAGCCGAGCGACCTTAGCGTAGGCAGCTGCGTCGCCACGCCGTAGTCGAAGTAGCAGTCGGAGGTCTTCTCGTCGCTCGCGTCGTCGCGGTGGAACCTGACTATGTAGTAAGGCGTGGTGTCTTCCTCGAAGGCGAGGCCCGTCACGTCGTAGTCCGAGTCCTTGATCATCTTCGACACGCGCTCCGTGTCGCCGTTGTCGACCATTATGCGGGAGATGGAGGAGCTGAAATAGAAAATCCCAATGCCCATCGACCTCACGTTCCTGTGGATGGTGACTGTATGCAGATTTGGGCAGCTGTTGAGCAGATAACTGGGAAGAGCCGTTACGCCGCGCCCTGACGAGAACGATTCAATGCCGGAGCCGGCAAGTGCGGATATCTCTATGCTCGTCACGCTGTCGGGCACGTCGAACGAGGCAAGGGATTTGCAGGAACAGAACGCCCTTTCGCCAATGCTCGTCAGCGCAGACGGCATAGTGACGCGCTCGAGCGCGCCACACTTGTAGAATGCATATTGACATATCGTCGCCACCGTATCCGGAAGAACCACGGACGCCATCTTGCCGTCCATGAACGCCATTTTGCCTATCGAAGAGACGGCGTAGCCGTCCAGCTCGTCAGGGACCACGAGGGTGGAGCCGTCAGCCGGCGCTGGCGAGACCGCCAACGATTCCGCCCCGGCGGGAACCAACTCGGCAGTGCCGTCGTCCAGTACAGTGTAGTACCAAGTATAACCAGAGACCGTCGCAGCATCGTAGTAGACCACCCTGAAATCTTCCGCACAGCCGCCGAAGACGCCGGATTCGTCAAACTTGCCCTTAAGGCTCACCGGAACGTATGCGATGTCCAGGCTGCTGCAGAAGAGGAAGGCGTCGTCGGAAAGCTCCGTCACGGACAGGGGAATCGTTACGACGTCGAGGCTGGAGCAGCCATTGAAGGCGTACTTGCCGATCGACGCAACAGACGAGCCGATCGTCAGATTGGCGAGCTTGGCGCAGCCAGAGGCGAAATAAGTCGGAATCGCCGTGACTCCGCTGCCGATCGTCATGGTGGCGAGACTCGAGCACGACTCGAAGGCCCTCTCGCCTATGCTCGTCACGCTGTCGGGGATCGTCACGCTCTTGAGCGATGTCGCGGTCTGGAACGCACGGCTGCCGATCGACCTCACGCCGCTGCCCATTGTCAGGGTCGTCATCCCCGTGCATTCCGAGAATGCGTAGCTGCCTACGGTGGTCACGCTGTCGTTGACCGCGAAGCCGGTCAGGGACGCGCACTTCGCAAAAGCATAGTCGCCGATGCTCGTGCATGTCGGCACGCCAGACATGACCAAGTCCGTCAAGCCGGTGTTGTAAAACGCGCCGTAGCCTATACTTGAGACCTTGTGGCCGTCCAGCGCCGAAGGGAGGGTGACCACGCCGCTGGGATTCGGCGACAGAGCCGCCGACTTCTGGCCGGAGCCTTTTGTGATGACGGCAGTGCCGCCGTCGAGTTGGTACGTCCAGGTGTAGCCGCCGTCGTTGGCGGTATATGCCGCCGCAGTAAACGACGCAAGCGCGCACGCGGCAAGCGCCGCAAACGGCTTCACGAACTTCATCAGTTTTGTGTTCATTGTTCTTTGCCTTCCCTGTGGTTGATGCACATTATACCATTACCCACTCCCCGAGTCAACGAGGAGAGATGATTCGTGGTTCGTGATTCGTGGTTCGTGGTTCGTGGCCCCAAAACGAAGGTGCGGACACTAGGAAACCTCATAGAATCCGCACCCATCGCATCCGGTATTCTACCGGAAAGAGCAGGGCTCAGTCCGAGCTCGGACCGCCCTCCCAGGGCCAATTGTAGTCCCACACCGCATAGACGCTCAGCGTCTTGCCTTCAGCGGCGGCGGTTGCAACCGACTCGCCTGAGTTTCTCCAAAAACGGCCCGCGTCGGCGTTGGCTTTGCTCGACGCCCAGAAATCGAAGCCGTGCCCCTGGCGGCTCCAGCCGAGTGGCAAAACCGGTCTGACCAGTTTTGCCACAAATCGGCGCACGTCAAAATACCTTGGGGGCGGGGGGGGGGGGGGGTTTGGAACCGAGAATCTCGTCTGACCTTCTGGTCGTTCATTCCATCAAGGCTTCACGTGACCGTCCAAACCCTACGGCAATAACCAGTAGATGTCCCCGTCCTCTGTCGCAACGACAATCGCGGCATCGGTGAACATTACGACCTCAACTTCCGCGAAGAACGACTCGCCGGAGTCGAAGTCTATGCGGACGATGCCAGCCTCCTGATCATCGCCGACAATCAGCTCGTATGCGCCAGTGTCGTCTGCAAGGCGACCGACGTAATATCCCGGCGCGGCGGCCGTCTGAGGCACGGCTATGGTCGCCGCACGCACCGCACCATCCGCAGGTGCCGCACCGGTCGCCGCATGCGAGACGCCCGCCGACGCACTACGCGCGGCCTGAACCTGGTTGGCCGATGCAATCGGACGCCAGATCGCGTAGAGGGTCAGCGTCTGCCCCTCGGCTACGGGCGAGGTCACAATGCCCCAGTCGGCCCTGTACACCGTCCCGGCGGCCGCCTTCGCCGCGCTCGTCGCCCAGCCCGCGAAGGCATAGCCCGCGCGCAACCAGCGGAGCCCGTTCGCCATGGAGGGCAGGCGCGTAGCCACCCCGTGCTGGAACGCCTTGGAGCGCCACGCCGCCGTGCCGTCGTTCCTGAAGAACTTGATCGCGTAGTATCCGGACTGGAGCCTCCAGCACGAATAGACGGACAGTGTTCCGCCCGCGTCAACGGGCTTCGATATTGACCCCCAGCCCGCCTTCCAGACCTTCCCCGCGTCGGCGTTGGCCGGCGAAGTGGACCAGCCGAGCCAGTCGAAGCCTGCACGCTGCCAGAAAAGCGGTCCCTTCGTCGCCGTGGGCACATGGCTCTCCACGCCCCAGACGTAGTTGCTAGAGAAGGTCTCGCCCGTACCGTCGTACTTCCCGTATTTGATTGTGTACATCGGGATCTTCTCCCATATCGCATAGACGTTCAGCGTGGTTCCGGCGGGGACACCCGTCTGGACCGTGCCACGGTCCCCCTTCCAGACCTTCCCGGCCGATGCGTTGGCCGCGCTCGTAGCCCATCCCTTGAACGTGTAGCCTTCGCGGGTCCACCCCAGACCGACGCCGCACGAGGGCAGGGCCGTCGCTTCGCCGTACTTGCACGCCACGCCGCGCCACTTGCCGGTTCCGTCGTTCTTGTTGAACTTAATCCCGTAATACCCGTCCGCGAGCTCCCACACCGCTATCGCGTCCATCGTCGTCCCGACGGCCGTCGGCGTCGCCACAATCGCGCCGTCAGTCTTCCATATCTTGCCCGCCGAGGCGTTGGCAACACTCGTAGCCCACCCCTTGAACACCATACCGCGCCGCGCGAAGCCCAGGGAAACGACCGTCGGGAGCGGTGTGCTCACGCCGTGGTCGAACTCGCGGGTCTCCATAGTCCCGGCGCCGTCGTTGCGGATGAAACGAATCTTGTACTGGCCTGCAACAACCCTCCAATGAGCGTAAAACGTCGTGTTACCGGTCACAACCGTCGCCGCAGTTACCGCAGCGCCGCCATCCACAGCCGTAAACCATCCGAGGAACACGTAGCCGTTTCTGGCAGCCGTCGGCAACGCCCCCACCGCGCAATCATTCGTCACGGCACGTACCGTCTCCGGCGCAATGCCGCCGTTCGCGTTGAACGTCACAGTCCACACCGTCGCCGGCGACTCAATGCGCACCCAATGCGCATAGACCGTCATGTTGCCGGTCACAGGCGTCCCCTCGGTCACTTCCTCGCCGCCATTGGCCGCCGTGAACCAGCCGGCAAAGCCGTAGTCGGCCCTCGTGGTGACGGGCATCCTGCCAATCGGGAATTCATCCATGACGGTCTTCTCGGACTCGCCTTCCAGCTCGCCGCCGTTCGCGTTGAACGTCACCGTCCACTCAACCGGATTGACGACACCCGGCTTCCACTTGATGTCCTTGAGCCAGCCGCGCTCGATGCCGCCGCGATTCGCCCCGACACTGTAGCTCCAACGGACGCTGAGATCTTTCGTGAACACATAGCGCTCTGTGACCCACCCGTCGGAGGACTTGGCGAGACTGTTCGTCACGACGAAATCGGGATCGTCGTCGTCAGGATCCGCAACTAGGAACTCGAATGTGCCGTTGCCAGAGTCGGATTGCATGCGCCACCTAAACGTAAGCGTGCCCGGTGCGCCACGCAACTCCTTTTCGGCGACGGACGAATTGTACTCGTTGCAATTGTTGTCGGATACAAGCGAACCGTCGGACTCAAAGAGCCACAGATTGCCCCAATAGGTCACGACGGGCGATTCCACCCACCGGCCATAGTAGGTCGCAGGACCCGTGACGGGCGTCTCGCTCGTCACCTTCTCGCCACCTTCCGCCGCCGTGTACCATCCGTCAAAGGTTACGTAGTCAAAGCGATACGGAACAGGTAACGTGCCAAGTTTGCCTGCCCGCTTCTCGACCGTGGGAGAATATCCGTCATTCGGATCGAACGTGATGTCATACGGAGTGCCCATGCCGATGTTCCTGAGACGCATCTGACCAGGACCGCTGCTCCAGCCGCCAGAGAACTCCCACTCGATCACATGCTCCTCCGTATCGTCGGTGGTCCATGTGTAAGGCTCCCATCCCTTATCCGTATCAAGCCAGGTCTCCGTGTCGCCATCCACTCTGAAGAGCGACGTGGACCAGCGGTCGGCGACATGCCTCCATTCGAACGAGACCATACATGGCCCCCTCAGCGTCACACTGGCTGTGACGGAGCTGCTGTCTTCGGAACGGATCGTCGCCCACGATCCGTCTTCCGCGACATAGAACTTGCCGCCGGAGACCGTGAACGGCAGTTCGACCCAGTGCGCGTAGTACGTGGCGTCGCTCGCCGGCTTCGTCGCCGCCGTCACACGCTCGCCGCCTTCGAGCGCAGTCCACCAGCCTGCGAACGCAAAGCCGTCCTTGTCGGCAAACGGCAGGTCGCCCAGCGCGGTGACAACGCCCCTTGTGGCGACCGCCCCTTCCTCAAGCGTCCCGCCGTTGGGATCGAACGTGATCGCCTTTGCGGTTCCATGCACGACGCGGATGTCCGCAAGCAATGCGCTGCCCGAACCATAACTCCACGGGCCGCGGGAAAGGGTCCATGTGACGATGTGTTTGCCGGATGCCGCGACATCAACAAAAGCCGACTGCCAATCTTCGCTCTGCGCGGAAGCCACCAACTCGCCGTCGACGAACACGCCATAGAGGTCTTCGCCGCCCACGTCAATTTCCCCTTCAACCCTCCAGAAGAAGCTCACGCTGGCCGGACCGACGACCGCGATGGAAGCGGACGCCTCGCCGCTCGCCGGCAAATCTCCGGTGCTCCAGACGACCTCGCCGGGGAACGCCTCATCCTCCGCCGGATTCCACTCCTGGGCGCCGGTGTCAATGAACGGCGACTCAATCCAGCGGGCGTATGCCGTGATGTTCCCCGTCAGATCTTCGTCCGCCAGCAGATGCCCGCCCTCCTCGGCGGTGTACCACCCGGCGAACGCGAGGCCGTCGGCCGTGGCGCCCGGCAGGTAGTCGAGCATGTTCGCGAGGTACTTGCACGTCTCAACGACCTTGCCCTGCGACATGAAGGTGACGGTGACCTGCGCCGGCCCCTCGTTGCCGTAGAAGATGACATCCTCGGCTGCAAGCGGACATCTGTAGAAGATGGACTCGTACACTGACGCATCCGTTTCGACGGCACCATCCAGCTTCTTGGGGAGATACGCCTTCTCGATTCCGGCGCTCCAGAACGCGCGGGGCGCAATCGTCTCGATGCCTTCGGGGATTACGACGGCCCGAAGCGCGTAGCAGTTGCCGAACGCATTGGTCTCTATCGTCCTTAGAGAATCGGAAAAGTCAACCCTTGCAAGAGACTCGCAGTCCATGAACGCCTCGTTCCCGATCGTCGCCGCTGGGATGGAGACGTATGACAGCCTGCGGCAGGTCCAGAAAGCCCGGTACCCGATAGTCTCAAGACTGTCGGGGAGATTGATGTTTTCGAGCTTGTCGCAATACCCGAAGGCCCAGTCGCCGATGCTCGTGACCTTGCCGCGAATCGTCACGCTGCGGAGTGCCTGGTCGTATGAGCAGAGACTGCTGGGAATCTCAGTTACGCCGCTGCCGAGCGTGAGACGGCGCAGGCCCATGGAGTCCTCAAACGCACCCTCCCCGATCTTGGTCACGCTGTCGGGCACCACCAGCTCCCTCAGGTCGCGCGTCCGCTCGATGACGCCCGATCCGATCTCCTCGATACCCTCGTGCAGGATGAGCTGCCCGTTGACGTATTCCTCAGGCATATAGCCGTGCATGAACGCATAATCGCCGATGGTCTTGACCGTCCCGGCGACCTCCACGTACTCCAGCTGCATGTTCATCTGGAACGCGCCGTAGGAGATGTTGGTCGGGCCGTTCGGAATGACGACCCTGCGAAGGCTTTGGCACTCGGCAAAGCCCTCGACGCCGATCTCGCGGATGGAGTTCGTGATGACGATGTCCTCCAGCTTGCCGCAGTACGCGCATGCCGCCGGGGCGATCGTCGTGACGTTCACGTCGCCGGTGAAGTAAAAGTCGGTGCGCCCGCTCGGATAGACGGCGAGCGTCTTGGAGGTCTTCGGCGTCGCACGCAAGAAGAGACATCCGCCGATTTCTTCGTACACCTTGTTACCACTGGCAAGCTTGAAGTTCAGAAGGCTGTCGCAGTCGCCGAACGCAGGGCTGGGATCGGAAAGATACTCCTCGCCGTCCCACTCGTCTATGTACCACTCCTGCGGATCGCCGATCTTCACGACGCCGCTGCCGATGGTGACGTCGCTCAGCTTCGTGCAGTATTCGAACGCCCAGCCGCCGATGTTCGTGACGCTGTTCGGGACAACGACTTTAGTCAATTCCTGGCAGCTGTTGAAGGCGCTATTGCCGATGTCCCTGACGCCTTCGGCGATCGTCAGGGCCTCAAGTGCATCGCAGTTCGAAAACGCGCTATCGCCGATTTTGGCGACCGTAGCAGGGACTGAGACGCTTTCAATCTTTCCACACGTGGAGAACGCGGAATCGCCCAAAAACTGTAAATTGGCAGGCAGCGAAACCGACTCGAGGTTCCTGCACCAGTAGAACGCACTGTTTCCGATCTCAGTCAACCCCGACGGGAACGTCACGCTTGTGAGTGAATCCATTTCGGAAAACGCACCAGGCCCGATGACCTTTACGTGCGAAGGAACGTCAAATGACGTCACGTTGGCGCCGCACATGATGAGCGTCGTCTTGTCCTTGTTGTAAAGAACAGGCCCCTCTGCCGCGAAGTACGGATTCCCGTCTGGAACTGTGAAACTCTGGAACACATCATGGTTGTCGAACGGATGGAATTCTTGAAGACCCGTACCGAACGTCATGTTCGTAAGAGACTGCGTGTACCTGAAGTTGCCTCGTTCTAACGTCCTGAAACAATCTGGGAACGTGATGCTTTTCGCGTTGCCGGCATCGTATATGGCGTTTGCCTTAAGCGCCACGACGGGATACCCGCCCAACGTTTCCGGGAACAAGATGTCGCCCGAAAGCGAACCTGATTTTCCCGTGATGGTGGCCTCACCGTTCGTCACGGAGTAGTACCATCCGATGCCGCCCTGCTCTTCATAGTCATCGCCAAAGGCGCTCCCGATGCCAAAACAAACTGCTGCAATGGAAACAATCAGCGTTCCAAGTGCATTCCTGTTGAATGTCCGCTTCGCTTTCATGTTCGGTATCCTTTTTAGTTTTTTAAAGTTAAGGTATCTGGTGTACCTTGTGCGATTATTTTATCACGTCCTAGCATCCATAGCAAGCACAAAAATGCAAATATTTCAGATGGGGGGGGGGGGATCGCAATTATACTCACTTAATCGTGCTTTTATGTGGTTATATTAGTGGTAGGCGGAAGATGAGCCACCCCGCAAAAACAAGACCTTCGGCTCTTCAACGTTCTTTACGATAGACGTGAGATGAGCTGGCTACGCTTGCACTTTCAGGGGAAAGTGCAAGCGCAATCAAGGCTTTGGGTTACCGCCCAGACCCTACCGCAATAGCCAGTAGGCGTCACCGCCCTCAGTCGCAAAGGCAATCGCGGCATCTGTGAGCATTATGACCTCCGCCTCCGAGAAGAGCGACTCGCCCGTGTCGAAGTCTATACGGACGAAGCCCGTCGCCTGATCATCGCCGACAATCAGCTCGTATGCGCCAGTGTCGTCTGCAAGACGGCCGACGTAATATCCCGGCGCGGCGGTCGCCTGAGGCACTGCCATCGCCGACGATTGCGCAGCACCGCTGGCCGCCGTGCGCGAGACACCTGCCGACGCGCTACGCGCGGCCGGATTGGCCGACGAGAGCGGACGCCATATCGCGTAGAGAGTCAGCGTCTGCCCTGCGGCTACAGGCGAGGTCACCATGCCCCAGTCATCCCTGTAAACCGTTCCGGCCGCGGCCTTCGCCACACTCGTCGCCCAGCCCTTGAAAGCATAACCCGCACGCGACCAGTGGAGTCCGTTCGCGACGGTAGGCAGACGCGTAGCCACCCCGTGCTGGAACGCCTTGGAGCGCCACGCCGCAGTGCCATCGTTCTTCACGAACTTAATCGCGTAGTATCCGGACTGGAGCTTCCAACATGCATAGACGGACAGGGTTTCGCCCTCGTCAACCGGTTTCGAAATAGAACCCCAGCCCGCCTTCCAGACCTTCCCAGCGTCGGCGTTAGCCGGCGATGTTGACCAGCCGAGCCAGTCGAAGCCTGCACGCTGCCAGAAAAGCGGTCCTTTCGTCGCCGTGGGCACATGGCTCTCCACGCCCCAGACGTAGTTGCTAGAGAAGGTCTCGCCAGTACCGTCGTACTTCCCGTACTTTATCGTGTACATCGGGATCTTCTCCCATATAGCATAGACGTTCAGCGTGGTACCTGCGGAAGCAGCCGTCTGGACCATGCCGCAGTCGCCCTTCCAGACCTTCCCGGCCGCGGCGTTGGCCGCGCTCGTCGCCCACCCCTTGAACGTGTAGCCGTCGCGGGTCCACCCCAGCCCGACGCCGCACGATGGCAGAGTCGTAGCGTCGCCATACTTGTACGCCGCGCTGCGCCACTTGCCGGTTCCGTCGTTCTTGTTGAACTTGATCCCGTAGTACCCGTCCGCAAGCGCCCACACCGCTATCGCGTCCATCGTCGTCCCGACGGCCGTCGGCGTCGCAACGACCGCCCCGTCGGTCTTCCATATCTTCCCGGCCGAGGCGTTCGCAGAGCTGGTCGCCCACCCCTTGAACACCATGCCCTTCCGCGCGAAGCCCAAGGAGGCGACCTTCGGGAGCGGCGTGCTCAATCCGTGGCCGAAGTCGCAGGTCTTCATCGTCCCGGTGCCGTCGTTGCGGATGAAACGGATCGCGTAATGGTCGTAGTAGGTGATCTTCAGACTCGACGGGCAGCCCCCGAACACGGACGAATCAAGATTACCCTCAAAACGCTTCGGCAGCAGGACGCTTGCAAGACCGCTGCAACCATAGAACGCGTACTGGCCGATGTTCGTCACGCTGTTCGGAATCGTCAGCGTACCCGTCAAGCCGCTGCAACCGGAGAACGCAGCATTCTTGATGCTCGTCACGCTGCCGGGGATAGTCACGCTCGTAATACCACTGCAACGGAAAAACGCAGAAACACCGATGCTCGTCACCCCGTTGCCGATCGTCACGCTCGTAAGGCCGCTGCAGTCAGCGAACGCACTCAATTCGACTCTCTTAACAGAACCAGGGATCGTCACGCTCGTAAGGCCGCTGCAATACCAGAACACACCCCGGCCAATGCTCGTCACAGAATCAGGGATAGTCACGCATGTAAGGCCACTGCAACCGGAGAACGCGCTATCCCCGATGCTCGTCACGCTGTCAGGGATCATCACGCTCGTAAGAGTGTAGCAATCGGAGAACGCCCCATCCTCGATGCGCGTCACAGAGTTAGGCATCGTCACGTCACCATTTATGCCTCGTATAAGAGTCGTGCCATCCTTAGATAACAAAAGCCCTTTGACCGACTTATAATTGGCATTCCCCAAACCAACCGATATTGACACCAACTCGCCGCAGTTGTGAAACACATAATGCCCGATGCTCGTCACGCTATCGGGTATTGTAACACTCATAAGACCGTAGCAACAGGAGAACGCGCCATCCCCGATGCACGCCACAGAGTCAGGGATCGTCACGCTCGTAAGATCGGTGCAATATTTAAACGCCTCTTGACCAATGCTCGTCACGCCGTTACCTATCGTCACGCTCGTAAGGCGGTTACAACCGGAGAACGCACCATCCCCAATGCTCGTCACAGAGCCAGGGATCGTCACGCTCGTAAGACCACTGCAATCTTCAAACGCCCTTTGACCGATGCTCGTCACGCCGTTGCCTATCGTCACGCTCGTAAGCCCACTACAATCACTGAACGCATAATCTCCGATGCCGCGTATGCCCATCAGATTCAATTCGCCGGCAAGCGCCCCCGTATTCCCAACCGCCCAGCCATCCACCAGCTCCACACCGGGAATTGTCGTCGTATCAAAAAGAGAGTGGCTGCAATTATAGAACACAGAATCCCCGACGCTCGTTACCGAATCAGGGATCGTCACACTTGTCAGGGAGTAGCAATCCTGGAACGCACAATCCCCAATGCTCGTCACGCCGTTACCTATCGTCACGCTCGTAAGACCGCGGCAACCGAAGAACGCACAATCCCCAATGCTCGTCACGCTGTTGGGTATCGTCACGCTCGTAAGACCGCGGCAATCCCTAAACGCACGATCTCCGATGCCGCGTATGCCTGTCAAATCCAACTCGCCTACAAGCGCCCCTGTATTTCCAACCGCCCAGCCATCCACCGACTTCACACCAGGAATCGTCGTAGTATCGAAAAGAGACTCCCTGCAATCGGAGAACGCTTCATGCCCGATGCTTGAAACCGAGCCCGGGATCGTCACGCTCGTCAGACCGCTGCAACCGAAGAACGCCCCCTCCCCGATGCTCGTCACGCTGTTGGGTATCGTCACGCTCGTAAGACCGCTGCATCCATAGAACGCCCAATCCCCGATGCTCGTCACAGAATCGGGGATCACCACGCTCGTAATACCACTACAACAGGAAAACGCAGAAACACCGATGCTCGTCACGGACTTTCCGCCGAGCGTGGATGGGATCGTCACGGCACCTGTAGGCATCGGCGAGATGGCAGGCAGACCTCCATTATTGAAAATCACCGCCGTGTCGCCGTTGATTTGATACGTCCACGTGTAGCCGCCGACCGTTTCCGTATCGGCCCAAGCACCAACCGCCACGACAATAGCCACAACCATCATCATCAGTTTCGTTTTCATTTTGCCATTCCTTTCAAATTGCTTTTTTTCGTTTGCGACTCTCCCGGAGGGTGGGGCGAGCCGTCCCCGGCGAGCCGCTGCGGCTCACCCGGAGGGTTCGCCCTACCGCGCGGAATCTACAATTCATGGCGTTCCATTGGCGGAAATGATACCACATTCCCCCGCCCAGCGCAAGCGTGATTTAGGAACACGCTTACCCCGATTTTTAACGGACATTCCGTGAAGGCATAGCGGCGGGCTGGGCGGAGGTTAGCTCCGCCCGCCCGACGCCGCGCCGCATGAAAA
>CACZAK010000035.1 GCA_902779075.1 uncultured bacterium | reverse complement strand
GGCATCGCGTACGTGAACACGGCGGTGGGCGGCAAGAACACGCAGTGGGGGCTTGACAACGTGCAGGAGCGGGTGATCGCCCACGCGCCGGACTTCGTGCTGATCGCGTTCGGCATGAACGACACGCTATCCGCCGCCGACTACTCCGCCAAGCACGAGGCGATGGTGAGCGCCATCCACGCCGCGCTTCCGGACGCGGCGGTGCTGCTCGTCTCGCCGATGATGCCGAATCCGGAGGTTGCCGGTCTCGACTCGCGCTGGACGCTCTTCCCGCAGTACGAGCAGGCGCTGGTCGCGCTCGTGGCGAAGTTCCGCGCCGCCGGCTTTTCGCGAATCGGCTGCGCGAACGTGAACACGATGCACGCCGCCGTCCTCGCGAAGAAGCGCTTCCGCGACATGACCGGCAACAACGTCAACCACTGCAACGACTTCTCCGCGCGCATCTACCGCGACACGATCCTTGCGGCGATGGGGCTGCCGAAGAAGCCGGCGTCGGACTGGAAGCCGCGCCGCACCGGGAAGGTACGCGGCTGGTTCGACGGGGGCGTGGCGGAGGGATGGCCGAATGCGTCGTCCAAGTTCGGCGGCGACTGGCGCAATCCGCAGGACGGCGAGTTTTCGCAGGGTGCTGTGCGCGGGCGCGATGACAATGCGATGCTGGACTTCGCTGCGGAGAGGGCGGTTGACGTCTTGGAGACGAACGTGGTGATTTCGGCGAGAATGGAGTTCCAGCCTCTTATCGAGCCGCCGCTTGCGCCCGCCGATGCGCTTGCGGCCGTGACGGCGGTGTGGGAGGGCGGCGCGACGAACTATTGGGGGCTCGTGAAGGGGGGCGATGGAGCGGGCGTCTGGCGGCGTATCCCCGGCTTGCGGGCGAAAGTCGATGTGCCGGTGGACGTGGAGATCGAGTTCGCGCACGGCACGGCGGGAACCCGCGTGCAGTACAGGCTGGACGGCGAGGCGTCGGAATGGCTTGAAACCGCCGTGGGGAGTGTCAGTGGCGTCGGGGTGAGGGGTGCGCTGCATGCGCTGTCGGGAAGGTGTGAAAACCTGGTGCCGTCCAACGGGCTTGTCATTCGCCTGGCCGTCACGACTGCAACTCCCATGCCATGAGTCAACGACACCCCGAAAAAACTTTCCGTTTTCGTTGCACACCAACGAGTTTTTTGCTATAATGCGCGGCGATGAGCCTCATAGCCACAGACGCACATAACTTCCCGCCTCTACGGCGGGACAGGTGCATCTACGTTTTGACAAGAAAGGAAAGTACAAAATGAGATCCAAATCAAGCTGTTCCGGCATCATCGTCGCAGGGTTTGCACTTGCGGCAATTGCCTTCAGTTCTCATGCAGCCACCCTGCCGGCTGAATACATTCAGCTCGAATACATCGAGGGAACGGGCACGCAGTGGATCAACACCGGCTACACGCCGCAGAGCACCGACACCATCGAAGTGGAGGTGGAGTTCTCGAAGGTGAACTCGAACCAGGCGTTCTGGTGCGCGCGAAAGGGCGGGGCTGATAGTACGTTCACGTTCTTCTGGCTTACGGGTGGCCTCCGCTTCGACTACAACAAGACGCAGGGCGCCATTCAACTCGCCACATTTACGGCGGCGATGGGAACGCGCTACCACGCGAAGGCGGACGGCACTACGGGAGAGGTGACGATCAACGGCAATGTTGTGTACACTTACACGCCCACGTCCTTCACGGTCGGCGGTCCGCTCTCCGTGCTGGCCTCCCAGTCGAACGGCTCGTCCGCAGGCAACTACGGATATCACCGCTTCTATTCTCTCACTATTACGAATTCCAGCGGAACGCCCGTCGTCAACCTCGTTCCCGCCGAGCGCGCCTCAGACGGTGTCATCGGCGTGTACGATACGGTCCGCAACGTCTTCAAGACGAACGCCGGCAGCGGGACTTTCCTTTGCGGACGCCTCGTGCCGACCGCCCGGGCGCTCTGGACGAACGCGGGCGGCGACGGGGACATTTCCAGCGCCGCCAACTGGAACTGCACCGACGCCAATGGCGATACGGTTGTTGGCGCCCTGCCTGACGCGAACACCCCCGTCGTGTTTGCCGGCAACTTCGCCGTGCAGATCCCCACCAACACGCCGCTCGCCTGCAGCCGCGTCCTCTTTGCAAGCAACGCGACGCTCACGGCCAACTGCGACTGGCGCGGACTCGGCGCCGACCCGAAATTCACAGGCTATCTCGACCTCGCCGGATTCAAGCTGACAGTCGCTGGCCTTACCGGCGACGCCAACATCGGTAGCTCCGCCGGCAACCTCTTCACCAACCCCGGCTTCGAGCAGGACATCATAAATGGGGGAGAATACAAAGGAATGACGCCGTCTGGATGGGTTTCGGGCGGTACAGTGGGCATTTTCAAGAACCATACGGGCTATGGCTACAGCGTCAAGGACGGATCAAACTGGTGCCGCACGGATCACAATGGGTATATCGAACAGACGGTAGTGGTCAACAAGACCGCCACATACAAGCTGACGTTCAACTTTAGCGTATCGTATGGAGGCGGGAACTGGGTAAATTCATTCTACTACGTAAATTTGGATGGGATTGCGCTGACCCCCAACACTACACGGGTTGGCACGTATAACAAGACGTCGTATACAAAGACGTTTACGCTCGCGCCCGGTTCGCACACGATCAGAATGGGATGCCCCAATACATATAGCAACCATGCCGTCATTTTCGACAACATGGCGCTCGTAAACAACACGCTCAACAAGCCTTCGGCTGGAGCGGGCGTACTGGAGGTCGATGTGCCCGAAGGCGAGACGGTCACGAACTCGGGGATCACGTTCTCGGGCTCGGTGCAGATGAAGGTGCACAAGATCGGCAAGGGCAAGCTTGTGATGTCGAAGGTGAACACGGGCTTCGGCGCGCGCTTCGCCCCGTCTCTCTACGTGAAGGACGGCATTGTGGACAAGACGCCCAACGGCGCGACGTGCGGCGCGCAGTATGCGAACATCACGGTGGAGGACGGCGGCCAGATTCTCATCGGCGGAAAGGGGTATTGGGACTACAACTACAACATTGTGGGTGACGGCCCGGACGGCAGGGGCGCGATTGTGAACGACACCGAAGTCGCAAGCCCCTGGACCAAATCGACGTCGTACGGATACCTCCGCAACGTCGTCCTCGACGGCGACGCTACGATTGGCGGCTCGAAGAGCTGGGGCTTGCAGTTCTACAATTACGGTGCGACGACGATGGCGATGAATGGTCGTACCTTAACCCTCACAGGAGCCGCTCTCTACGCTGGAAACCTGTCGTATTCCGGCCCGGGCAGGATCGTGATCGCGAACGGAACGACGGTGGAGTACTACGCGGCCACGCCTACTGCGGCCGACTGCGAACTCGTGGTGCACGGCACGCTGCAGCAGCACGACAATGCGCTGTCGCCCGTGAAGTCCATTCTCTTCGCGGCAGACGGCAATTTCAACAATACGTGGACCTCCCGTCCGCTCTTCGTTGTGCGCAACACGTATGCTCCGAACCTCAAACACGGCGACACATCCCCGGAACATCCCACGGTACAGCTGGGCGCGAGCGGATACGAAGAGACGACGCTCGACCTCTCGCTCTTCACCAATGCCTTCAACAGCGCCACCACGACATTCTTCGCCGGCAGCGAAGTGACGGTCGAGACGGGGGCGCGCGCGCTGACGAACCGCGAGCAGCTCGTCGCCTGGGAGGCCGTGCCGGCGGATGTGACTTTCACTCCGTCTGAGACGATCGCGCACCGCTTCGCCCTCGCCGCGGAGGGCGACGGCCTGTACGCGGTTGCGCTGGACGCGAACACGCCGTTCACGGCGGTGTGGACGGGAAACGGCGCGGACGGCGACCTCTATGACCCGCTCAACTGGATATGCTACAACGGCGACAACCAGGAGGTCGCGGACGCGATTCCCACCAACGTCACCACCGTCGTGGTGTCCGGGTCAACGAAGTTCTCCGTCCCGGAAGGCGCGGAACATCCGCCGTGGAAGGAAGTGAGGATGTTCCCGGAGCGGACCACGAGCACGCAGTGGGGGCGCATCGCCTACGCAGGCGAACGCAACAACGGATCCGACATCCCAGGCGTGGCGTGGAAGGATATGGGGCTTTTCGAGTACAGCCAGAAGGGCGAAGGCAATCTCGCGAACCTCGTAGGCAAGGACACGACGTGGTCGAAAAACAACCTGAACAACTCGCAGCTGCGCTTCGACGGGTGGTTCTTCGTGACACCGGCGCAGGCGGGGATGTGGAGAATCCGCCAAAAGTTCGACGACTACTTCGCCTTCAGCATCGACGGCAACTGGGTGGCGATTAACAACACGTATCAAAACGAACGCTCGTTCACCACTTCCGTGACGGAGGGCTGGCACCGCTTCACGATCGTGTGCGGCGACACCTGGGGCGGCCAGGGAGGAATCCTCTCGCCCGGCAATGTCCCGATGCTGATCTCGATCGAGGGCGGCAGCGAAATCCCGTTCACGACGGCGAGCTTCACAATGGGGACCGAGCAGTCCGAGACGCTGACGCTGGCCGCAGACTGCGACTGGACCGCGCTTGGTGAGATCGCGCTCAACAACGCCGCCACTCTGGACTTGAACGGACACAACCTCACGGTGGCCGGGCTTTCCGCCGGCGGCTATCTCGGCGCAAAGATCGTCAACAACTCCGGGACGCTCTCGACCCTGACGGTTACGAACGCCGCAGGCATGGTCACGCTCGACGGCGTGGCGGTGAAAGGGAACATCGCCATCGTGAAGAAGGGCGAGGGCACCATGCGCGCCACGCCCGATTCTACGTACACCGGCGGCCTCGACGTGCAGTGCGGCGTCGTCACGAGCGCGTACAGGGGCGACAACCCTCTCGGACAGATGAACACCACCGGCGACACCGACACTGTGAGGCTCGGCACTAACTCCGTGCTGGAGCTGAACGGCAAGTACGACATCACCGGATACAAGTTCATACTCGCCGGCGGCGAGCTGAAGAACACGGCGGTCGATACGGGCGACGGCAGCGCGCAGATCGCGAACCTGCTTCTGGAGGCGGACTCGAAGTGGACAGTCGCGATGAGCGGCGGAATAATCCAGTCCGGCCACAACGTGGCCACGCTCGACCTCGGCGGACACACGCTCACCGTGCCGATCACCTCGGGCAAGACCTTCTGGCTGCACAACGCCGACGTCCTGAACGGACTTGTCGATATCACGAGCGGCGGTTGGCTGAAGGTGAACAAGACGTCGTGCCGCGCCTCCACCGCGGACTTCCGCATCAACTGCGCTCTGAACATACAGGTGCCGATGGACGTGAGGGACTACATAGCCGTTTACGGTGCCAACTACAACGACGGCAACGGCATCATCAAGGTGCATGGCACGTTCATTCCCAGCGAGACGCACAACTACTTCCACGGATGCGAGATGCAGAACGGATCGACCATCGACTTCGGCGCGCGCACGAACGCGCTGAACGCCACGTCGTCGTTCGGCTCCGGAGCAAAGACGCTCAGCTTCGCCCCCGGCGCAACCGTCACCGTGGACCTCTCGAAGCGTACGGACAATCTCCGCCAGTTCGTGAAGTCCGCAGATCCTTTCCTCATCGTCTGGACCACTCCCCCTGATGCCTCGGTCAAGTTCAACGTCGATGAAGAGACGAAGCGCAGGGGACTCAAGGTGAAGCCCCGCACAATCGAGATCCCCGTCGAAGGGTCCGAGACGCCCGTGACAAAGAGCGGCCTTGTGCTCGTGAATGCAGGTGCGTTTACCCTGTATGTGAAGTAATTATCACTTGCTCTCGTGCGTTTTCAGGAAGGCTTGCCGTTCGGCGGCGGCGTCTACAGGGGATATTGGGTTCAGACCTTCGGCGGCGGCAGCCCCAAGATTGTCCGCCGCATCGTCCGCAGGAAGCGCCGTTGAGGGTGGCGGGCGCGGAGGCCCGCTAGGGATTTGCGGGCACGGAGGCCCGCCACCCCGAACGGGCGGGACGCCCGCCACCCCGAACGGGCGGGATGCCCAGTAGGGTGGGCGGCTCGCCCCACCGCTCCGCCGCCAAGATGGCGGCGTTCCCAGTCAGTGTTGCCTAACTGGGAAAGTCGGCTTCCAGGCGGCGGATGTGGCAATGCAAATTTCCAAAAATCCTAATTGACAAAACCGACAGGGGGGGGGTAAAATAGTGTTCATTTGAAATTTACCGTCAAAAGGACAAACCAAGAATGAACGCTAAAAAACTGATGGCACTCGCGGCAATCTGCGTGGCGGCGGCTTCTCCGTCGCTGGCCGGTCTCGTCGCGAGATGGGACTTCAACAACTACGATCCGTCGAATCCGACGAGCGCGGCGATTCTCGCGCCGACGGTCGGCACCCTCTCGGCGATTCCCTGCACGGGAACGACCGCATCGACCGAAGTGACGGACGGCACGCTCGGCTCGATCACCGTCGTCAACACGGGGCTTCCCGAAGGCGACTACGCGCTTTCGATTCCCAAGGGCGCGCACCTCAAGGTTCCGCTTCCCTCCGGCATCGTCCACGACAAGAGCTGGTCGATGCGAATCAGGTTCTACTATCCGGGAACTGCAAATACTCTCAACGTGCTTGTGAGCGGCGAGTACACGGGAGTAGGCAATGGAATCTGGTATGTGTCTGGAAATAATCTCATTCAAGGACGAGAGGATTTGTTCGGGACTTCGGCCGAGGAAAATCAGAATACCGTTGGAACCGCTGGAAAACAGAAGAGCAATGGTTGGAATGCGTTCCGTCTTGTGTCCCGCAATGCCTGGCATTCCCTCACGGCGCACTACGGTCCGGACGGAACCTCTTCGACGCTTGACGGATACCGTTGCGTCTCCTTGACGGGTAAAAGCGACATCCGCACGCAATTTACGGGCGATGGATTCGTTCTCTGCGCAAGTACTTCCTCCGCGACGACTTACATCTCGTCGGTCGAAGTGTGGGAGGACACGCCGGTGTACCGTGACACCAACGGCGGAGCCTATATCCCAACTGCAAGCAGGACAGTCTTCGCCGGCTGCTCGCTTGAAGCCCTCCGCGACATGTACATCAGCGTGAAGGGGCTTGGAGCATGGGGGGAGTATGCGCGTACCATGTCTTCCTGGGAGCACATCGTCACGACGGACGGCGAGGGGAACGTGACGGATATCAAGATAGACCTGCGCGGCAAGGACGCCGCAGACGGAATCCTCTGCGATTTCCAGAACAGCGGCGCGGATATCGTGGGAAACACGCTTCGTATGCAGTGGTCTCTCGGCTGGCCCAACCATTACTTTACGTCTGCGGGGGCGTTTACATCGTCCGAAAGCCAGAAGGCGGCCGGCACTGCGTGGAACTACGACGGCTACGCGGCGTACAACATCTATGCGCTTCCGTTCCGTCCGCTCGACGGGAGCCTTGTCTGGTCCATGCAGATGGGCTACGGCAAGTTCGGGAACCCGTTCTTCACGATCGTCAGCGACAATCCGACTCTCACGTTCGACGTGGCGCCGCAGGCCGATTCGATTACGCTCGACTGCGGACGCGGCGACGGCAAGGCGGGCGTCACGTTCGCCTACGGCTCGGCCGCGCTCAAGACGATGTCCGGCCTCGGCGGGCTGAACATCGGCAGCGGCGTGACGCTTACAACGCCGACCGGCGTCACGGTCGCGGGGCCTGTGGCGTTTGAACTCAGCGGAAAGCTTGCGCTCGACCTGACGGGCGTGACGCTTACCGCAGGCGATGCCCTTTTCACGGCCACGGGTGGCATCACGTTTCCCGCCGGAAAGACGGTTACTGACTGCGTGACTTTCCCGAGAGGCGTGCCGGAGCTTTCGCAAGACGGGACGCAGATTCTCTTCACGCCCGACCCGTCGATCGTGTTCACGGCAACGTGGCTTGGCGGCGGCAACAGGAACAACGTTTCCGATCCGCTCAACTGGGAGTGCCGCAACTACTCCGGCACGGTGCTTGACGGCAGGATTCCCGACGCGAACACGGCGATTACGGTGTCCGGCACGACGACGTTCAACGTCCCCCTGGGGCAGACGCTCACGTACTTCAGCCTCGCCATTGCGAATTCCGCTCTTGCAATGGACTGCGATTGGCGCGGACTCGGCACGACGGTTTCCTTCGCGTCGAACGCGTCGGTGAACCTCGACGGACACACCCTGACCGTCGCCGGGCTTGAATCGCCGAACAACGCCACGATAAAGAACGACAACTCCGGGACGCTTTCCACGCTGTGCGTCAGCAACGTGACGGAGACGGCGAACACGAAGGTCGCGATCGCCGGCAACATCAAGTTCGTCAAAATGGGGGATGGCAGGTTCACCGCAGGGAAAGGTTGCACGTACACCGGCGGCAACGAGCTGCTTGAAGGCGTGACATACGTCTCCCTCAACGCCACCCAGCAGGCGACGATGGGCGCGAGCGGCAATGAGATCCTTGTGCGCAATGCGACGCTGGACCTCGGGGGGCAGGTCTGGTACACCATCTACGGGATTGTTCTCGACAACGGCACGATATCGTCGGCGTTTTCGGAAAACATCTCCACGTACGGTGGCGGTGCGATCATCGGCGATACGTTGCTGCTCTCCAACTCCACGTTCCAGACGACCGGAAACGGCAATCTGCGTCTGTGGAGCGGCCGCTTGCTTGACCTTGGCGGGAATACGCTTTCGGTGAACCTCGCGAATGCAACCAAGTTCATTGTGGGCACCGACGTTGACGGTGCCACATCCGTGGACACGATATCCAACGGCACGTTTGTCGTTTCAGGCGGAACCTTCATGACGCAGAACTACAAGGGCACCATCAATGCAATGACGACGACGATGCGCATGGGGTGCGCAATCAACCTGCCTTCGATGTCGACGATGAACGTCCGCGACTACGTGGCGCTGTATGACGGGACCGACAACTCCGGGACAGGTGCGCTGAACGTCTATGGCACGTTCAAGCCGTCGGCTCACGACAAGTTCTACGGCTGCACGATGCAGAACGGCTCCATGATCGACCTGTCGTCGCGCACGAACGCGCTGCCGCTCGTCTCGGCGTTCACGACAGGGGCCAACACGCTCAAGTTTGCGGACAACTCGACCGTTTACATCAACGCTGGCAATCTCGAAGTCGGCTCGACGTCCCCGGTGATTACGTGGGATGAGAAACCTGCGAACATTCGCACGGTCAAGTTCAAGAACGCCGACCCAGAATCGTCTCGCATCTTCGTGAGCCGCGATGACGGCGTGTATGGAATCAGCGGCTTCGTGATTATCGTGCGATAGCGGTAGAACATTTTTCAGACAGGATTAACAAGATTGACAGGATTCAAACATTTTGTTGCCTGTTCGCTCGTGTGCGTTGCACTGGGGGCGCGGGCAGATGAACGCGGCTGGTTCGACGTGTCCTTCGCGGACTACGCGCAGGGACAGGCGCTGACCGCCGTTGGCGCTGTCGGCGGCGCGTGGGCGGAGCCGATTTCCGCGAGTGCCACGAACGTTTACGACGGCGTCCGCAATGGCATCGCCGTGCAGACGACAAGAATCGGGGATGTGCGTTTCGAGCCGTCCGCGCCGTCTGTGGGTGGCAACGTGGAGCGCATTGACTTCGGGATGTGTCCTGAGGAGATATTCGAGGATGTGCTGCCGGATCTCGACGGCGCGGCCGGTGTTTCGGCGGCGCTTATCGGTGGCGAGCCAGTGTTCGTCGGCGTCACCGCCGACGGCTGGACGGCTCTTCACGGCGACGGCGTTGCGCCGGCGGTAGGCGTCTGGTTCGACGGACGCATCGAGCTGCGCACGGTGGACGGAATCCGCCTCGTCAGCTACCTCATCAAGAAGGACAACGGCTACGTGCGCCTCGCGGACGCGGCGGGCGCGACGTGGTTCCGCACGACCGCGCCGAGGGCGGAAGGCGGCGTGGAGTCTGTCTCGTTCGCCGGCAACGGGCGTTTCTCCGACTTCGGCGGGCGCGAGGACGACGGTGAGGCGATGCGCGTGTTTCGTTGGACGGGTGGTGCGTCGGGCGACTGGAACGACGCCGCGAACTGGACGACCAATGGCGTCGCGGCGGGAATCGTCCCCGGTGCGGCGGGTGACGTCGCCGTTGTCGATGGCGCGGTGTCGCTCACGAACGGAACCGAAGTCGGCACGGTCAACAACCTCACCATTGGATTTGGGGAAGATGGCGCGACCCGGCGCATGGGCGGCGGACTCGAGACGGCGATAGCGCTCGACACGTCGCGTCCGCGCGCCGGAAGGGCGATTTCTGCGACCCTTGGCACGTTCCTTGGTATCCAACCGACGTATTCATTCGCGTGGCGGCGCGGATCGACGGCGAAAGCATACGAGGCGGAATACGTGAGCGAAGCGGCGTCCTGCACGCCGACCGCTGCCGACTACGACCACTGGTTCATGTTCACCGCATACGGCGAAGACGGCGCGACGGTGCTGCAGAAGGAGTTCTTCTTCTCGAAGCTGCCGGTCCTCTACCTCACGACGGACGACGGGGCGACGCCGAGCGCGAACAAGGAGACGCACGACGGGTGGCTGTTCGCGCAGGGCAACGACGAATGGAAGTCGCTCTACGACGGCGCGATGGAGATCAAGGTGCGCGGCAACACGACGGCTAGTTACTCGAAGAAGCCGTGGAAGATCAAGCTCGACAAGAAGACCGAGATGTTCGGCATCCCGAAGTCGAAGCACTGGGTGTTGCTCGCGAACTACAACGACCAGTCGATGCTGCGCAACAAGCTCGCCTACGACTTCGCGAACGACATCGGCTCGCTCGGCATGAAGTCAACGTGGGTGGAGTGTGTCCTCAATGGCGCATGGCAGGGCACGTACCAGTTCTGCGAGCACATCAGGATCGCCAAGGAGCGCGTGAACGTACACGACTGGGAAGGGGACGCGGGCGACATCGCGGAGGCGTTCGCGAAGGCGCACGGTCTCACGGATGACCAGGAGGACGCGCTCGCGACGCAGCTGGAGCAGAACCTCTCGTGGGTCACGTCCGACTCCTTCACGTTCGTCACAAACGGCGTCACGCTCACCGGCCAGCCGTCCGCGCTCCTCAAGAAGTTCACGAACGACATAACCGGAGGCTACCTCTTCGAGTTCTCGAACGAGTACGACGAGACGTCGAAGTTCACCACGACGAGCGGCCGTCTCGCCCTGAAGACGATGCTGAAGAACCCCGAGTACCTGCGCACGAATCCCGAAATGTTCGGTTACTGCCAGACATTCCTCCAGAACTACTGGGACGCCTGCACGTCCATCGACGGCTATTCCACGGAGGGCAAGTACATCGGTGCGTACTGCGACTTCGAGTCGATGGTGAACTACTGGCTCGCGATGGAGCTCTTCGGCAACAACGACGCCGTTTACAAGAGCCGCTACGGCTACAAGGGACAGGGCGAGAAGTTTGCGTTCGGTCCGGTGTGGGACTTCGACTGGGGCGTGGGGAGCGTGCGCGTGAGCACAAATGCCGAGGAGTGGAAGTGCCAGGACCGCGGCGTGCCGCAGCAGGCGTTCTTCAAGGAGTGGTCCGACAACCCCGAGTTCTGCACGCGGCTCTTCGTGCGTTACTGGCAGGTGCGCGACAGGTTTGCCTCCTGCATCGCCGAGGGCGGGCTCATCGACCAGGCGACAAACTACCTGAACGAGGCGTGTCGTGCGAACTCCGCGAGGTGGGATCCCGTACACGACAAGAAATACAATCTTGGCGCGGAGAGCTTCGCGGCGGACGTCTCGCGCCTCAGGACGTACCTCACGCAGCGTCTTGCGTGGCTCGACCAGCAGTTCGCAGACGTTCCGACGCTGATGGCGAGCCTGAAACTGACCACCTCCACGAATCCGTACACGGCGGATCCGGCGACGCTGCCGATCGCGTTCTCAAACCTCAATCGGCGTGGTAACATTCCCAAGGGACGCAGGCTCAATGTCGATTTCACCGTCGGCGGATCGACGGCGGCGAGCGTTTCGTGCTTCGTGAACGGCGTGCGCGTGGTGGACCGCCAGGCGCTTGACGAAAATCGCGCGTTCCGCGCGGCGATACCGTCGGACGCGTTCACGGCGGCGCAGGGCGAGCCGAACTGCGTCGCGTTCATCGCCTACGATTCGTCGGGCGCGGTCGTCGCGCGCAACTACGCGCTCGTCACGCAGGCCCCGTCGGAATCCACAAGCATCATTTTGAGATAGGAAATAGCACTTTGTTCGTGCCAAATAGGAACACGGAGTCAATAAAGTAAACATCCTCGCGATACCTCACCACCATCGCGGTCGCGCTCGCTCCAGAGCTACCACGCCGTCATCACGGTGGAATAAGGGAACGTAATTCAGTCTTTTAGCCTGTATCCGGCGCCGCGGATCGTCTCGATACGCGCGCCGGATGTTCCTAACTTACGCCGTATCTGGAGTATGTGCTGGTCAAGAGTGCGGCTCGCTGCAAAGTATTCCTCTCCCCACACGGCGTCAAGAAGCGCGTCCCGCGTAAGTACCTTGCCGGGGTTCGCGGCAAATGTCTTCAGAAGTCCGAGTTCACGGACAGTAAGGGCCTGTTCCGGCTCGCCGGGAGCATGGACGATAAATCGGTTGGCATCTATGAGCGTATCGCCTATGCGGAACGTGCCGTCTCGGTCTGTCGGACGCGGCGCGACGTCTGAACGCCGGAGCGCAGCGGATACGCGGGCAAGGAGTTCCCGGACCCTGAATGGTTTGGCGATGAAGTCATCCGCGCCAAGCCCAAGTCCGATTACGCAGTCGGCTTCTGAAGTCTTCGCCGTAAGGAACAGTATGGGAAGGTACGGGTCGGTTCTCCGCACTTCGGCGCATACGTCGTATCCGCTTTTCCCCGGCATCATCACGTCTAGCAGAAGGAGATCTGGACGCCGGTTGCGGAATGCGGCGAGAACTTCTTCTCCGTCCTTGCATCCGAGCGTCTCGTAGCCTTCGCTTTCAAAAGTTGCCACAAGTCCGTTTCGCAGCGTTTCGTCGTCTTCGGCGAAAAGTATGTATTTCATTTTCCCGTCTCTCCATTGCCGTTGTCCGCAAGTGCGAGCGTGAGTGTGAACACGCTTCCGCCACCCGGACGGTGCGCATATCTGATGTCGCCGCCCATGCCACGAGCGAGGGCTCGGGCGATTGAGAGACCGAGGCCGCTGCCGTTTTCCCGCCGCGTGAGCGAATCGTCAATTCTGTAGAATCGCTCGAAGATGCGCTCCTCGCTTCCAGGTGGCACGCCCGGTCCGCGATCCATGTAGCGGATTTCGTTTCCCTCGACCTCGACCTCGATCTCGCCCTCGGAATACTTTACGGCGTTGGTGACGAGATTCACGCCGATCTGCCTGAGGGCGTCCTTGTCGGCCGAGACCAGCGCCCCCTCGCCCTTTACGGATATGTGCGCACGCCCGTTGGAGATGGACGCGACGCCTTGTGCCTCCGCTGCGCCTGAGGCGAACGCCGCGAGGTCGAATGTCTCCAGCGAGTAGCGGCGAGTGCCTTTTTCAAGCCGTCCGAAGTCGAGCAGTTCCGAAACCATGCGTCCAAGGCGGTCGGACTCGGTAAGTATCGATTCAAGCGCGCCCTTGCGCTTGTCCTCATCGCGGATTCTGCCTTCGGCCAGGAGTTCCGCGTTCAGGCGTATTCCTGCTAGCGGAGTACGCAGCTCGTGCGAGACATTGTCGATGAAGTCCGTCTTCATGCGCGACTCGCGCCTCTCGCGGCGGAGCGTCCTGATGAAGATGAGCCCGCCGGATACAAGCGTGGCGACTAGCAGAAGGACTATTGACGCGCCGATGGCGACCACGGCTGCGGCGCGGGTTCGCATGCTCTTGCCTCCGTCGGCGCGGGCGACCATGAGCGAGCCGTCGCCAAGCGGAGGCCCGACGTGCCATTCAACCTCGGTCCCCGGTTTTGACGGCCAGTCGTCCGCAGCGTAGATACCGATTCCGTCAGGGTCGACAATCTTGAAAGACACATCGCCAATCATGGCGGCATTGTCTTTTCTCACCTCGTCGCAGATAGTGGCAAGATTGCTTTTCTGCTCTTGCGTAAGACGGTGCATGCGGTGATGCGGATGGCGCGGAGGCCTATCGGCAGGTGGAGGATGGCCGTTGCCGAATCGCCTTGGCGGTTTGTCTGGCGGACGCATCCCGTCGATGTTTTCCTCATGCGCGCGATTCATCAGGGTGTCCGAGATGATGCGCGCGCGCAATTCCAACGCCTCGCGCTCGTCGTCCCATAGCCTGCGCCACGTCTCCGACACAAGCCATGCGCCACCGGCCGCGACAAACACGGCCGGCAGCAAGATGGCAAGGATGAACAATTTCATTTCTCTCATGGCGTGCGGATATTATACCACGCCAACAGAGTCTGTGCGCATTGGCGCTCGCTAAATTACTTCAGCATGACAGCGGCGGAGCCCGCTCCTTTCACTATTGCCGAACCGTAACCCACACCGTTCACGAACACACCCTTGAAGGGCACGGTCTTCTTTCTCGTACGGTCGCCGTTCTGGGTGTAGGCCGCAAACGATCCATTGAAGATTCCCGTTGATTTCACGCGAGATATCTTCAGTTTGGTCACGTTGTCGTTCGCCGCCGTGAGACGTCCTGACTGAACCGATACTGTAACTTCCTGCGGCAGGAGGTCAGAGAGGACGGGAAGGGCGTTTATAGTAGAGGGGAACGCCTCAGTGTCAACGGAGAACGCAAGCATGCCGTCGCCCGGTGCGGTAAGCGCCGCAGCGTCCACGAGGGAGATCGTGGCAGAGAACGGCGCGGCGGAGGAAGGCGTGGCGTCCCATCCTGAAAGGTTAGTCACGTCCAGCGAACCGTCGTATCCAATCCAGAGCAGGAAAGCGAATCCGCCGAGCTTGCCCGTGTAGAGCGGCACAGAAACGGGAATGCAGGCTTCTGTGCCATCCTCGTTCAGCAGCATCTGAAGGCCCGACACGAAAACCCGTGTGCCATCGGCCATGGTGCCGGTGAGTTTCGCCTTGCCTTTAGTCAAGATTTTCAGTGCAAGCGCAGAATATCCATTCGCGAATTCCGCGCCACTGCCTTTCGCGTCAGACGCGGTAAACACGATGTTAAAAGTGCTGCCGCTCTTCGCCGCATATTCGGTGGCGCGAGCTTCCTTCGCCGCCGACTGATTGCGCGCGCCCTCCACTGTGAATCCGTCAATGGTGCCGGCCATGTAGCTGCCGCCTACCGTGAGCGTCAGCGTGGACGCGGAATCATCCGAAGAGGACGTCAGCGTGACTGTCGTAGGAGACGAAGAATTAATCTCCGCAGATGCGGTATAGACCGTTTTCTTTCCACCAAGCAGTTGCACTGTCGCTGTGAATTTCGCAATGCCAGTGCGGGAGTTGGCGCGTCCGACTTTCAGAAGTATCGTCCCCGCAATTTCACCATTCGCCATAAAGTACCCGCTGTAAACATGCTTGGATGTGGCGGCGATCGGCGTCGCGTCTGAGTTGAACAGTTCATGGGCTGGCGATGTGCTGTTGCTACCAGTCGAAGTGCCGCCGCTTGTTATGTACGTGTCATGGAAGGAAAGCGAGCCAGTTGCGGGCGCGGTAGTAGATACCTCCGGCGTACCTGCGCTCGTCCATCCCTCCGTAGTGCATACAAGTGAGAACGTCCCGGAAAGCGTAGGCATTTTCACGGTGAACGTTTCGGTGCCGGTCATGGAGAGATACTTCCCGGAGTAGGTTGAGGCGGAAGCGGACGCCTCCATGTACGTCTTTTGCGTGCCGCTAGAGCCTATTACCATGTTCCCTGCTGCCCCGCCGACAGCGACGAGGTGGCCGCCGCTGATCACAAGGCCGCTGGCGTTGTCGGTGTCGATGCCCACCTCCGCGCCTCCGGCGGTGGAGAACGCAAGGACTACGCCGCCTGTCATGTAGATGTTGCCGTTAGAGTCGATGGCGTCGTTGCCGGACGAAGCTGCAGAGACGTATCCTCCGTTGATGTAGAGGTCGCCGCCTGAATTGATGCTGTCGTCGTAGCACTGCAGGTCAATTACGCCTCCGTTTATTACAAAGTCATTTTTTGACTCAAGACCTTCGCCACCGTCGTTCGCCGTTGTGACGACGATACGTCCACCGTGTACTGTAACCCCGGAATAAGCCTTGATTCCCTTGGGGTTGGAGTAATCCGCATCATCGTCCATGCCGCCTGGCATTCCACCGCCTGGCATTCCGCCACTTGGAGGCGTCCCACCGTCGGGGGGCGTTCCACCGTTGGGACCTCCCTGACCACCAGGGGTGCCGAAGGATTGCGTTGTCTGAGTGGTAGTAGAAGCCACGCTGACAAGATTGTCGTTTGCAACGGAAAGCGTCTTATCCGAAATGTTGGTTGTCGCCGTCGCGACGGCAAGCGTCCCGTAGTATTTCTGCTTCACCGCAGTGCAAAAGACCTTTGAGCCCGTTGCCGATCCGCTGATATCCGGCGAGAACGAAGAGTCCGATGGCAGTGTTGTCTGGCCTTCTGTCCCAATCACCAGATAGCCTGCGGCGTTGATGAGCTTTCCTGCATTACCTGTCGCCCTGAGATTGAACGTACCGCCGGAAATCGTCAGGACGCTGTTCGTGCCAGAGGTCTTGAGACACGAAGCGCCACCGGAATCAAGGCATGTGGGGACGCCTGAAGCGAATGTGTCGTCCGTCAGTTCGTCGGACTCTAAGAGAGATTCCACATAAACGTCGGTCGTGCCGCCGGCAACGGATATGTCGAAGGTTCCTCCGGAGATGGTCATGTTGTCCGCGCCGAGTCCGCGTCCCGCCGTACCTGTTGCCGAGACCGTGATCGCGCCGCCGGATATGTCCAGTGTGCCGACCTTCACCGCGTAGCACTTGGAAGGGTCCATGACGGGATACGTGCCGTTGGCGATAAGCGAGGATGTGTTGTATGTGGAAGTTCCGCCGCTCGTTTTAGTGGAGGAAGAGAGCGTAATGTAGTAGTTCCACGTGTTGCCGTCACCGTCCTCGTATTCGAAGTAATCTTCGACAACGCCACCGGACAAGGTCGCCTCAAGTGTACCGCCGGTCATCGTGAACGAGCCATCGCCCTTGACGCCTTTGGCGCCGTCGCCCGACATGGCGAACTTCAAAGTTCCGCCGGACATCGTGCCTGTCACGGTGTCCTTGTCCATTGCGAGTCCGACTGATTTCTCGCCGGCAAGCGTCATGTCGAGAGTACCGCCAGTAATTGTCGCCTTTGTGTTTTTCTTGGCAAGAAATACGCCGTTCTGCTTGTACTTGTCTGACGAGCCTACAATCTTCAACGTGCCGTCCGTTTGCGCGTAGTCACCGGAAAGCGAGACGCCGCAGGCGTTTTTTGCCTTTGGATTGCTGATTGTCAGCGTCGTCGTCCCGCCCGCAAGCGTGAGGTTCTCCGCAGAGATGACGCCCGTCTTCTTCGCGCCGGACGAAGTGGCTGCGAGCGAACCAGTGCCGGCGATTGTGAGCGTGCCCGAGCAGGATATCGCCGTTGCGTCATCCGTTGTCACGGAATTCGCCCCGACGAGCATAAGTTCGGCGTCGCCGTTTATCGTCAGCACACCTGACATCGTGACGCCTGATAGCGAGACTCGACAGTTCGCCGGTAGCTTCACGTCGACGTTTCCGTTGATCGGGCCGGACAGCGTCACGTCCGTACCGGACTCCGTGATTTCATAAACGCCCGGTGACGAGTATTCGACCGTGTGCGCATAGTCGCCGAAAGCGACAACAGCGCAACCGAGTGTCAGTGCGAGTATTCTGCTTTTCATGTTTTTTCTCCTTTTGGGGTTTACCAGTTGAATGAAAACCTGAGTCGAGCGAAACAAGATGGTTGCGTCGCGTCGGCTGCTACGTAAGCGCCAGCTTCGTCTGACCAGACGAGATTATCCGCGCTCCAGTCGCTTTCTTCCACGGAAAGCGTGTAGCAGGCTACAGGTGTGACTGAGATGGAGATAGCGGTATCCGTCGGGGCGTTGTACACAAATCGAGTGCCGTCTATGGTCAGTCCAACGAAACTAGCATTCGCCGCAAGGTCGTCCGCGTAGGTATAGAGATAGGCGTTGTTTCCTGTGGCGAGCCATGACTTGAGAGTGGCGGTGTTGTAGTCGGCGGGCTGAGTCACGGTTGGTGAATCTCCCGCCGCATCGGCAATCAGCCACTCGACGAGGTCGAATGCCTCGATTCGCGTGACGGATCCGGCAATTGGCATATAAGAGACTTCGCGGCCGATGAAGGCCGTGTCCGAGAATGCGGGAAGCGATGAATTGGAAAGCGTCGTTAACACGGTTGCCTCACTCGCCGCAAGCGCGTATGCGGCGAGCTTTGCGGATGGGCTGAGCGTGATTGTCGTCGCCGGGATCCCCGCCAGCGCGGCTTGGCCGAAAGCGACCACACCCGACCAGTCGCTCATGTTGAGCGCGATACAGCCGGCGAACAGTGCGTCCGGGAGCGTCGTGCCCGCCGCGACCGTCGCCGTCGTCAGGCTCTCGCATCCCGCAAACGCGCCCTCGCTAACCGATGTCATGCCGGTGAGGTCAACGGACGTCACGCCTGACAGAGCAAATGAGAAAGCGCCTGCCGCCCTGACGGTAGAGGGAATGACGGACAAAGCGGAACAGGCACGAAAGGAATCGTCACCCACGGACGTCACGCCAGGCGCCGTCAGCGTCGCGAGCTTCGTGCAGCCCGCGAAGGCGTTGGCGCCGATCGTTGTGCAGGTGGAGGGGAGAATGACCGTGGCGAGGTTCGAACATCCGGCGAACGCGGATTCTGGGATTTCCGTGATGGACGTCGCGGAGAGGTCGATGCTCGTAAGCGTCGTGCACCCCGCCAAGGCGCCTTCGGCGATGTCCCTAACCGTTGATGCGACCGTTGCAGACGTCGAGCTGTCGTAACCTATGATTATCCCCTCACGGATAATCAACCCCGATGTCGTGGTCGCGGACGCAAGAAAAGTGTCGAACGTCCAGGTGGCTGACGCACCGCCGCCAGGCTGGTTCCCGCCAGGTTGGTTCCCACCGCCGCCGGGCGGAGTTCCGCCGCCACCCGGTCCTGCGACGACGGATGCGGATGCGAGCGTTGCGAATGTAACTGCGCAAATGAGATTCATCTTGTTCATATTCGAAATCCTTTCTTTTCAAAGACTATTGGAAGTACACGCCGTGGAAGTTCTGCGATGTGCCGGACGGACTGGTGACGGCGGAGATCGACGGCGCGGACGAGCAGCCGTCCGTGGTGCAGACGATCGAGACCGATCCCGAACTGCTGCTCATGGACGGCACCTTCGCATAGACCGTCTTGCTGCCGCCTGTCATCTTCAGGTACTTTCCCGCGTATGTCGAGGCGGACACAGAAGTGCCCTTGTACGTCGCGAGCGTCCCTGTTGAGCCAACGACCATGTTGCCCGCAGCGCTTCCGAACGAAACGACCGTCCCGCCGTTGATCTTCAAACCGTTGGAGTTGTCCGTGTCGATGCCGATTTCTGGCGTTGCCGCCGTGAAGCAAAGGACTATTCCGCCGTTGATGACTATGGAGTCGGAACCCGATCCGTTCGAGTCGATACAGTCATTGTTCGTCGCGCCGCAGTAGAGGTAACCGCCGTTGATGACAAGGGATTCGCCTGCGTTGATGCAGTCGTCGTAGGTCGTCGCCTCGAACACGCCGCCGTTGATCGTCATCACCTTCTTCGACTCGAATCCCTCGCCGCCCTCGGCCTGCGAGAAGCCGCGTATCCTGCCGCCGTGCATCGTGAGGTTTCCTTCCGCCTTGATGCACTTCGGGTTAGAGTGGTCTACATTTTCGCCAGATGCGGAGACGACCTTGTTTGAGGCGAAGTAGTATGTCGTGGACGCAAGGTCGGCGACAGTTGCGGTGCCGACGCTCAGGTAGTTCTTCTGCTTATTTGCGGCGACGTATATCTGCGTGCCGTATGTCGCGGCCTGGATGTCGGGGTGGAAGGCGGAGTCGGACGGCGTCGTGGTCTGGCCGGACGTGCCGATGACGAGTTCGCCCTTTGCGACGATGCACTTGCCGCCGGTTCCGCTTGCGACGAGGTTGAGCGTCCCGCCGGTGATTCTGAAGACGCTGTTCGTCTCCGACGTGCGAAGACCACATGCGGTGGCCTTGTCGATGTCCGTCGTCAAAGCTGTCTCGTCGAGCATTTCGAGAATTGTGTTGGATGCGCCGCCGGCGCACGTCACGTCGAAGAATCCGCCGGAGATGTCGAACGTCCCGCCGTCCGCGTCCGCGCAGAGTCCGCGCGAGGCGATGCCCGTCGCGGAGATGCGCACCGTTCCTCCGGATATCGAGATGTTGCCGCATTTCACGGCGTATGCGGGCGACGTATCCTGCACGACGTAGTTGCCCGTAGAGGAAAGAAGCGACGTGGAGGATACCTTCACGACATAGTTGCTGCCGTCGCCGTCTTCGTAGTTCTCGTAGAGGACGTTGCCGGTGACGGAGGCGTTGAGCAGCCCTCCGGTCATCGTGAACGTCTCGTCACCCTTGATGCCCTTTGCGCCGTCTCCTGCAACGGCGAGTTCGACGGTTCCGCCGGAGAGGAGCATCGTCGTGCCTGACTTGTCGAGCGAGACGCCGACGGACTTCTCTCCGCACACGGCGACGGAGAGACGTCCGCCCTCCACCGTCACGGACTTCGCCTTTTTGTTCACGAGGATGCCGTTCACCTTGTTCACGGCGCCGTACGACGCGCAGTCAATCGCGACGAAACCGGCCATCTGCATGTAATCGCCCGTGAGCGTGATGCCGGCGACGTTCTTCACGTCGGCGTTGAGGACGATTGAGACGTTTCCACCTGCCACGACGAGATCCTCCGCGATGACGGGACCGGTCTGCTTCTTCGTCGGGGCGGAGGCCAGCGTGACGGACCCCGGCCCGCCGATCGTCAGCGTCCCGGATGACGAGATCGCGGTCGCGGCCGTCGTCTCTACGGCGTTGTCGCCCACAAGCCATAGCGTTGCATCGCCGGAGAGGGTAATGGTCTTGGAGACCGTAGCGCCATTGAGCGTCACGCGATACGGGACGTCCGAACTGAACGTCAGCTCGGACGTTATTGTTCCGCTCACGACGAAGTCCGTACCAACAGCGCTTTCGTTGGCGTATGTCCCACCATTGGTGACGGTGGCCTTGTACGGATACGCCGTGAGTTCAGGCCTCTCAGCGGCGATTGCGGAGAGACATATTGCCCCGGACAACATGAGACCAATCAACTTTTCTTTTTTTACGTTCATTTTCACCTCGCTCTATAGGGTTTTGTCTGACGGCGCGTAGTATATCAGAGAACATAAAACCATTTGTCAAGTCAATGTCAAGTGACGGTGAAAAATACATGACATTATCCTGAAAATGGGGAATAGGTAAACTTGGTTATGCTCATTGGGGCAGTTATGGTATAATACGGTCAGCTCCCAAAGGAGGTAAAGTTGTGAAAAATGAAAATCACGAGAAAAGACTTCATTGTACTTACCGCAGGCGCGACTGCCGGCTATGCAATGCCACCGCGAATCGGTGGCGGCCGTCGCTGGTACAAGGGCGTCGGTGAAAAAGAAGAAGTATTGGGATTTCTGTAACCTTCTCGGTTCGAACCTGTAAACAGTGCAGGAAGTCTTATAAGGAGAAAAAACTATGGCCAACCTGCGGCAAGAAGTGCGTGATGCAGAACTTCGACGCCCCGCACGAGCTGGGGGCGAAGGTCCCCGAACTCGTCGGCGAGAACGGACTGCCAGTTGTCAAGGTGCTGACAGACGACCTCATCGACGAACTTGGCCCGAAGATCCTGAAAGAATACTTCCGTACCTAATGACGGTCACAGAAAGGAGAAATTGACGTTGAATCTTCGTCTTTTGGCGCGTCCGGCTTCATGCAGGTCTAGCAGTATGAAGAAAATTGAGATAGGAACGTTCGCGGCAACGCTCGTCGCGGCAGGAGTCGCCTTGGCCGCAGGTGTGGAAAACGGGGCGAGTGAGACGTTCTCGCCGGACGGTAAGAACGTGATTCGACTCTACGCGAATCCGCTCGCATACGAGGTCGTGCGCGAGGGCGTGACCGTGGTCGCGAAGTCCGAAATCGGACTGACCGTGGATGGTGCGCGATTGGGTGGTGAGGACGCGACGGAGCGCGTCCCTCCCGTTATTACAACTGGAAAACGGAGCGGAGTGGCCGATGCGCCGGTGTACAAGAAGTCAAAGGTCGATCTATCCGCGAACGAGACGTTCGTCGACTTCGGCGCGTGGGGCGTGCGGCTTGTTGCGCGCAACGACGGCGTCGCATACCGCTTCGAGACGAAGAAGTCCGGCAAGATGAGGGTCGATGCCGAGAAGGCGTCGCTGCACCTTCCCTCCGCCGACGTGAAGTGCTGGGGGTATCGGACGCGGGCGTTCGGGGAGGAAGAGTCTGTGCCGTTCGCGTCCAGGGCGGGTGAGATCGACCTTTCGAAGATGATGCTCTATCTGCCGTTCGCGTACGAGGCAGGCGGGAAGTACGTGTCCGTCACGGAGTCCGACGTGCGCAACTACCCGATCTGGTACTTCGGTTCGCGCACGGGAGCGGCGTTCGAGGCGAAGTTCGCGGGCGCGCCGAAACGCGTCCAGAAGCGGGGCGCGGGGATCAAGGTGCTGGAGCACGAAACCTGGCTCGCGGAAACGGAGGGAACGCGGACGTTCCCGTGGCGCGTGTTCATCCTTGCGGACGCGCCGGCGAAGTTCTGCGAGGCGGACATCGTGTGGGCGCTTGCGCCCGCGCAGGACAAGGACGCGGACTTCTCGTGGGTGCGTCCGGGGAAGGTGGCGTGGGACTGGTGGAACGGATTCGACGGCGGCAAGGCGTGCGACACGAAGGGATACGAGCGCTTCATCGACTTCGCGGCGAAGAACGGGCTTGAATACGTGGTGCTGGACTGGTACGGCTACGAGGTCCGGTTCGGGTTCAACATCTGGAAGCCGTGTCCCGCAGTAGATGTGGATCATCTCGTCAAGTATGCGCGGGAGAGGGGCGTCGATCTCTGGCACTGGATGGCGTTCCACCAGGTGTACGGCAACGAGGAGCGCGTGGCGTCCCACTTCGCGAAGGCGGGCATCAAGGGCTTCAAGGTCGATTTCCTCGACCGGGGCGACGCGGACGTCGCGCGCTTCATGGAGAAGTTCGCCGATGCCTGCGCGCGGAACAAGATGCACGTGGAGTACCATGGCGCGTACCGTCCGACGGGCCTCCACCGCCGCTATCCGAACGTGCTCAACTACGAGGGGATCCACGGACAGGAGTGGATGCTGCCGGGGCTGTACAAGCTCGACGAGAAGGGGACGATGTTCAGCGACGTGGCGGCGTGCTATCTGCGCATGACGGCGGGGCCGATGGACTACACGCCGGGCGCGATGAACAACCACGGCATCGGTTCGGGCTACCGCGCAAGGGACAAACGCAACCAGCCCGGCACGCTCGGCACGCGCTGTCGCCAGATGGCGCAGGTCGTTCTTTACGAAGCGCCCTTGCAGATGCTCTGCGACTCGCCCACGAACTACGAGAAGAACATGGAATGCTTCGCGTTTATGGCGAAGATCCCGACCGTGTGGAAGAACACCGTCGGCCTTGCCGGCACGCCCGACACGATGTTCGTCGCGGCTCGCGAGACGCGCGACGGCGCGTGGTACTCGGGTGGCATTACGACCGCCGAGGCGCGCGACTGCACGCTCGACACGTCGTTCCTCGGCACGGGCGAGTGGACCGTTGAAATCTTCCGCGACGCGGGCGACACGAAGGAGGACGCGCAGAGGTTCGTCCACGAAACGCGGAAGGTCAAGGCCGGGGAGAAGCTTCCGTTCCACATGGCCCCCGGCGGCGGATTCGTCGCCCGGTGCAATCGAATATCTCCTAAATACGAAATCCACACGCTTTGAAATCCTGACGTCTGGTGCGGTCACGGTTACGTACAGCGAGCCGCGGGCGCATCTTCGTATTTCACCCATGCGTTTTGAGATTGGAAACAACCATGACAACTTTCAAGAACAACATAGTCCTACGGGCGCACCTTGAACATTCAGAATCGTGACAGTTTGAGGATCAGCAAATGGGCGCGGGCGAGTTAGCCCGCGCGCCAAAGGCAAGTTGTTTTCAAACAGTTGTTCCCATTCAACGGAGGGGTCTACGGTGAATTGTGCAGATGCGCCCGCGAGCCGCTCGCGTTTGCACTTGCCCTTGTTGGTCAACATTTGGTATAATGTTTGCGCATTAAACAAGGAGAAATAACAATGCCGACGGTAATGACAGTCAATGAGGCCAAGTCTAATTTTTCGGGGCTACTGTCGTTTGTCCACAACGACGGTTCAACAGTCACGATTTTGCGCTATGGGCATCCAATAGCGCAAATCGTCCCATTTCGAAAGAAGCGTCGCCTCGACAAGGACCCACTCCTTTCGCGTGTCGAGATCAAGGGGGACCTTTTCGAGGACGAATCTTCGGAATGGGAGGCGATGAATGACTGACGCGCTTCTTTTGGATACGTGTGCATTGCTCTGGTTGGCCAGTGGCAGCAAGTCTCTTTCCAGGGGAACTCGTTCTCTTATTGCCGATGCAGGGGCTGTGTATGTGTCTCCAGTGTCCGCATGGGAAATCGCTGTCAAGGTATCCAAGGGGAAAATCATCCTTCCCCTTGAGGCACGACAATGGTTTGAAGAGGTCGTGAAAAAGTACGAGATTGAGGTTCTTAGGATGTCGTATGATGACATGTTGTTGTCCGCAGAACTTCCGTGGCACCACAAGGATCCGGCTGATCGGTTCATCATCGCTGCGGCTCTCAAGAACGGCTTTACGGTGGTCACTGCGGACGGCAACTTCAAAAAGTACGGCGTAAAGACTATATGCTAAATACGAATTCTTGACTAAGGATAAAATATGATAAAACAGTTTTACCTCATGGCTGCAGCTGCGGCCGTGTCGGCGCATGTTTTTGCGGGCGCGAACCTCATCCAGAACGGAACGTTTGAAGGTTCGGCGGCGCAGCATAAGTGGGGCGGGTACTGGGACAGCAAGGGGTTCTCCTGTCCGGGCTGGAAGTTCGAAGGGCTTTCTGGAATTGCCAAGTCCGATGGCGTGTGGGTGGCGGAGAAATTTTCCGTGGGCAGGTACGCCATGTTCCTGCAGCCGTGGAAGGATGCGGCCGTCTCGCAGGTCATTCCCGTTTTGCCGTCGGGCGACTATCGTCTGAGCTTCAACTACGTGGCGCGTCCGAACCATCCCGGCAATACGCAGATCTGGCTGGGAACGAAGAAGCTGGGCGAAGTGGAGTCAGATGCGACAATGCGTCACTTCTCCACGAACTTCTCGCTTTCCAAGAAGCAGGAAAACGTGCTGTTCAAATTCTTCAGCCCCGCCCGCGACGCCGAGAAGGACATAGCAATCGAGAACGTCGTCCTTCAACGTCTCGACGCCTCGATCGGCGACGCGAAGTATCCCGATCTCCTGACGGCGATGATCCATGCCGCAGACGGCGAGACGATCGTCTATTCGCCTGCGGGCGGTGACGCGGAACTGAAGGACGGTGCGGCGCTGGCGCGGCGCGCGACGGACCGCGTCCGTTCGCTCAAGGAAGAGGACGGCAAGCTGATCCTCGTCGTCGGGGCGGCGGCGCAGGGGAAAACCGTGTCCGCCGACGTCGGACTCCTCCCTGCGGAAATCGGACTCGGCTGGGAGAACGGCTGGGTCAAGGAATGGGTCCGCGACGTGCCGGCACCCCTCGCGCGACAGCGACGCAACGAAGTTCCGCGGCGTGTACCGCGACAGCTGGGAGGTGCTCTGGATGACGGCCATCCACATGAAGGCCGGCTGCGAATTCATGCTCATGGGCGTCGATTGGTAGCGAGCGAAGGAAACAATTGCTCTTGCCTTTGGTGGCCTGTATTTGGTAAAATTTTCGCATGTTAAACAAGCAGATCGACAATGCTGGAATTCTATGGTGCAAGGGGCTTTCCCCGTCCAGGCCCGACGAGAATTTCGGCATGGGATATATGGCGGCAATTCACAAGGTGTTCAAATAGAAGGAAAGAACGATGAAGAATGAAAGACGTTTCCCTTTGGCTACAACCGCGGTTTTCTTTTTTGCGCTTGCCGGCGCCGCGAGGGCATCTGCGGCGAACACGGACGACTATTCCAGCGCATATCCCGACAACGTGCATTTCCCGTTGACGCTTTCGTATCCTGCAGGCGGCAAACCGCAGGTACTGCGTCTCGACTTCGGCGAAGCCAGCACGGGTGGCTATGCCGTGTTCGACGTCGCGTCCGCAAAGGGCAGTCCCGTGATGCGCGTTGCGTACGCGAACCATCCCGACGGCCTCGGCGAGAAGGGCTGTTTCTCGCGCGAGACCAGCGCACGCTACCTCGGCCCTACGTTCGACATCCCCGCGCTTCCCGGCAACATCAACCGCCACGAGATCTACCGCATCTGCCGCACGGGACGTTTTGTCGCGCCTCTCATCCAGGGTCAGCAGCGTTATGCGCGCATTCAGCTCGACACGCCCGGTACCGAGGTGACGCTCTCGTCGTTCAAGATCGAGAACGCCGAGGTTTTCCGCGACGGGAAATTCCAAGGTGGGTTCAGCTGCTCCGATTCGCGCCTCGACAGGCTTTGGCAGATCAGCGCCTGGACGTGCCAGATCGCCGCCTTCCCAAACCACGACGCATGGAAGAGTGTGGGTGGACGTCTTCTGCCGCGCAAGCTCGAGGCGGCGACTGGCGATGGACGCTACCGCATTCAGTCGCCTGTCGACGGCATGTTGAAAGTCACGTATGAGTTTGACGCAAACCCGCATTTCCCGCAGGGACGCTTCGCCGTCATTGCCGGCGGCAGGCGCACCGAGGTGGTGCAGGATTCCACGAACGAGATAAAGACCGTCTCAGTGCCGATTAAGAAGGGCGAGACTGTCGGCCTTTCCGTCGAGAAGGAGTCCTGGCCTGTCATCGTCGGTATGGAAATCGGTCCGGGGAACAACCTTTGGGGGCCAAATGCCGCTGGTCCGCATTCGTTGGACAACTGGGAATTCGCGCGCACCCTACCGTACGTGGCCGACGGCGCGAAGCGCGACAGGCTGATCTGGAGCGGCGACCTCTGGTGGGCGGAACGCAACATCTTCTATTCGTTCAACCCGGGCGACGAACCTTATATGCGCGGGTCGGTGAAGCTTCTCGGCTTCAACCAGACGTCTGAAGGGTACGTGCAGGCGTGTCCTTACGCCGAACGCGCCACGCCCCCTGCAAAGGGCGAGTGGGGACCGTTCCCCTCCGACGAATTCGCCGCATGGTTCGTGCCCGTGCTGTACGACTACTTCCTCTACTCCGGCGATGCCAAGACGACGGGCGAGCTCTATCCGAAGGTGGTAAAGCTGATGGACTATCTCGCCGCGCACACCGAGGATGACGGTACGTTCGTCCAGCGCGCCGAGACCTCCAAGCACGCCTGCAACCTCAACCTTGGCGACACCTCTCACCGTGCGTACATGGACATCCTTCTCTGGAAGTGCTGTCGGGACGCGGCGGCGATGGCATGCGCGTTTGGCGACAAGGACGGCATGTCCCGCTTCGAGAAGTGGAGCGAGAAACTCTGGAAGGCGATCCGCACGCGCTTCTGGGACGGCGAAGAGGGCTTCTTCATGCTTTCCGACAAGAACCACGGTTTTGGTTTTGAGGCAAACGCCCTCGCCCTCGCCACGCATTTCGCGACGCGCGAGGAGGCGCTGCGCATCGCGCCGCATCTGAAGCGCACGGGACATGGCAAGTTCCAGGCGCTCGCGGTGCGCGGGTTGATGGAGTACGGATTCATGGACCGCGGGCTCAAGGCGATCGAGGCGCACAACTGGTACAAGCTGCTCAGCCCGAAGTGGAAAGGGGCGAAAACGACTACCGAGTGCATGGGGCTGCATCGAAGAGGGTGGGGCGACGAATCGCATCCCGATACGGCCATCGCGGGAATTCTTTCAGCGGAGGTGCTGGGAGTGAAGCCGACGGTGCCCGGGTATGCGAAGTTCGAGATGCGTCCGCGTCCATGCGCCTCGATTTCATCGGCCACGGGACGTGTTCCCACGCCGCATGGCACAATATCCGCCAACTGGATGATGAAAGACGGCGATCTGGTCGTGACGGTGTCGTTCCCGCATGGGACGGTTGGATCGGTCGTTCTGCCGCAGTGCGAGCGCGTGACGGTCAATGGCAGGGAGACGACGGAGCTTGGCGCTCTTCCTGCCGACGACTACGTGATCGTCGCGAAGAGCGTGAAACCCGAGGCGCTTGCAGACCCGGTGAAGGATGCTGTGTACATCAATGCGAAGGGCCATCTGCGCTTCTCGGCGTCGTCTTCCCATGAGGCGCTTCCGGCATGGAGCCTGCGCAACCTTGCCGGGCCGATCCAGAAGGACAGGTCCAAGGGCTGGAGCAGCAAGGCGCATGACAGCGCGAAGGAGGAGGAATGGCTGATGATCGAACTTGGCGCGGTGAAGAGCGTGGAAAAAATTGAGCTGTGGGCTCGGGACGACCGTGACTCGCGCGGCGGCACGGCAGGGTTCCCGCGCGCGTTCGTGGTGGAGGGCATGGACGGTTCGGGTGCGTGGCGCGTTCTCAAGACGTATGCGGACGTAACGCCTCCAAAGCAAGGCAAGTCCTTCGTTGTTGACTTCTACACGGTGATCGGCTATCCGAAGGTGAGGGCGCTGCGCGTGCGCGCCACCGAACTCGGCGCGCCTGCCGCCGACGAGCCCAGAGCCTGGCGCCTCCAGTTCAAGCGCATCGCGGTTGCGACGTCCGGCTCCTGATCGCGAGCGCCCGAAACATCAATACGAGAAAGTAGGGGAAATATCGAGAAAAGCTATGGCCAACATCAATTTAGCAGCTCCCGGCGATTGACTTACAATCGTAAAATATGATAGAATAATGCCACTTTCTTTTGGGTGAATTATACACTTGAACGGGAAGGAGACAAAGAACATGGCAAAATACCTAGATCCAAAGGCGGATGTGACCTTCAAGAAGGTTTTTGGCGAGCACAAGAATCTCGTCATAAGCCTCCTTAATGCCT
>CACZAK010000034.1 GCA_902779075.1 uncultured bacterium | reverse complement strand
ATTTGTATTGTTGGCAATGGTGACATTTGTGAACAATTGAGATTTGTGAACAATCGCAATTGTGCCTACAAGTGTGCAAGTTATTGTTGAGCAACGACTAATGGTGCACGGCGATGAATGTACTGGAAGGCATAGAGGCGTTTAAGGACGGGCTGATGTGGATTTGCCTGTCGGCGCTGGCCGCGATTGCGGTCGGCGTCGTCGGTGCGTGGTTGTGCCGTTCGGCGCGCAGCGTGGTTGCGTGGGCGTTGAGAAGGGGGTGTTGATAGGGTTGCTTTCATTTTGCGTTGTGTTTGGCAGTGAGAAGACGAGGAGCGGCGGCGGCGCGCTCGGTGATCGCGCCCTACCATCGGTAGGGGCCGACCACCGGGCGGCCCGCACGGGAAACGGCGCGCTCGGTGATCGCGCCCTACCGGGCGTGACTGCCGAGGAAATCGCGCAGGGATGGCGGCTTGAGAGCGTCGTGACGAACGACGCGGTTTCGTATGCGATGCCGACGAACGGAGTTGAGTACATGCCGTGGTCGCTGGGCGGCGGGTATGAAATGCACTTTCCGCTCGACGTTGGCGACTTCGCTTTCCCGTTCGGTACGGGTATGGTGCATCGCTTGGACGTGCTTTCAGGTGGCATGGTGGAGTCGTTACCGAGGCAACGGGTGGAAGGGCAGTATTCGTCAGCGATGTCGATATGCGCGGCGAGGGAATGGGCGTCGATAGTGCCGGGTGTGGGGAGGTTCTGGTGGGCGGATGCGGCCCGCTCGGCGAGCGGGCCCTACCAGGCAAAATTGCTGACATGGGAGAATGTGTATGCGGGGCGCGACCGCACGGGGCAGTACAACGCGCAGATTGAGTTTCACGACGACGGCAATTTCATTACGCGATCTAATAACGTGGAGCGTGTATATCGGCGCGTGTTGACGTTCGACCTTGACAATGACGGATTGCCGAATGACATTGATCCTGCGCCGGAGGTGCCACTTGTGCCGTCTGCGTGGAACCAGTCGGAAGAATGGGCGGCGGCGGCTTTTCCGTCGAACGCCGCTGAGATAGCCGCCATGGGTGGTTACGCCGCGTGGGCTGCCGCGCGGGGGGCTGAACCCGATAGGCGTCTCGTCTCGCTCGGCTTAGCGTTCGATGCCCCGTGGTGGCGGACGGCGCGGCGGAACTTGTGTTCGCCATTGACTGCGGTGCGAAGGTGCCGTTCTCGCTCACGTCGGGGCGGCTTGGCTCTCTTGCTGTGACGGCGACGGAACCGCCGACGCGTTCGGGCGAAGGCATGACTACAATTGATAGCAGCGTGATTCAGAACATATTTACCGTCCCTCACGAACGTACCGTCGGCGACGTCAAGCTGCACCTTGACAACTTTCGCTCCGGGTGGCTGTGCCGCACGGCGAACGTGTCCATTGACGGCGACGAGGTGCAGCACCTCTTTCCCGGCGACACCATCGGAGTGGCGGCAAGTGTCACGGGCTGCCACACCGACGCCTATCTGGGTTGCACGTGGCACGGCGGCGAGGGCATCACGTTCTCGAATTCCCACTCGCTAACGACGGACGTGACGTACGCCTCCGCCTCGACAGTCGTATGGGCGACCAACGGTATTGACCTGGTCACTCAGTTTTTTGGCTACACGCTCACGAACCATGTGCCAGTCACAGTTGGAACCGACGCTGAGCCGCCGCTTGCGCTCGCGCTTGTATGCCAGGATGTGTTCTTCTTGAACGACGCAGAGTTGGGATCACCCTCGAACCGGGCGGAGCGCATACGTCCCGTGACGCTGAACCTCACCGGCCCTGCCGGCACGAACGGCACTGTTCGGCTTTCCACGGAGGGGGACGTCGCGCCTGTGCTGTTTCACGTCGTGGACGGCGTGACGAACCGTGTCACGTCGGAGACGGTGTTCCCACTTGCGGTGACAGATGGCTTCGCGCACACTGGAAGTTGTACCATCTACGTGTCGTGTCCGAACCGCGGAACGGGAACGATCACCGCCACGTTTACACCTGCGGGCGGCGGCGAGCCACTGACGTCCTCGGCGACGTTTCGCTGCATTGAGCCGCTGCGGAAACTGGTCACGGCGGAAAAGTTTGGCGGTCGTTATGTCAACCCGTCCCGCCTAGTGATGGGAACGAACGCAGTCCTGAAGGTGGGCGCGAACGGCGCTTTTTCGCCGCTGGAGGTTGATTGGCGCGTGGTGTCGGGTCCGGGGCGCATTGTCGCCACATACGGCTGGTATGCGACGGTCGAGCCGACTGGGATGGGCACCGTGACTGTTGAGGCGCGGTTCAACGAAGACGAGATCCAGCCGCGTTTCGTGTTGCCTGTGGTGCTTCCCCGCACTATTCCAGTAAGGGCGTTTGTGGTCGAACCGCCTTATAATCAAAAAAGATACGGGTGGACGAATGCAAAAATTGATAGGATGCTTGACGCCGCCAATGAAATATTCACACAGGTTGGGATTCGTTTTGAACTTGTGACGGCACCTGAAAGTGTAGGCTCGACTAATGACTGGAATCTCCTTCGGGCGGTACCGATAACGAATGCAAGCGGTAGAGTGACATGGTTGAACACGCCGCAATTCACAAGCCTTGTAAGCAACCATACTGCCCACGACTGTATAAAGATGTATTTCCTCGGTTCACTAAAGCGCGAGGATGGCATTACTGCGCGGAAGACGTCGTCTGGGATAATCTTTACCAAAAAGGCAGGAGGGACAACAATAGCACACGAACTTGGGCATGTGTTGGGGCTTGACGATTGTTATTGGTTCTATAAGAGTAAAGGACGTCCAGCGGTGTACATGCCCTATGCTGACGCAACTGTGGATCATGCTTTTTTCATGTTTTCCGAAAACGACTGGGGGCAGGAAAGTGGGCGAGGGTTTTACGAGAAGTCGGACACAAGACGGTCCGTTATGTCGAAGATGTTGATGCATGGATTTAACATGGGGACAAGGGCGGACGTGCCGAACAATCTGGTGTTCAGCCTTAGGGGGAAGGCAACCTCTCCGCAACAGACAACCTATCCGCGCGTGGGTGCGGATTATATTGTTCAACATAATTTGGAGGTGTATTCAAGATGAAGAACGCATTGATGATGTTGTGTGTTTGCGATGCCTTTTTCGCGATAACTTTGGCTCGAGGGCATACGCATGATGAGACCAACGCCGTAATAGACGCAGCGCTTTCTCGCGCTTCATCCTATTACGATGATCTACCCGAAGGTTCGCCGCCAGATGACGATCCGCCGCCGGACACATGGCGCGGATTCCTTGGCGCAGACACGAACGGCTGGACGCTTGCCGGAAAAATGGCGGCGTTCGATTGGTATCTTTCCAAGCTTGCCACAAACGACTGCGAGTCGCTTGACTATTTTGAAAAACTCTATGCGGCAGTTGCGGTTGGGAAGTGTGAACAGTTCAACTATACGAACGCCGTCAATGCAATGAAGGCATTGGCGCTGAATCCAAAAGGTATTTGTAGGGATGATGCTATTGGCCTTGTAGTTAAATTTAGTAATGTTGACGATTCGACAACAGCATTCGTTGAGACAATTATGACTAATTCCATGATTTACAATTTTTACGAACAGGGGACGGCAGGCGCGCATTATGCCAGTCGATTACTGTCTTTTGATGCGACAAATGACACTCAGATTGCGTTAAGAGACGCTGGCGTTAGAATGCTTTACAGGAATAGACTTTTAGAATCTGGAACAGATGCGATAATTGACAAAGTGTTCCTTAAGTACATAGACGGATATGGGTCAAGTTCAAATCGTCTTGAATATGCAATCAATTCGTTCTCATATCCGAAATGTGCTGAAATCTTTGGGAATTACTTCACCTCCGTTACCAACCAGCTCCTTTCATCCGGGCAGCCGCTGCCGTGGATTAACGTTGGTACTGGTGGTAATTGACGAATGAAGGAAAAGCGAAGATGTTTGCATTGAAGATCGAACTTGATGCAACTTCGTCCAACGGCGTTGAGGTCGTATTCGGCCGTGACGCGGACGGCGACGGCCGCTTGTCTAGGACTGAGGAGGAGATGTCCGTAGGGTACGACTGCGGCGAGTGGAAGGTCGCGAATCTCGTGACCGGCGACACGGTCTCCTGTGCGGGTACGCCTGGGTACGTTGCACTCAATTGGAAACTGCGCCTCAACAGGAATCGAACACCGCGCTCGCTTGCCGCAACGGTGAACGGCCAGCCAACGTTCACGCAACTGGCCACGCCGCCGCCGTTCCTTTTCGATCCGACATGGAACGCCGCAAAGATAATCCGCCGAGGGCAATCCGTTCCGAATCTGCGCGTGGAGTGTACTGTGGACAACGAACCCCTTGTCATGTACATCAGATAAACTTATCCCCCCATTTTTTTCTGAAATGCCCCCTTGCGCAGTCGGCGGGGGTTTGATATACTATACGCCGTTTTCCGCCACGGGGAAGTAGCTCAGTTGGTAGAGCATCACGTTCGCAACGTGGGGGTCGAGAGTTCGAATCTCTTCTTCTCCACCATCCGCGGAAAATGTTTTCCCCTCACACGTAAACGTAGTCGTTCAGGACTGGTTGTAGTCCCTCACCGACAAGGTCTGCGTACATTTTCGCAAGGCTGCGCGCGTCGCTGATTTCGAACTGTTCGTCGCCTTCTTTTTCAGAAGTGGATTTTTCCCCGTATTTGGAGGCGTGGTCACCGATGCCGGTGGAGACGCCGGCGGAGACTTTCGTCGCCGCGATTTTCGTGATGCCATTGCGGAAGGAGGCGCTTTCGCGCGAGGACACGGTGATGCCCGCGAAGGGGAGGAAGAGACGGTAGGCGCAGAGCACCTGACAGAGCTCGCGCTCGCCGATCTCGCCGGGACGGACGTCCGCGTGGTTCGTGATCGGGCGGAGGCGCGGACACGAGAGGCTGATTTCCGCCTCTGGGTATTTCCGCTGGAGCCAGCAGGCGTGGAGCGCCGTCGCAAGGGCGTCCTTGCGGAAGTCGGAGAGACCGAGCAGCGCCGAGAATGCGACGCCGCGCATCCCGCCCCGCAGGGCGCGCTCCTGTGCGTCAAAGCGGTACGGCCACACGCGCTTGTGTCCTTGGAGGTGCAGCTTCTCGTACTGCTCCACGTCGTACGTCTCCTGGAACACGGTCACGTAGTCCGCGCCACGTTCGCGCAGGTAACGGTACTCGTCGGTGTTCATCGGGTACACCTCAAGCCCCACGAGGCGGAAGTACTTGCGCGCGAGCTCGCAGGCGTCGCCGATGTACTCGACGCCGCTTACGCTGCGGCTCTCGCCGGTGAGGAGGAGAATCTCCTCCATGCCGGATTTCGCGATGATCTCCATCTCGCGTTCGATCTGTCCTTTGTCGAGCTTCATGCGCCGGATGGGGTTGTAGCAGTTGAAGCCGCAGTAGACGCAGTAGTTTTCGCAGTGGTTCGCGATGTAGAGGGGCGTGAAGATGTACACCGTGTTGCCGAAGTGTCGGACAGTCTCGGCTCGGGCGCGCTCGGCCATGCGTTCGAGGAAGGGGGCGGCGGCGGGGGAGAGGAGTGCCTGGAAATCCTCCATGGAACAGCGTTCGTGTTCGAGGGCACGGCGCGCGTCCGCCGCCGTGTAGCGCGCGGGGTCGTACGCCGCCATTGCCGCGCGCACGCGGTCCTTGAGGTCGGAGTCGATCACCTCCATGCCGGGCAGGTATGCCATCGGGTCGGTTCGACACGACGGGTCGCGTTCAAGCTGGTGCTTGCGCGCGAGGGCGGCGGGGGAGAGTCCGTCCGCGTCGAAGATCAGGTCGCGGCGCTTGGGTTCGTTTTGCGGCTCGGCGGGACGCCTCGCCCCACCTTGCGGCGCGCTCGGTGATCGCACCCTACCATCGTTTCTCATTTTCAACACCTCAGCGAAGGAAGCCGGTGAGCGGGTCGGAGGCGGCGGCGCCGCGCGCGAGGACGCGTCCGAGTCCGGCGCGGTAGGCGTTGCGTCCGGCCTCGATCGCGAGACGGAACGCGCGGGCCATGCGCGGTACGTCGCCGGAGGTGGCGAGGGCCGTGTTCGCCATGATGGCGGCGGCGCCCATCTCCATCGCGCGGCAGGCCTGGCTTGGCGCGCCGATGCCAGCGTCCACGATGATCGGCAACTCGATTTCGTCAATGAGGATCTGGATGAAGTCCGCGGTGGCGAGTCCCTTGTTGGACCCGATGAGCGCGCCGAGCGGCATGACGGCGGCGGCGCCGGCCTTCACGAGGTCGCGCGCCACGTTGAGGTCGGGATACATATACGGCAACACAGTGAAGCCCTCGGCGGCAAGCTGTTCGGTGGCCTTGATCGTCTCCTGGTTGTCGGGAAGGAGGTATTTCGTGTCGCGCATGATCTCGATCTTCACGAATTCGCCGCAGCCGAGCTCGCGGGCGAGGCGCGCGATGCGCACGGCCTCTTTCGCGTTGCGCGCGCCGGAGGTGTTCGGGAGGAGCGTGACGCCCTTGGGGATGTAGTCGAGGATGTTCTCCTTCTCCTGCGTGTTGGCGCGGCGCACGGAGAGCGTGATGATCTGCGCGCCCGCGTGTTCGATCGCGGCCTGCACGAGGGCGAGCGAATACTTGCCCGAGCCGAGGATGAAGCGGGAGGTGAAGGTCTTTCCGCCGAGTGTGAAGGTGTCGGTTTCGTTTGCCATTTCGTTTTCCTTTCAAGGTTCGTCCGCGCCGTCGATGAGGCGCAGGATCATGGTGGCCTGGTGGGCGGCGCACACGAGTACGCGCGCGCCGTAGAGGCCGAGATTGTCGTCGACGTCCGTCGCGCCGTCGCCGCAAAGGTAGAGGCGCTTCGCGACGCGGCGGGTCGTGATGGCGTTTGCGGAGGTGAGGCCGGACATTCCGGACGCGGCGACGACCGGCTTTTCTGGAAACGCCTCCAACACGCCCGAGACGAGCATGGCCTTCGCCTCGGCGCGGTCGAACGCCTCGCAGATGATGTCGTCGTTTGCGAGAAGCGCGGCGAGGTTCTCCGGCGTGATGCGCACCGTTTCGGCTGTGACGTCGCAGAAGGGGTTGATCGCGGCGAGGTTCGCGCGCAGGGCCTCCGCCTTGGAAATGCCGACTTGCGCCGCCGCGTACTGCTGCCGGTTGAGGTTGGAGGGCTCCACGCGGTCGAAGTCGATGAGGTGGAGGTGTCCCACGCCCGCGCGCGCGAGCGCGATGGACACGTTGGAGCCGAGTCCGCCGAGTCCGCACACCGCCACGCGCGCGGCGTCGAACTTCGCCTGACGCGCGGTGCCGTGCCGCGCGATAAGCGCGGCGTGGAATGTTTCACGGTCTAGCGCCATCTCAGCCGCCTCCCATGAAGCAGACGATCTCCACCTGGTCGCCGTCGTGCAGCGTCGTTTCGGTGTAGCGGGTCTTCGGCACGATGGCCTCGTTCCGCTCCACCACGACGCGCGCGGCGTCGAAGCCGGCCGACGCCAGATAGGACGCGACCGTCTGGCCCGCCGCCTCTTTCTCCTCGCCATTTATCTTCAACAACTTTCGTTCTCCTCTCCTTGCCGGGGCCGTCCCCGGAAAAAAGAAAAAGCCAGCGTAAGCGGCACCCGAGGTGGTGCCCCCCATCGCATGGCTTTTCAGTCTTGGACGGTGCATAGTATACCCCAACTCCCCGCTCGCGTCAAGACGCAGCAAACACGCTTATCCCCGGCTTCGCGTAGTACTGCACGAAGCTGCACTTCCGCTGCAAACCGGCCATTCCCCACGAGGCGAGTGTGCCAAAATGACACACTCAATTGAAAATCCAAATGCGCGCGTTGCTTTCGCTATCGGTAGTTTTGGAGAGTCACCTTTTTTTCTACTGCGTTCCTACACCCGCCAGCGTTGTGGTATAATGTTCTCCACAGGAGAAATAGGAGAAACGACAGATGCCGGGCGGCGGGTGCCGTCGGGCAAAAAAACAAATACGGACGTCTGCGTACGCTCGGAGAAAAAGGAATTGTCAGAATGAAGAGCCCTGAAAAAAGAAAAAGTGACCAGCTGCGTCCTATTGAATTCATACGCGGCTTTACAAAGCACGCCGCCGGGAGCGTCCTCGTGAAGTGGGGCGATACGTGGGTGTTATGTACTGCGAGCGTCGAGGACAAGGTGCCGTCGTTCCTGCGCGATACTGGGCGCGGCTGGGTGACGGCGGAGTATGCTATGCTGCCGTCGTCCACTGGCGGCGGACGCAAGGACCGCGATATCAAGAAATTGAAGCTGGACGCACGTTCCGCGGAAATCCAGCGGCTCATAGGGCGTTCACTGCGTGCGGCGGTGGATACGTCCAAGATCGACGGGCTGCAGATCACGATCGACTGCGACGTGCTGCAGGCAGACGGCGGCACGCGGTGTGCGTCCATCACGGGCGGCATGCTCGCCCTAGAGGACGCCGTAAGGAAGCTTTTGGCGGACGGGGTCATCTCGGAAAGCCCCATCGTCCACCGCGTCGCCGCGGTGTCCGTGGGCGTCTGTGACGGCAAGCCGACGCTCGATCTCGACTATGCGCACGACTCTACGGCGGAAGTGGACCTTAACGTCGTCATGACCGACGACGGACGCTACGTGGAACTTCAGGGCACGGCCGAGCACAATCCGTTCACGGAGGAATCGCTCGACGCTCTCCGCGCGCTTGCTCGAAAGGGACTTAGGAAAATCTTCAAGCTGATGGGAACTTGACTTTGGCATCGGTGAATGCAAGGATCAGGACATGGAAAAGGTTTACGCCGTTTCCGGAATTGACACAGGCATAGGAAAGACGGTTGCGACGGCCGCAATGGCCCGGACGCTCTCTGGAAAGGGCGTCGACGTCATAACCGTGAAGATGGTCCAAACCGGAAACGACGGTTTTTCGGAAGACCTTGAGGTGCATCGGGCCGCGTGCGGCGGCAGGCGTTTCCTGGAAGACGCGCAGGGCCTGACGGCTCCGCAGATTTTCCAATTCCCGTCCTCGCCTCTTCTGGCGGCGCGGCTGGAGGGACGGACTGTGGACCTGGCGCGGATATCCGAGGCCGTGAGCGCCTGCGCGGCGGCGCATGACCTGACGCTCGTGGAGACGGCAGGCGGACTTGACGTGCCGCTTACGGAAGATGTGTTGACTGCTGACTTCGTCGCCGAGAAGCAATGGCCGCTCATACTCGTTACCTGTGGCCGGCTCGGCGCCATAAACCATGCGCTTCTCTCGCTGGACGCCGCGAAAATGCGTGGTATCAGAGTCGTAGGCGTCGTACACAACACGCATTTTTCCACCGACCCGCGTCTCGACGCCGATGCGCGAGACGCCATCCTGCGCCACCTCGGAAAGCTCGGCTACCCGCAGGTTCTTGTGTCGCTTCCGTCCGTCGGCACCGACTGCGCAGCCGAGGCGGATTTTACGGGGCTGTTCGCATGACGCCGCTAGAATACGACCGCGCATTCATCTGGCATCCCTACGCCTCGTTGAAGGATGCCCCGCCCGTGCGGATGGCACGCGCCGCGTCCGGCGTGGAAATCGAGCTTGAGGACGGGCGCCGCCTCGTCGATTCGGTGTCGTCCTGGTGGTGCGTCGCCCACGGACACAACCATCCCGCGATAGTAGAGGCGATCCGCCGCCAGAGCGAGAAGATGTGCCATGTGATGTTTGGGGGATTCACGCACGAGCCGGCGGTCGTTCTTGCGGAGAAGCTCGCCTCGTTCGCGCCTCCTGGCCTCGACCGCGTCTTCTTTGCCGACTCCGGTTCAATCTCCGTGGAGGTGGCCGCCAAGATGGCGATCCAGTACCAGACGGCGCTCGGACATCCCGAACGCCGGCGCATCCTCGCGCTGAAGGGCGGCTACCATGGCGATACTTCGCTATGTATGGCGCTTTCGGACCCGGACGGGATGCACACGCTCTTCAAAGGGATAATGACGAGCCATTTCTTCGCGGATAAGCCGTCGTGTCCGTTCGGAGGCGAGTGGGTTCCGTCGTGCGCGCGGTCGCTTGCCAATGCGATCGACGAACACGGCGCGGAGATTGCCGCGATCGTGTGCGAACCTGTGTTCCAGGCCGCCAACGCGATGAACTTCTACCATCCGCAGTATCTCCGCGAGATGCGGAGGCTGTGCGACGAGTGCGGAGCGTTGCTGATATTCGACGAGATTGCGGCGGGATTCCATCGGACAGGCCCTCGCTGGGCGCAGGACCACGCCTCGGTCACACCTGACATAATGACCGTAGGCAAGGCGCTAACAGGCGGGCACATGACGCTCGCCGCCACGCTTGCCTCAGCCAGGGTCGCAGAAACGATCTCTAATGGACGTCCCTCGGCATTCATGCACGGTCCAACGTACATGGCCAATCCGCTTGCCTGTGCGGCGGCATGCGCCTCGTTAGACCTCTTCGCCGCGTCCAACTACGCCGCCAACGTGAAGCGGATTGAGGACGCCTTCGCCAAGCGTCTCATGCCGCTTAAGTCCCAGCCGAACGTAGTTGACGTGCGCGTTCTCGGCGCTGCGGCTGTGGTGGAGGTCGAACGCCTGCCGTCGCAGGCGGACATTTCTGACGTCATCGACGTCCACAACGTATGGCTTCGGCCATTCTGCAATTTCATCTACGCGATGCCTCCTCTTGTCTCGGACGAGCGGACCATCGATCGCATATCGCTTGCAATCATGGATCTAGCAGGCCGTCCACCGGGTTGTGCTCCGTCCGATCCTGATTTCCATGAATGATCCACGCCTTTCGGACCGCTCTCAACCCAGTTGTTTTCCAATGATCGTGCTTGCATTGGGCAAGGAAATAGAATATACTTGACGCGTTTTGCCCGAAAGGGCTGAAAGTTGAATGGACCTTGGAGTATAAAAGATGACGAAAGAACAGATGGGAAAAATTTTACAGGATGGTACTGATGCTGCGAAGCGACTAGGCGGGATTGCTTGTGAGCTTGGTAAAAAGGGATTTGAGGCGGCGCGAGAAAAGGTTAAGGCATTAAATGAGAGGGCAAAATTGGCGAAGGAAGAGCGGCGTAAGGCCGAGGAAGAGTATTACCGTAGGGTTACAGAGAAACGTCGCATGGAGGCAGAACAGGAAAGAATACGGAGGCAAATACCGGAAAGTACGAATAGGCGTCAAGGAGAGCCTAGGGACAAGTCTTTTGACGCAATACGTGTCGGGCTCTATATTTTCTGGTGGGTTGGAAATTTAGGTTATACTTTCTTGTGTTTTAAGTGGTGTTATTCTGCATCGGAAAGTTACTTTACCCGTGATTCCGCATGGATTCCGCTTGCTCTTTTGCCGTTGTTGCTTTTCCTCAACTGGGCTACCTATGAACTAGCCGTTGCAATTTTCGAGATTGTCAGGCATCTACGGCAGATACGTGACGAACTGCGGCGACGTAATATGAGCAATGGCGGGGGGCGCACTGTCGAGGCCGAATTAGGCACAACTGCTACTTCTGATTGAAGGGTGGAATGCGGAGCAGAACGCATCGGTTTCTGTGGGGTTATTTCCGCAACGGGAAAAATTGGGTGTCAATTGCGGAACATTCAATTGACTAACGGCTTGCATGAGAGGGGAAGTTTTGGTATCATGCCCGCCTACCCCCAAAAGGTCAACGCCCGAGGAGACAATAAAATGAAGAAAATATTCATGCTGCTGAGCGCTGGCGCGCTGTTCGCCGCGAGCGCCGCTACGCTTTCCACCACGTCCGGAACGACGTTCGCCGGCCTCACCGCCGGGGATGCGTTCTCCGCCTCCGGGGCCGCCGCCGAAGGTGGAAAGTACTACTGGTACTCCGCCGATGCGCAGTCCGGCACGAACATGTCCCTTGCCGCGAACTACTACGGCGGCGCGTGCGGGCGTCCGAACCAGTTTGCCGAAGCGGAGACCTCGATCGCGCTCGCGGTCGATGCCGAAAACCTTCTCTACCGCGCGGCAGAGGGTTCGGCCAGCGCGTTCTCGTCCCCGTCGTTCACGCAGGTGGACCTTGGCGACGGCGGGCTCTACATCGACACGCTCATCAAGTTCGAGCAGTGCCGCGACGAGGCCGACATCGCCGACGACGCGGGCAAGCTCGCCGTCTGGCTCAACTCCACGTCAAACCTGGTCATCACCGCCGGTAAATACAGCGGCGAGACTTTTGGGACGAACGACTACGTGGCGGCGGGCCTTGGTGAAGTTCAGTGCGGGGCATTTAATCCTGATGCGTGGTATCGCCTGACCGTCAAGGCGGCCAATTCCAATGGCAAGGTGTTATTCAATGTCTATATCGACGGTCAGCAGGTCACGGCCTTGGACGGCGGCCCCATTACGTTTTTCCCCAGCCTTCAGCCCTCGTCTTTGACGCTTTCCGCCCTTGCGTTCCAGGGCGAAGGTGCAGTGGACGACATCTCGTTCACGGAGGAGCTTCCCAACTTCCTCTTCGTCGGTGTTGCGCAGATTGGCGACACCTACTATGCGACGCTCGAAGACGCCCTTGCCGCCGTCAACTATGGCCAGACGATTGTGCTGATCGCCGATCCCGGCGTTACCAGCGTCACGCTTCCCAAGACGGGTATCGCTCTTTCGGATCCGAACGGTTATCTCAGCACCGTGACTGGCCCCAACGGACAGGAGGTCACCGCGAGCGAGAACATCTACACCCTGCCCCTCACGGCCGTCAATCCCGTAACCGGCGAGACCGAGAACTACACATGGTCGTTTGTCGGTACCGACACGTGGAATGGCACCGGCAATTGGCGGAATTCCAGTGGAGCCAATCCGTCCGGCACACCTGCAAAGTCCGGCGAAAACACCTGGGATCCGATCCTCTTTGACGGAAGCAACATCAACATCAACGCAAGCATGTCGGTAGAGGGCTGGAACCTTCGGATGGGCCTCTACAACGGTGCCACTATCACGATGAACAGCTTCGTCAAGTACCAGGGCGACACCACCATGTGGATGACCGTTGACGAAAAATCCCAGCTGACAGTTGGCGGCTTTAACGGAGGCAACATCACCGATGGTCAGGTGATCAAACTCTCCGTCGCCAAGGCGAACGGCATTACATGGAATGTGGGACTGACGTCCGGCAACGCCAACAATACATTCGAGTATTACTTGAAGGGCGCTGGCAGCGTCTCGTATCAGGCCGTCTCTGCCGCCAACCACAAGATCAAGATGGCGGATGTGACGCTTTCCGGCAATGAAAAGTCCGTCCAGTCGAAGACGCTTGTCTCGTTCACCTCTTCCTCCCCGACGTTCACGGCGGATGCCGCGATCAAGGTCAAGAACTCGTCCGACGAGGTTGTCAGGACCGTGAACCTCTCCTCGGTGAATTCGACCGGCACTACGACCCTCACGACGGACAACGCGGTCGGCATGTGCGAACTCGTCCAGACGGCCACGGGCATTCTCCTCTACTGGGTTGACGGCGATCCGTCCGACATCAAGGAATACAAGCCCTCCATCAACATCAACTTCACGAACGGTGCGGGCAACGGCCTCACGACAAGTGACGATGTCGGCCTGGAAGGATATGCGGTTCCCGGCACTTCCTGGAACAACTTTGTTGTGGCCGACAATGCCACGTTCAACACCGTCAACGCCATCGATTCCACGGGGGCGGCTTCCGTGGCCTCTGGCGTGAGTGTCTCGATTTCGGGCACTCGCGGACACTGGAACTGCTCGAATCTCACACCGGCGAGCAATCTTCTCCACGGATATATCGATGAAAGCGCTGGCGGGCCTACCCCAACTGTTACAATCACGGGCATTCCATACGAGCATTATCGCGTTATCGTCTATCACTCCACCGACCAGGATGGGGCCAAGTTCGGCTACGATACCATCAACGGCTTCAACTTCACATACGTTGATGGAGTCCAGCAGACAGGTACGACATCTTGGGGCAGCGCCGGTGCGGCCAACAGCGCGGAACCGATTGCTGAAGGCACGAACACGCTCGTCTCCGCCGTCCTTTCCGGCGATACTGTTACGATGGTTGCGCACCGCGTTGGTGGGGGATCTCCAACCGCTCGCGGTTGCTTCGCGGCGATTCAGGTTGTCCAGTATGTGCCGGAAGTTGGCGAGAACGATCTCGTCATCGAGGTCTCAGGTCCTACGACCTACACGGTCAGCGAGGAGAGAACGCTGTCGGGTACGGTTTACGTAGTCGGCAGCGGCACGCTGACGCTCGCTGGCAGCGAGAAGATTACCGCCGCCACCATCGACGTTGCAAAGGACGTCGTAATGAATATCAACGCCGATCGCCTCGACGCCACAACCTTCACCGGCTCCGGTACGGTTGTGTATGACGCTACTGCGCCTGTCGAAGGCAAGGGTTGGGCGAATATTGGATGGTCCGGCACGGTCTGGATCAAGAACCAAGCGGTCGCGGCGTTTGAAGGCACCAAGTATGGTAATGTCGGTTCAACTGTCCGCTTTACTGGCGTGACCGGCTATTTGCAGACTAGTTCCTATAACAACAGTTACGTTCATACCGTTCCGCTTGAACTTGTGGACGAGGGTAATACTGTGGCCTTCACATACAACAATGGCTGGGGTGGAAATTTGGTGAAGATTAACACCCTTAAGGGCACTGGTACACTCAAGACCCAGGGCAGCGGTCTTGGCGAGCATATCTACATTGTTGACGCCAGCGGTTTCACGGGCGCATTCAACCTGACTGGTAAGTATGTCTATGTGGGCGGTTCCCAGCCAGACTATTCGGCTTCGGCAAATCCGAATGGCAAACTCGAAATCAGGTCTGGCGTGACCATGACGGTTCCCTCCGGAAAGACATGGACTGCCAACGGCGGCTTTGTGGTAAACGGTACGCTCAACGTCGATGGAACTTTGGCCAGTTCTCATACGACAAAGGCTGTGAGTGGCGCCGGCACGGTTGCGTTCACCGGACGTGCGCCTACTGTGTCAGGCGACGCTTGGTGGAAAAATGCCGATTGGACTGGTACCGTGCAGGTCAAGGATGTCACAAACATGGTGGGCGATAGCCGTACAGGCGTGTGGCTCAAGTTCAATGACTACGGCAACAGCAGTTCAGTTGTTGAACTGAACAATGTCACTGGCTGGCTTGAAACCGGTTACACATGCACAGTTCCTCTCAAGGTTACCGGAACGCTGTATCTGAACAATGGTGGTTCTGGTAAGACATCTGCCTTCAAGGTTGGAACGCTTCTCGGTTCTGGCGCAATCAGCGGTGACGGTAGTGCTGTAACAGTCGTATTCAACATTACGGACGATTGGTCGGGCTTCACCGGCACTATCGGACTGAACAACAAGTGCGTTGTGTTCGGCGAGACGATTCCTGACGAGCTGACGGCGGGTACGATCTACATCTCCGAAGGCGCAGTTGTCACGCCGCAGCAGGCTTCCGGCACATGGTGGGCTGTCGGCGGCATTCAGGTTGATGGCGAACTCCGTGCGCCGAACCTTGGCAAGTTCGGCGGCGGTACGACCATTACCACGACCGACAATGGTGTGTTCACGCTTCTCACGGCTAGCCAGATTGACGACCAGTCCACGTCTTATGCCAGAATAACGGGCACGGGAACTTTGAGGTATGCCGATGGCGGCGGTAACAATTGGCGTACTCTTTCTCAGACCGACTTCCCGACCGGAATGATTTGCGAAAACAACATTACGGCTGGTCTCATCTTGAAGACGGCGGGTGGCAATCACACAATTGGCAGCCTTGCTGGTAGCGGTAAAGTTCGTTCTGACTGGGGCGGCGGGAACCGCAACTTGAGAATCCTTCAAGCGAAAGACACTACTTATAGTGGTTTGTTTGATACGGATGACCGTGTTGGCACAGTAACCGTTGCTCCTGGAGCTTCGACCGCAGGTACACTTACGCTCTCAAACACACAGACGGTTTCCAATGACCTTACCATTGAATCGGGCGCGTCGGTGAACCTCACGGGCACGTGGGTTGGTGCGACGACGGTTGCGGGCACGATTGGCGGCACGGGTACGCTGACCGGCAACCTGACGTTCAACGCGGGCTCGACCTTCAAGGCGTTCGCCTCGGACGAGAACGGACTTTCGGTCTCCGGCACGATCGCCTATCCTGCATCGGGAACGGTGACCGTTGATGTCAGCGCGCTGGGCGCGTCGGCAAAGAAGGTCGTCCTCCTGACGGCGGCGAGCGAGTCCGACATCGACCTCTCCAAGTTCACGTTGGCCGACGGAACGAACCGGAAGTACAAGCTCGCGAAGGAAGGCGCGACGCTCGTCCTCAAGGGTGCGCGCAAGGGCGTGTTCATCGGCGTGTACTGATGCGGATGATTTTCCTCTCGCGGCGCGCGGCGGTAAATGCTATAATATAGGCATGAAATATCGCCTCTTTCTATTCGCTCTTGCAGCCGTCTTGGTATGCGCTGCCGCAGACTCGCCGGCTCAGGGCGATGCGTCGGTAACGCTAAATACGTCTACGAATGCTGTGCAGTCTGTGGCGCAGTCGCCCACGAACAGTGCATCCGCCTCGTCTACAAGCGTGACGGGTGGCGTTTCGCAAGCCCCCACTAACACGGCATTGATGACGGCGAACGAGAAGTTCCAAATCTCCACTCGCACGTTCAGGCTTTTCCACGCGAGTGCCGTGGATGTCGCCGAGAAGTTCAACAGTACGTGGAGTGGGGACTTTGGCCTCGCGTTCAAGGTTTCCAAGATCGCCCAGGCCTTTCCGGAGGCGAACACGGTGATGGTCACGGCACCTGTCTTGATCCTTGATGCCTGTGAAAAGGTGGTGCAGTCCATAGACATCGAGGTTCCCCAGGTCTACATTGAGGCGCGTTTCGTGGAACTCCAGAACTCGGCCTCGCATAAGCTCGGCATTGACTGGTCCATGCTCGACGGCATGAAGGGCACCGCTTCGTTAGGCGGCGGGATGGACCGCTTGGTCGTGGGCAACGCGGTGACGGACTTCCAGCGCACCGTCGCGTCGTCCAGCGGGTCGGGGGGCGCGGGCAGCTACTCCTACGGCATTGCCGGGCAGACCGCGTCTAAGGCGTCGTCCTTAACGGAAAGCAAGTTGGAGAGCGGCGCCACCACATCGGAGCGCTCGTCGTCCGAGACCTCGACTACGACCGGACGCGATGGTGGTCTCAGCTATTTTGCCGGCACTCTCCAGTTCTCCGACATGTCGCTGGTGCTGAGCGCGCTCGATTCCAGCGGCGACGCGCGCATCTTCTCCAACCCGAAGATCATAGTGTCGAACGGGAAAAAGGCCACGGTGGACATGACGGAGAAGTACCCCAACGTTACGATCTCCGCCAAGCGAACGACTGGCGGCGGCTCGGATTCCCTTGACCTCAGCATGAACATCGCCGAGGTGCCGGGCGAGGACAAGATGATGTTCGCCAAGGAGGCGTTCTTCAGCTGGGGCATCCTGCTGGACGTGACGCCGCGCGTAAGCTCCAACGGGCTCATCAACGTGTCCATTGTACCCACGATCTCAAGTCGCACGGACTGGGTCACCGCCGGCGCTGGCGACACCTCCACGACGGCTAACATTGGCACGTATTCGTCGAAGTACCCGGTGCTGGACGTGCAGCGCCTCGTGACGGACTTCACGCTGGCGGCTGGGGAGACGGCCGTGATAGGCGGCCTTTCGAGGACTACTGAGGAGCAGACTGACTCCGGCATACCGTGGCTGCGCGACATCCCGTGGATCGGCGACAAGCTCTTCGGGCGCAAGATACGTTCGAAAGTGCAGAAGGAGATCCTCGTGTTCGTGACCGTGGGCATGGCCGATCCGAAGCGCGTGCCCAAGGATATCGGCCTGCCCAAGAACGCGGTGCTCGGCCGCATGTACACGGAGGGCGTGAAGCTCGAGCCTGGCGACCGTCACGGCAACGCGATAGAGGGCATTGCCTCGCTGGACACGCGTTCCCTCGACGAGCAGGCGAAGGATCCGCTTGCCACCAACCGGTCGGAAGGTGTTTCATTCCCGCTTCCGTTCAGAAAGGACAGCGATTAAATAGGATGCGCGCAGGAGGCGTTTTTTTGGTATAATCTACTCCGATGTTCAAGAGATTCTGTTCAATAGTCCTGGCCTTCGTGGCCCTGCCGCTCGCCGCGCAGCTCGTTACCGCGCCGCCGCCTGATCGTCTGGAGCTGGCCATCCAGCTCTCAAGGCGTGGGATGCACGCCGAGGCCCTGCGTGAGTATGAGGCCATCCGCAACGCGAAAGGCGTGCCGCACGACGAGGTGCTGTTCCGCCTCGGAGACACCTATCGCATCCTCAAGCGGCCCGAAGACGCGCTTAGCTGCTACGCCGAGCTGATTACCTCCACGCCGGCCTCGCGCTATGCCGACGTGGCGCGCCTTAACCGCGCGATGCTCCGCACCGGTGACGCGCGCGCGCGGGAGCTGAAGGAACTGGACCGCAGGAGCGCCTCCGATTCAATACGCGCAACGGCGCTCAACTACCTGGGCGACATCGCCCGCGACGCAAAGGACGCGAGGGGCGCCATTGACTACTACCGCCGCGCTGCGGAGATTTCGCGCACGAACAACGTGGCGCGCCTCGCCCGCTTGAAGGGGGCGGCGTTGCTTTCGGAGTCCGACTCGGTGCAGGACAGGCGCCAGGCGCTCGGCATCTACCTTGACATGGCCGAATCGAACGATCCGCAGGTCGCTGCGGAGGCGTTGTTCTCCGCTGCGATGTTGGGCTACCGCGATGAGCGGTACGCCGAGGCCGCCAAGCTCTTCCACCGTCTCGCCTCCGAATTCCGCGATTCGCCGCGCATAAAGGAATCGCGCATCTACGCTGCCTGGGCGTGTTACCTTTCAGGACGCTACTCCGAGGCGTTGGAGATAGCCTCGCCTCTGCGTGGACCCGACAACGAGGACGCCTACTACGTCACCGCCTCGGCACTGCGGATGCTCGAGCGGCGCGTGGACGCGATACACGCATACGCCGCGCAGCTGAAGGAGTTTCCGAAAGGCCGCTATGCCGACGAGGCGTGGTTCGACTACCTCTCCGTGGTGTCCGCTCAGGGCGACAACGCCGGCGTCCTTAAGATGCTCTCATCGCACGGGGACCCTCCGGCGAAGTATGCGGAGCGCGCTTGGAGCCTTGGCTGTGAAAGCGCAATCGCGCTCACCAACTATCCCGTTGCCGTCGAGTACGCGCGCCGTATGGCGAAGAACAGGAAAAGCGCGTTTGCGCCGCGTGCGGTCCACCGTCTCGCGTGGCTGCTGGAGCAGACGCGCGACTGGGGGCGCGCGGCCGTGGCCTATCGAGGCCTTGCCGGCGACTGGCCCACGAACGCCGTGGCCCCGCAGGCTCTATTCCTCGCGGGCGCATGCGAAATGAAGCGCGGACAGGTCGAACAGGCGTGCAACGACTGGAAAAACCTCGTGGCGCGCTATCCCGACTCCCCGTATGCGTCCGACGCGCTCTACGCGCGCGCCATCGCGGTGCTGCGGCGTCCGGAGAAGACTGCGCGTGACTACCGTGCGGCGGAGCAGCTGCTGGGCGAGCGGATGACGCGCTTCCCGAACGCTGCCCGGCGCATGGAGAACCTCTACTGGTGGGGAGTTGCGGCGTTAGGCGCGGGCGATGAACCAGAGGCGGAGAAGCACTTCCGCGCCGCGTTGGCAGAAAAGCCTTCAGCCGTCTTTGAGCGTGAGATAAAGCTGGAGTTAGCGTCCGTGCTCAAGAAGCGTGGGGCGTCGCGAGAGGCGGCGACGCTGTTCGCCTCTCTCCTGAACACGAAGGCCGTTGGACGTCTCACGCCGGAGATACTGGAGTGGACGGCACGCACGCTTATGGACGCACAGGAATGGGGAACCGCCTGCGCCGCCGCGTCCGTTCTTGAGCGCAGGAACGTTGATCCGGCCTGGACGCAGACTGCGGCCACTATGCTGGGGCAGTCCCGAGAGCGGCTTGGCGAGAAGGACGCGGCGAAGGAAGCGTACGCCCGCGCGCTTGCGACCGGGGCCGAGACGGAGAGTGGCGCGTTGGCCGCGCTTGCGCTGGGGCGTCTTGAATCCGAAGGCGGGCAGTTCGACGAGGCGCGCGAGCATCTTGAGAACGCCGTAACCCGCGCCCAGTCTCCCGAACAGCGGTCCCTGCGCATACAGGCATACGCCGCGCTTGCGGCGAACGAGGAGGAACGCGGGGAGATGGACAAGGCCCTTGCCTACCACATGCTCGTCGGGTCGCTGTTCGACGATGCGAAGATGGTGCCCCACGCGCTCTCCCGCGCGGCGGCGATCCTCAAGGAAAAGGGGCGGGAGAAGGAGTCCCGGGATGTCATGGCCGAACTGCGCAAGCGGTTCCCTAACGCACAGGAGGCGCTATGAGTGCAGATGACGCGCAGACCCTGGAAGCCGATTTCGAGAAGACGAACGAAGAGAGCCGCGAACGGAGCTTAATGCTCATCATGGTGCTGTTGATAGTATCCGTGGCCGTGCACATCGGGCTGATGCTCTCGGTTTCCGACTACTCCTTCACTCCAACGGTGGAAAGTGTCCACACCGACCGCAAGCTTACGAAGGACCTTCCGCCGATGCAGATGCGGAAGTACGAGGGAGACCCGCTTGCGGAGATCATTCGCGACGTGCCGCGTCCTGCGCCGGCCCCCGACGAAGAGCGCCAGGTGGACCGCGTGGAGCGTCTATCCGGCGACGTGACTGGTTCGGTGGCTCCAGAGATGCCAGAGTCCCCCGCGTCCATCATGACGCCTGCGCAGCCGGACGTGGTGCCGCGCGCCGTCGAGGCAGCCGAATGGCAGCCGCGTCAGGACATTATCTCGGTGCCGGAGCCGACGGTTCCGGATGTCCGCGAGGCGCTGCCGCGCGTCGTAATCCCCAAGGTTGAACGTGTGGCGCACGCCGCGGACATCGTCCCGGCGTTCGACTTGATAGAAAGCACGGAGTCCGCGTTTGCCGCGTCGTCTACAGCGCCGTCCATTGCACCAAGCCTCGCGCCCGGCAAGGATGGGAACGGTTCGCCTTCCGCCGACGTCGCTCCTGCAGCTCCTCGTGCGGCACCGCCGCGAGCGCCGGGCGGCGGTCGTGGGGCGGCAGCCCTGTCGGAGGGCGCGCCTGCTGCGTTTTCGATTCTTTCCGAGGCGGAGGAGGCGCAGAGGCGTCGCGACGCCGCCGAGGCGGCAGCCGCGAAGAAGGCAGGCAAGACGGTGGAGCAGATGCGCGCCGAGAAGTTGGCGGAGGAGGCGGCGAAGGCCGCGAAGCCGCCGCCGGCTCCGCCGGCGATGGCTCGCGTGGACGAGGCCATAGTGGCGCAGGAGAAGGCGGCAGTGCGCAAGCTGCGCGATGAAAAGGTCGCCACAGGGCGTCCGTTCGACCAGAACGTGAACGTGGGTCTCGGTTTCTGGATCGACCCTAAGAACCCCAGCCGCAAGTACTTCCGAGTCCGCGTGGCCTCCAATCCCCTCAACCCGCTTCCCATTGTCTCGAAGGACATCGTGTTCATGCTCGACGCCTCCGGCTCCATCGGCAACGACCGCCTCAGCTCGTGCCGTAACGCCGTCCTGGAGGCCCTGGACCGCCTCAACACGGGGGATCGCTTCAACGTGGTCGCGTTCCGCGACAAGTTCTCCTACGCCTTTCCTGATACGGCATGGCGCGAAGTGGATGTGAACACAGTCGAGGAGTCCCGCAAGTGGCTAAGAACGCTCAAGGCGCATGGCAACACGGACGTGTTCCGCACGCTTCGTAGCGTACTTACTCTGCCTCGCGACCCTGCGCGTCCAATCGTGGCCTTTGTGGCGACGGACGGCGACGCGACGAGCGGCATGACGCGTTCGGCGGAGATCATTTCCCGCTTCTCCGAGCTGAACGGCGGACTCGTCTCTATCTTTATGTACGGTGTCAAGCCCGAGGCGAACGCCTACCTGATGGACATGCTCACGCGCTGCAACCGCGGCGGGTGGGCGTGCCACAAGGGCCTGCGCTGGCAGGCCGCAAAGGGCGTTCCGGACCTATCTAAGAAGTTTGAGAAGCCGGTGCTCACCGACGTTGCCGTGATCTTCACCGCCTCATCCCGAGCCGATACATATCCGAAGCTCGTTACTAACCTCTGCGAGGACGAACCCGTGGAGATATATGGAGTGTGTCCGGCGGACCAGAAGGAACTCGTGTTCCAGATGCGCGGATTGAATTCCGTGACTCCGTTCGAGAGCATGTTCACGTTATCGTTCGCCTCCGCCCAGCAGCTGGACCGGGATGTCCGCACCGAATGGGCCGCGCGGCGACTCTACGAGCTGATCGCCGAGCATGCCCGCAAACCGAGCAAGAAACTCTTGGCGGACATCCATGCGTTCGCCGCCGCATACGGAATCGCCGTCCCCTACGAAAAGGAAATGAAATGAGAAGGCACCTTATTCTCCTCGCCTGCGTCTGCGCGCTTATATCCGCAGCGTTCGCCGGCACCTCCGCCCGCCGGAAGGTCACCGTCACCGTAGATTGGGCGCAGGAAGACGTGGAAAGCCAGAACGCCGTTGCGTTCCTCAAGAAGACCGTGCTGGGGTATCGCGAGGCCGGACATCCCGTCGCGATGAGGGCCACGCTCCGCAGCGGTGGCAACGTACCCAACATCCGCGTGACGGACGCATCCGGCAAGGAGGTGTACTCTGGCTCTGACAAGAACGACGCCGCCGTTGCAATTACCGAGGCGATCATGGATCTTCCAATTCCCGGGCATCTAATCAACGGAGTGGTGCTTAAGAAGTTCCGTAACTATGACCAGCGTTACATCATGGGCAAGGTGAGGGGGGAAGGTGCGGACCTCGCGCCGTTCAAGGCCGCGCTGAAGAGCAGAAGACCAGGAGAGGCCGAAGAGGCGCAGGCCATCCTCGACTCCATCGAGAAGGCAAAGAAAAACTTGGAAGAGGACATCGCGGCCTGCCTGGTGGAGGGTACGAAGGAGGCGAAGGGAGAGGCCCTGCGCGATATAATGTGGTTTAGACAGACGTGGCCGAGCGAGAGGGACAAGTACGCAGAGCAGTACAAGACGCTCCTGGCGGACCTGGAAGCGAAGGCCGAGGCGGCTGCCCTCCTGAAGGCGGCGAAGAAGAGAAAATGAATTTCGACACGGTAGAAGACTGCCTTGCCGCGCTACGTCGCGGCGAGATCATCGTGGTCACGGACGACGAGGACCGCGAAAACGAGGGCGACTGCATCTGCGCCGCCGAGTTCGCCACCACCGCGAACGTGAACTTCATGGCCTCCTACGCCAAGGGCCTCATCTGCATGCCGATGAGCCGGGCGTTCTGCGAACGACTCGACCTGCCGCAGATGGTGTCCGCGAACACCGACAACCACCAGACCGCGTTCACCGTTTCGATCGACTCCGTGGAGACTACGACCGGCATCTCCGCCGCCGAGCGCTCCATGACCGCCCTCGCTTGCGTGCGTGACGGCGCGAAGCCGTCCGATTTCCGCCGCCCTGGCCACATGTTTCCGCTTGAGGCGCGCGCAGGCGGCGTGCTGAAGCGCGCGGGCCACACGGAGGCGACCGTGGACCTCTGCCGTCTGGCAGGACTGCGCGAGGTGGGGCTCTGCTGCGAGATCATGAAGGACGACGGCACGATGGCGCGTCTCCCCGACCTCACCGAGTTCGTGCGCGTGCATAACCTCCGCTTCATGACGATCGCCTCGCTCATCGAGTACCGCCGCACGCGCGAGAAGCTCGTGGAGATGGTTGAGGAGGTCGATTTGCCTACGGACTTCGGACGCTTCCGCCTCCGCATGTACCGTTCGCGCGTGACGGGTCTCGAACATCTCGCGCTCTTCAAGGGTGACCTTGCGCACGGCGGCCCCGCGCTCGTTCGCGTACACTCCGAGTGCTTCACCGGCGACGTGTTCGGCAGCGAGCGCTGCGACTGCGGACACCAACTGCACGAGGCGATGCGGATGATCGACCGCGAAGGACGCGGAGCGGTTCTCTACATGCGCCAGGAAGGGCGCGGCATCGGACTTGCGAATAAACTCCACGCCTACCACCTGCAGGAAAACGGACTCGACACCGTTGAGGCCAACGTGAAGCTCGGCTTCGCGCCAGATCTGCGCGAGTACGGCGAAGGCGCGCAGATCCTCGCCGACCTCGGCGTGAGTCAGGTGCGTCTTATGACGAACAATCCCTGCAAGATTAAGGGGCTCGCCGGCTACGGCATCGAGATCACGGAGCGTGTGCCGATAGTGATAAGCCCCACCGCCTTCGACAAGCTCTACCTCGACACGAAGCGCGACAAGATGGGCCATTTGATCTAGGGCGTCGCCATGGCGGAACGACTTTTTAAACTCGTTTCGGACTTCAAGCCCACCGGTGACCAGCCGGAGGCGATTGACGCGATCGTGAAGGGGCTTGAGAAGGGTAAGGACCGTCTCGTTCTCCAAGGCGTGACCGGAAGCGGCAAGACATTCACGATGGCGAACGTGATTGCACGCTGGAACCGTCCCACGCTCATCCTCTCACACAACAAGACGCTCGCCGCCCAGCTGTTCGCTGAACTGCGTCAGTTCTTCCCCGAAAACGCAGTCGAGTACTTCATCTCCTACTACGACTACTACCAGCCCGAGGCGTACATCCCGCAGACCGACACCTACATCGAAAAGGACGCCTCGATCAACGAGGAGATCGAGCGCTACCGCCTTGCCGCCACGAACGCGCTCATCGCCCGGCGCGACGTGATCGTGGTCGCCTCCGTGAGCTGCATCTACGGTCTCGGCGAATCGACGGAGTACCGCAACCTCGCCGTTGGTTTCAAGCAGGGCGAGAACTGCGGACGCGGCAGCCTCGTGGACCGGCTCATCGCCGCGCAGTACGTGCGCAACGACTTCGACTACTCCCCCGGCACGTTCCGCGTGCGAGGTGACGTGGTGGACATCTTCCCCGCCTACGCGACGGACGGTATCCGCGTGGAGTTCTTCGGCGACGAGATCGACTCCATCCGCCAGCTCTCCGTGCCCGATTTCAAGCCCGGCGTCTCCATGCCCGCAGCAGTCGTCACGCCTGCCAAGCAGTTCGTGATGCCGAAGGAGAAGATGGAGGCCGCCTACCAGCGGATTACGGAGGAGTTGAAAGAACGGTTGCTCTTCTTTGAGGAGCGTAAGAAGTACATCGAGGCGCAGCGCATCCGCGAGCGTACGGAGTACGATATTGAGATGATGCGGCAGCTCGGTTACTGTAACGGCATCGAGAACTACTCGCGTCCGCTCACCGGACGTGCCCCCGGCGAGCCGCCGGAGTGCCTGCTCGACTACTTCCCCGACGATTTCCTGACGATCATCGACGAGTCCCACGTGGCCGTGCCGCAGCTCCGCGCAATGTTCAACGGCGACCAGGCGCGCAAGCAGAAGCTCGTAGACTTCGGCTTTCGCCTCCCGAGCGCGAAGGACAACCGTCCGCTCCGCTTCGAGGAGTTCGAGCGAAAAATCCACCAGATCGTCTTCACGAGCGCGACGCCGGGCGACTACGAGTACGACGTGTCGTCCGTCGTGGCCGAGCAGGTGATCCGTCCCACGGGCCTCCTCGACCCCGAGATAGAGATTCGTCCGCTCAAAGGACAAATCGATGACCTCATGGCCGAAATCCGCAAAGTGGCGGAGAAGGGCGACCGCGTGCTCGTGACGACGCTCACGAAACGCTCTGCCGAAGACCTCACCGCCTATCTGCACGAAACGGGCCTGCGCGTCGAATACCTGCACAGCGGCATCGACGCGCTCGAGCGTGTGGCCATTCTCGGACGTCTCCGCAAGGGCGAGTTCGACTGTCTCGTGGGCATCAACCTCCTCCGCGAGGGCCTTGACTTCCCCGAGGTGGCGCTCGTCGCGATCCTCGACGCGGACAAGGAGGGCTTCCTGCGCTCCACCACGTCTCTCGTACAGACCGCAGGTCGTTGCGCGCGCCACGTCAACGGGCGCGTGATCCTCTACGCCGACCACCAGACCGACGCCATCCGCGACCTCCTTCGCATCACGGGGAACCACCGCACGAAGCAGATTGCCTACAACAAGGCGCACCACATCACGCCGAAGAGCGTGAAGCGCGCGATCAACGAGGCGGTGTACGTCTACTCCGAAGCTAAGAAGACGGAGCGTGCGGTCGTGAACGCGACGCCGGAGAAGTTCGACGTGGCCGAGACAATTGCCGCGCTGCAGGAGGAAATGGTGCAGGCGGCTGACGCCCTTGAATTCGAACGCGCCGCATATCTCCGCGACCAGATTAAGGCACTAAAGGCAATCAAATAGCATACGAATAGCCAACTTTCCACTCGCCATTGGAGGCCGAGTATGGTATACTCTTGTCATTCGATTCTGCATCAGGAAGCGGGGGCGGGTCGCCCCTGCGCCAACCGAGCGTCAGCCACGGTGGTTCGGGAAGTTCCCCCGGATGCGCTTCGCAAGTACGAAGAAAGAGAGTAGAACATGCAAAAACATGCCGCACGGCACGTTTTCACTTCCGAGTCTGTCTCGGAAGGCCACCCCGACAAAGTCGCCGACCAGATCTCAGATGCGATCTTGGACGCCTGTCTCGCGAAGGACGCGCGCGCGCACGTCGCCTGCGAGACGATGTGCGGTCCCGGCCTCGTCGTCAACATGGGCGAGATCACCAGCCAGGGGTTCGACACGGTCAACACGCAGGAGATCGCCCGCCGCGTGGTGAAGGACATCGGCTACGACCGTCCAGCCGAGGGATTCAGCTGGGACACGTTCAACTACGTGAGCGCGCTCCACGGGCAGAGTCCCGATATCGCCCAGGGCGTCAACCGCAAGGAGGCCAAGAAGCAGGGCGCAGGCGACCAGGGCATGATGTTCGGCTACGCGACGCGCGAGACGCCGTCGCTCATGCCTGCCCCGATCATGTACGCGCACGAGCTGCTGGTCCACTTCGCGCGCCTGCGCAAGACGCGCAAGCTGCCGTTCCTGCGCCCCGACTCCAAGAGCCAGCTTTCCGTCGTCTACGAGGACGGACGGCCCGTCGCGATCGACACGGTCGTCATCTCACACCAGACCACCGATGAGGGCGCGAACAAGAAATCCTACGCGCAGATCGAGGAGATCGCCCGCGACCGCCTCGCTAAGACGAAGCTCCTCACGAACCGTACGCGCTTCTACGTGAACCCCACCGGCAAGTTCGTGGTGGGAGGCCCCACTGGCGACAGCGGCCTCACCGGGCGCAAGATCATCGTGGACACCTACGGCGGCATGGCCGCTCACGGCGGCGGCGCCTTCAGCGGCAAGGATCCCTCGAAGGTGGACCGCAGCGCGGCCTACTACGCGCGCTACGCGGCGAAGAACATCGTCGCCGCCGGCTACGCAGACCGCTGCCAGATCCAGGTGGCCTACGCAATCGGCGTGGACCGGCCCGTCTCCGTGTGCGTGAAGACGTTCGGCACGAACCACGGCGTCACGAACGAGCAGATCGAGAAGCTCATCCTCTCCGGCAAGGTGTTCGACTTCTGTCCCTACGCGCTTACCGCCGACCTCGGCCTCACCGAGCCGAAGGGCTGGTGCTACCGCGACACGGCGAGCTACGGACATTTCGGGCGCGACGCCTTCCCGTGGGAGAAGACGGACAAGATAGCCGCCCTGAAGGATATACTCGGCTAGACGACATGAAAAAACAGCACGAAGCGTTTCCGCGTCTTGGACGACGGGACTGGTTGAAGGGTTGCGCCGCTGGCGCGCTGTGCCTCGGTGGCTGCGCGTCGCTTGCGCGGCGTGACCGCGACGCATACTCCGTGGTTCTGCTCGGCGACACGCACTACGACACGTTCCCCTCATCGACCTACCACACCCACTACGACAACGACCGGAAGTCCGAATGGCTCTGGCGTGTGCAGCGCGCCGAGTTCATGCGCAATGGCGACATGTGGGCGGAGCGGTGTCCGCGCCTCCTGAAGGCCTCTGCCGCGTGCCTGCCGTCCGACGCCCGCTTCGTGCTGCAGCTCGGTGACCTCGTGCAAGGCGACTGTGACGACCAGCCCACGCACAAGCGGATGCTGGACGACGCGATGCAGCTCATGAAGCGAGCCTACGCGGGGCGTTTGCCGTTCGTCGCGGTGGAGGGCAACCACGACATCCGCGGCGACGGCGCGTGCGAGGCGTACCACGCATGGTCGAACGCCACGATGGGGCGCGAGCTCGGACAGACCGTGGAATCCACCACGTACTCCTTCCGTCAGGGGTCTGACGCCTGGGTGGTGGTGGACTTCAACTGTCCCGATCCCGAGCGCATCAACCGCCTCGTAGACGAGACGGAGGGCGCGCGGCACCTGTTTCTCGTGACGCACGGCCCCCTCGTATTCAGCGATTCCGGTTCGTTCCGCTGGAGTCTCCTCGGCGCGCCCAAGTACAACGAAACGCGCCGCGCGCTCATCGCGAAGCTCATGCGCCGCCACGCGATCGTTCTCGCCGGACACACCCACGTGATCGACTTCAAGCGGCTCAAGTCGGCTGAGGGCGAGCTTACGCAATTCATCACGAGCGCCGTGTGGACAGACGAGGAAATGGCGTTTTCAAAACCTGTCGCGACCGCGCCGGACGGATACGGAACGATTACCGCCCCGCTGCTCACGGATGACCGTGCGCGTGCGGACTTCCGTACCTGCATTGGCGAAGTGGCGCCGAACCTCAGGGAGTACTGGCTCGCCCGCGCGGCGGGGCACGTCACGCTGTCCGTTTCGGACCGTTCCGTGAAGGCGACGTTCTATCCCGGCGATGCGCGCACTCCGAGCCAGATGTTCGAGCTGTCAAGCGCGCGGGCGTGACGTGGCGCGCTTGGCTTTTGTTGTGCGCTGGCGCTTCTCGAATTCGCGGAGTCCGGCGTTTCGGAGCTTGCAGGCCGGGCATTTCCCGCAGCCTGCGCCGGGGATGCCGTTGTAGCAGGTGAGCGTCTCGTTCTTCACGATGTCTAGGATGCCGAGTTTGTCGGCGAGCGCCCATTCCTCGGCCTTCGTCTTGTTCATGAACGGTGTGACGATCTTGAAGGGCCATTCCATCGCAAGACGCATCATGCGCTGCTGCGCGCGGATGAAGTCCGCCCGGCAGTCAGGATAGCCGGAGAAGTCGGCCTGAGATACCCCTGTGTAGATCTCGCGTGCGCCGAGCGACTTGGCCCACACGCCGGCGGAGAGCAGGAAGAAGGCGTTGCGTCCCTCCACGACTGTCGTGGGACAGGTCGCGTCCGCGCGCTTGGCGATCGGGATGTCGTCGTTCATGAGCGCGTTGCGCGTGAGGTGCCGGTAGAAGTCGAGGCGCACCACCTTGTGTCGGGCGATGCCGAAGCGGCGCGCGAGGGCTTTCGCGTACTTCGTTTCGAGGGCGTGGCGCTGGCCGTAGTTGAAGGTGATGGCGGCGACGCGGTCCGCGCCGTGGCGGCGCACGGCGAGCGCGAGGCAGGTCGCGCTGTCCTGTCCGCCGCTTAACACCACGACGGCCTGTATGTCTTCTTTTTTCATGCGGGAGAAGTATAACACAATTCCCCCCGCGCTGGGAATATGCTATACTACCGCCATGGCAAAATATACCATCAAGAAAGGATCTTGAACGTGGAGATTTCACGGAGAGAATTTATTGGAGGCGGCATGGTAGCCGCAGCGGGCATTACGGTGTCCGGATGCATTTCGTTGCAGGAACCTCTTAATGCCACGGCACCCGTGCCGATTCTGCGTAAGGCGGGCTTCCGCAAGCCGGGAGAGAAAATCCGGATGGCGTTTATCGGCAGCGGGGGACGCGGCGGGGCGAACCTCAACGAGTTTCTCAATCTGGGCGAGGAGATTGTGGCGCTCTGCGACGTGGACCGCCGGATTCTCGACGGTGCCGCGAAGCGGGTGGCGAAGCACTACCCGAAGGTGCACCGCTACCAGGACTGGCGCGACATGCTTGAACGCGAGAAGAGCCTCGACGCAGTGGTAGTCTCCACACCCGATCACATGCACGCCGCCTGCGCCATCGCTGCGATGGAGCGTGGCTGCCACGTCTACGTGGAGAAACCCCTCGTGCGCACATGGTGGGAGGCCGAGCGTTTCCGCGAAGTGGCGAAGACGTGCGGTGTCGTCACGCAGATGGGCAACAATGGCAATGGCATGGACGGACGGCGCCGCAACATCGAGATTCTCCAGAGCGGTGTGCTGGGCGAGATACGCGAAATCCACGTTACGACGAACCGCCCGGTCTGGCCGCAGGGTCTGAACCGTCCCTCGGGGGCCGACACGGTTCCCGACACGCTCGACTGGAACCTCTGGCTCGGCGTCGCGCCGAAGCGTCCGTACAAGAGGGGCGTGTACCATGCGTTCAAGTGGCGCGGTTGGTTCGACTTTGGAACGGGCGCGATGGGCGACATCGCGTGCCACGTGATGAGCGCTTTCTGGCGCGGACTTGACCTGCGCGACGTGGTGAGCGTGGAGACGGTGAAGACTACGCAGACGTTCGCCGAGACGTATCCCAAGGCGACGACAGTGAAGCTGGTGGTGACGAGCGGACGCCAGGCGAAGCCCATTGAAATCTACTGGTACGACGGCAATACTTGTCCGCCTCCCGAGACCTGCCGCCGCCTAACGAACGGAAAGCTTGAGAAGTTCGACGGCACGCTCATCGCCGGCACGGAGGGCGTGTTCTGGAACGGACAGATGATGATGAAGGGCGATGCGAAGTTCACGCGCCACCAGGACCATCCTGCCACGAAGGCCATCCACGTCTCGCTTCCGCGCGTGAAGGGACACCACTGGGAGTTCGCCGAGGCCGTGCGCGGCGGGGCGCGTCCGTTTTCGGACTGGGACCACTCCGTGCCGCTCACGGAGATGGTGTTGCTCGGTTGTATCTCGCAGCGCGTGCCGGGACGTCTCGACTGGGATGCGAAGGCGAACCGCTTCCGCAACTCTGAAGCGGCTAATGCGCTTCTGGTGCCATACGTTCGTCCACCCTGGAAAATTGGCTGAGGAGCGCTGTCGCCATGGGCAAGTTCCAGATTACGGGTAGGAAGGCCGTCGGTGGCATCCACCGCGTGCCGGGCAACAAAAACGCGGCGTTGCCGATGATCGCGGCGGCGCTGCTCTCGGACGAGCCGGTCACTCTTGAGAACGTGCCAGACATCGACGACGTGCGCCTCATGTTCGCGTTCGCCCAGCGCTTCGGCGCGAAGGTGTCGCGCGATATGGCTGCGCGGATGGCAACAGTCACGGCGAAGCGCCTGAAGTGCGCTCGCCTCGACCCGGAGCTCGCGCGGAAAATCCGCACGTCAATCCTCTTCGCGGGGCCGCTCCTCGCGCGCACGGGGTCCGTGAACCTCCCGCCGCCAGGCGGGGACGGTATCGGACATCGTCGGCTCGACACGCACTTTGAGGGCTTTGAGTCCCTCGGCGCAAAGGTGAAATGTGGCCGACGCATACTCTCCGTGAAGGCGCCCAAGAATGGTCTCGTCGGCGCGCGTATTCTCCTCGACGAGGCGAGCGTGACGGCCACGGAAAACATCCTCATGGCGGCAGTGCTCGCGCGCGGCGTTACGGAGATTTACAACGCCGCGTGTGAACCGCACGTGCAGGACCTCTGCGCGATGCTGAACGCGATGGGCGCACGCATCGCGGGCGCGGGTACGAACCTTCTCCGCATTGAGGGCGTGGAGCGTCTGCACGGCTGTACGGCGCGCGTGGGTTGCGACCTCATCGAGGCGGTGAGCTACCTCGTGGCGGCCGTCATCACGGGTGGCGAGCTGACGCTCGAAAACATGGACATCGCGTCGTTTCGCGTGCTCTCCAAACCCCTACGGCGTTTCGGCGTACGGTGGAGCGAGGACGCGGCGAAGGGGACGGTACACGTGCCTGTCCACCGCCACCTCAAGATGCACTACGACCTCGGCGACGCGATTCCATCCGTGGCGGACGGTCCGTGGCCGATGTTCCCGAGCGATCTCATCTCGATCCTCATCGTGCTTGCTACGCAGACGCGCGGGACGTGTCTCTTCTTCGAGAAGATGTTCGAGAGCCGGCTCTACTTCGTGGACCACCTCATCGGCATGGGGGCGAAGATCGTGCAGTGCGACCCGCACCGCGTGGTCGTGACCGGTCCCACGCAACTTGTCGGCTCCACGGTCACCTCGCCCGACATCCGCGCGGGCATTGCCCTCATCCTCGCCGCGCTCTGCGCGAAGGGTCAGACGACGATCCTAAACGCGGAGTCGGTCGACCGCGGGTACGAATCTGTGGAGAAGGAGCTCTCCGCGCTTGGCGCGGACGTCAAGCGCCTTGGCGCATCGTCTAACGTCTGATGGTCTCATTTCCCGGCGCGTCCCGTCGAGCCATGGTGGGGCGAACCCTCCGGGCGAGCCGAGGTGGGGCGAGGCGTCCCGCCGAGCCGCAGTTCCCACAAAAACCACGTTCCGCACCATAATCTCACGCCTCATACCCGCTACTTCACCTATCGCGATATGTGACGTACCGCGCATTCACATCCCAAAACGTGCGCAAAACTTCAATTTCCCAAAATCCCGCTTGCGGTGGGCGGGGGAATTTGGTATCATTGCTACCAATGACACGCAGTGAATGGCAGATTCCGCGCAGCGGGAAGACGGAAGGGCGCACGCTCTTCCGAAGGGATTGTATTGCATTCTGCGGCAGGGTAGTGTCTGGGCGCATTTTTGCGGAGGTGTCGACATGAGGGTTTATCTCGACAACTGCTGCTACAACCGACCGTTCGATGATCAGTCTCAACTGAAGGTGCGCCTCGAGACCGAGGCTAAGCTGTTTGTACAGCAGCTCATGCGGACTGGAGTTGTGGAGTACGTATGGAGCGACATGTTGGACAAGGAAGCCCTTGACAACCCGTTTCCGATGCAACGGGTAAAGATCATGGCATGGAAGTCTGGGGCAAAGTTTGATGTTGAAATCACGCCAGAGATCGTAATCGACGCGACCGCATTGGTGAGCGTTGGCCTTGGCAATGCTGATGCCATCCATCTAGCTTGTGCGAGCGCGGTTGACTGCGACTGGTTCCTGACAACCGACATTGGAATATTGAAGAAGGTTCGTCAGCATGGCCTGACAAGGGTTGCCAATCCTGTTGAATTTGCGGTGGAGGTTCAGAATGCGAATTAACGAACATGACATTTGCATAAAGGGCTTTGAGGCTCTTGCCAAGGCATTGGGCGACGTGGATGCCGAACGGTTCATCATGTTGATGAATCGCGGTGCGGGCGATTATACCGAATGGCGAAAGACGCATCTCTATCAGAACATCAGCCTTGAAGAACTGGCTGAAGAAGCTAGAAAGACCGGGCAGATGCTCCGTCAATCCAGCACGGATTGCGTGACCGCATGACGCCCCGCCTCCATAACTATTACAACAACTGCCGCACCGGGATGGCCGCGCTCCGTCGCGGCCACATGGTGGGGCGAGCCGAGGTGGGGCGAGGCGTCCCGCCGAGCCGCAGTTCCCACAAAAACCACGTTCCGCACCATAATCTCACGCCTCATACCCGCTACTTTACCTATCGCGATATGTGACGTACCGCGCATTCACATCCCAAAACTTGCGCAAAACTTCAATTTCCCAAAATCCCGCTTGCGTTGGGCGGGGGAATGTGGCATAATATTTCCGTCTTGCCTATCAAAGGCGAGGCTTATGTATAGTTGAGCAAACGCTTATGCATAGAGACTTGATCCCTTATGCTTATGGAATCAAACGCTTATGCATAAGGGATGTTTTTTCTATGCATAGGGGGACTGAATGTCTATACATGGTGATGCGTTCATGCTCGGGCGTTTTTCAAGCTGGCAACTGAATGCAAGTCAGTACGCAGGTCATGCCCTCGCAGTAGGGGCATCAAACCCTAATCGTAGGCAGGTCGTTTCCTAATCGTAGGGAGTTCGCTTTCCCTGCGTAGCTCATAAATCCCCCCTGCGTACCCCCCTGCGTAGCTCAAAAATCCCCCCTGCGTAGCTCAAAAATCCCCCCTGCGTAGCTCAAAAATCCCCCCTGTGTAGCTCATAAATCCCCCTGTCATGGTGGCTCGGCCAACAGCGGGAGGGCCGCGCCTGCCGCGTCCGCTCGGTGGGGCGAGGCGTTCCGCCGAGCCGAGTGGGGCGAGGAGCGGTGGGGCGAGGCGTCCCGCCGAGCCGTGGTGGGGCGAGCCCTCCGGGCGAGCCGCAATTACCCCAAACCACGTTCCGCACCATAATCTCACACCTCAAACCCGCTACGTCACATATCGCGATAACTGACGTACCGCGCATTCACATTTCAAACCGCGTGCAAAACTTCAATTTTCAAAAACCTGCTGCGTTGAGCGGGGGAATGTGGCATACTATTTCCGTCTTGCCTCTCAAAGGCGAGGCGGAATTTGATCTTTGACATCGGCGGGTACGGCTTTTCGTGACGCGATTGCGCGGCGAAAAGCGGCACAGAGTACCCGCCATTGGGCCGAAGTTTTGGTAGGGCGCGATCACCGAGCGCGCCTCCGGAACAGAGGCCAGAACCTCGGGGCACTGTGAGATCGGGCGTCTCGCCCGTTCGAGAGCCAGAGCCGAGGAGCTGGGCAAGCCCGAAAGGCCCCTAGCAACGTACGCAACAGCGTATTTTCGCTATCGAGAAAACTTCGCCAAAGTAAAAACCAAAGCGAGATACGAAGGTAGCGCTACGTGGATGGATTACCATCCATGTGGCGTGTCTTCTGATCATGTTTTTCGATGGGCGTTTGGCGATGCCTCTACCAAGACATGAGAATGTAAGGCACGCCACTCTTCTTAGCCACGCCAAGGGTGGCGGGCCTTGGTAAAGCAACGGCGTGGAAATGGAGGTCATAATGATAGTTCAGTGTCCATATTGTCATTACAAGGAGGCAGTTCCTGAGGAATATGCCGGAATGATCGGAGAATGTTCAAACTGTGGCAAGGATTTTAAGATTACGAATCCGAGGGTATTGGAGTCGGCAAAATCAGATGGAAATCATCCGGTAGTTTGTTTTGTATTGGGTTTCTTTTTCAGTCTCATTGGTATCCTTGTCGCGTACATAATAGACAAGAAGAATGTGGCAAAAGCTGTAATCGGCTTTTTCTGCAGTTTACTCTGTGGTGTCATGGTTGGGATAGTCGCTTGTTGCGTATGTCCCAAGAATACAGGTCGAAAGGTCTCCGGTGAAGAGGAAGGTTTGCTTAAGATTTCCGAAACTGCGGTCAAAACCTATTATCAACGTGGGACCGGGAAAAACATTGCTGCAGCGGTCGAATCGATATCAAATGAAGAGGGAGGAAAGGCGAAAAGCGCGGCTGAAGAAATTGACGAGAATACAATAAAGAGTCTCGGGGAGTAAGTGCCATCATTGACGGGGAATGCTGTCAGTGTGTGGAGATAAGAACATCATAGAATATACATTGTGCTATTTCAGACATTGTGCTATTTCAATGATGTTCTTTGCTTCATGTGAAGAAAAGAAGTCTGAAATTCCCATAGTCGCCGATGAAGGTGGATGGTATGTTGGATCTGGAGAATATTGCGGTCGATCCGCCGAAGGCACAGTGGAACGTACAGGGCGCGCGGGTGGTCGTGAAGGGCGCGGCGACGCTGGATGGCGAGTGGAAGGCGGTTGAAGGGGCGACGGCGGAGGAGAAGGCGGCGATGCGGTTCTTCAAGGTGGTGGTGCAGTAGGGGGTACGGCTCGCCCGGAGGGCTCGCCCCACCTGGCGGCGCGCTCGGTGATCGCGCCCTACCGCTTTGCGGTTCGCCCCAGCTGGCGGCGCGCTCGGTGATCGCGCCCTACCGCTTTACGGCTCACCCCAGCTGGCGGCGGTTTCATCGAAACCGCCCTACCGGATGGCCGCGACAAGCGCGGCCCTCCCGTAACGGGCAAGATGCCCGTTGTCCCAGTTGCAGGCGAGACGCCCGCCACCCCGACAAACTCGGCGCAGAGGGCGGTCCGTTTTTGGTATAATAATAACCATGTCAAACACAATCAGAAAGTTTTCGCGCCGCACGACCCTTATGATCGTGGGGGTATCTGCGGCGTTACCGTGGGCTATCGTGGCATGTGCCGCTGAGAAGCGACCCGTCGTACAACAAAATCCCGCCGCGTGCGAGATGCGGCTTATGTCCTACAACATCCGCCACTGCGCAGGTGCGGACAAGCGGGTTGACGTTCCCCGTATAGCGGAAGTGATCAAACGCGAGAAAACTGATTTCGTCGGGCTCAACGAAGTCGACAGGTGTGTAACGCGTTCTCATGGCATAGACATACCGAAGGAACTGGGCACTCTGACGGGACTGCACGCCACCTTCGCACAGGCGATCCCGCTGCAAGGCGGCGGATACGGCAACGCCGTCCTCTCCCGCGAGAAGCCGCTGTCCGCATTGCGCGTCCCTCTGCCCGGAGGGGAACCGCGCGTCCTGTTGCTCTGCGAGTTCACGAACTTCTGGTTCGGTACGTCGCATTTCGCGCTCCAGGAGACAAACCGGTTGCAGACGGTGGAGATCATCCGCCGCGTCGTGAGGGAGAAGGCAGCGGAAAAGCCAGTGTTCATCACTGGCGACTGGAACTGCACCCCAGACTCTGCCCCGATCAAGTCACTGCGCGAGTACATGAAAATCATCTCCAGCGAGAATGTCCGCACGTTCCATGGTTGCAGGAAACATGCGTCGGATTCGGAAGGCTGTATCGACTACATCGCGGTCGACAAAGCCTCGTGCTCGCGCGTGAAGGTGAAGGAGGCGCACGTTACGTCCAACATCGTAGCCTCCGACCACAACCCCGTTATTGTGACGGTCGATATGGCGAAACCCGGCGATCATTTGCATTGATATTTGCGTTAATTGTGAACAATTGAGATTTGTGAACAGTGAAATAATGAAATGAAGAAGGGCTCTCATCATACCATCCGAGGCATCCGCATCCTCTACGAGGACAAGGACGTGATAGTCGTGGAGAAGGCGGCGGGCGTTCTCTCGCAGGCCACCCGGTGCGGCGCATCCGCGCGGCTGCGGGAGCATACGGTGGAGGATGCGCTCGGCGACTGGGTGCGGAAAGGACAGGCGAAGAGCCGTCTGCGCGTGTACCTTGTCCACAGACTCGACCGCGACACATCGGGCGTGATGATGGTGGCGAAGAGCGAAGAGGTGCAGGACTACTTCCGCTCTAACTGGAACGAACTGACGGAAAAGACGTACCTTGCGCGCGTTGAGGGCAAGATGGACGCACCGTCCGGCGTGTTTGAGAGCTATCTCTGCGAGAATCCGAAGACGCTCAATGTTTATAGCGTGTCCGACCCTGCGCGTGGCAAGTTTGCGCGCACGGAGTGGGAGGTGCTGTCGGAAGGACACGGCACGTCGCTCGTGAGAATCGCCCTCAAGAGCGGACGCCGCAACCAGATCCGCGTACACTTCTCCGAGGCTGGACATCCCGTCTGCGGCGACGTGCGGTATGGGACGGGCGGAGATCGCGGACTATGCCTTCATGCCTGGCGTCTGTCGTTCGTGCATCCACGGACGCACGAAACCTGCACGTTCGAGGTGCCGCCGCCGCGCTGGGCGGAAATCGCAAAGGAGGGAACATGAACAGCACTCATGTACGCGCCCGAATTCACGGCGCACTCCTCCGCCGAGCGCATGGAGGCTAAGTAAGTTTGGCTGATACGGAAAATGGCGTTATCGCTGTCCGCAATAACCAACGGGTTTTAGTGTTCAACTTATTTTTGAGCAACGACAAACGGACATGTTCATGCGTTTGGAAGAGGGTAAGCGTAATTTCCCTCGCGCGCGCGATCTATGAAACCAAATGACGACAGGCATCTGCGCGCCAGCTTGGCGCGGGATCGCCTCGCCAGCCGCTTTACAGCTTGGGGATAGTCGGGGATAGTCCAGAGTGGGCGCATCTGCGTTTTTCACCCCATGCGTTTTGAGATTGGAAACAACCATGACAACTTTCAAGAACAACATTATCCTGCGGGCGCACCTTGAACATTCAGAATCGTTGGGCACGGGCGAGTTAGCCCGTGCGCCAAAGGCAAGTTGTTTCAAATAGTTGTTTCCAAACATCAGAAGGCTCTGCGGTGAATTACGCAGATGCGCCCGTCCAGAGTCGTCCAGAATCGTGCCTATTGACTTTGGGCGCATGGTATGATACCATGGTGCCCATGAAAACACAGATGACGCAGATTGGCATTGGCATCGCGGCGCTCTCGGCGCTTGCGGTGGAAGGCAGGGATTTCAACCGCGCCGAGCTGAACGCGATGCTCGACAGGCTTGCCGCATCGCCCGAACCGAAGGTTCGCCGCGGACCCCAGGCGACGTGCTACAAAATGGCGATGCCGCAGCCGGAACGCTTTGAGTACGTCTGCACGAAATGCGGCACGCACACCGTCTATGCCGAGAATAGAAATCGGATGGCGAACACGCTTGCGCGGTATCGCGACGACGCGGCGAAACTGAAGGCTCTCGGGCTCGACATTGCGCTCGACGAGTCGGTTCTCTGCAAGAAATGCAATCCGACACAGGATTTCTGCTGGATAAACGCGAAGTACATTTCAGAGACGGGCGAGATACTTGGCGACAATGTTAACCTGAGAGCCGAGCCGAGGCTGAAGTCGAAGGAGTTGGGTCAAGTCAGTAGATATCGCGGCCCGCTCAAGCGTCTGCCAGCGCAGCCAGGCGATCCCGCGGAATGGGTGCGGGTCGAATCGCCGTTCAAGGCGGACAACATCTACAAACTGGCGTGGGTGATAAATGGCAAGAAAACGACCGTGAAGTTATACGATGCACGGATTCTGAATGCGTTTTTGACCGGACGGGAAAAGTGGACGCGCGACTTTGGGGAGGAAGCCCCGGTGAAGGAATCTCTGCCCCGTTTGCGCAAACTGCTCGGCGTCGAGACCGCGAAATGACGACCGTCCTTCCATCGGTTGCCGTACTTGAACTGACCTACCGCTGCAACCATGCGTGCAGGTTCTGTTCGTGTCCGTGGTTCGCGGGAATGTTGAAGCCGGGGCTTGAGATGGAAGTCGGAGAATGGAAGCGCCTCATCGAAGCGTATTCGGCGGTGGGCGTGACGCAGTTTTCGTTCACGGGCGGCGAGGCGCTCTTGAAGGAGGGATGCCTTGAGTTGATGGATTTCGCGGCGAAACGTGCGAAGGTCGGTCTGCTCTCGAACGGACGCGTCCTGACGGAGGACGTGCTGCGGTTCTGCGCCGAACGCGGTATCCACGTTCTCATGAGCATGCCGGGATTGCAGTCGTTTGCGGCGAACACCGACAGCGACACGCCCGTCGAGCACATCCTCTCCATGTTCGGCAGGGCGCACGAACTCGGCTGTGCGACAACGGTCGGCGTCGCCGTCACGAAGCTCAACTTGCCGGAGCTGTACGAGACGATTTCGGCGGCGCTCGTCGCCGGCGCGGATTCGCTTCTCTTGAACCGCTTCCTTCCCGGCGGACGCGGTCTTTCGCATCCCGAGCTGATGTTGACGGCGGACGACGTGCGCCACGCCGCCGACGTCGCGGAAGAGGTGCTTTCGCGGGCGAAGCGTCGCGGACATTTCGGCACGGAACTTCCGTCGTGCATGATTGACGCGGAGAAATACGAATACCTCGACGTTACCACTGGATGCTCGGCGGCGACGGATTTCTTCACCGTCGGGCCGAACGGGCGCCTCCGCGTCTGCAACCATAGTCCCGTCGAACTCGTGAAGTGGGACGAGTGGGAGCGGCTCCCGGAATGTGAAGAGTGGATGCACTATGTGCGGCACGACTATCTGCCGAAGATGTGTGACGGTTGTGACAAGGCCGCGAAGTGCCTTGGAGGCTGTCGCGAGGCCGCGCGCGTGTTCGGCGGCTCGCCAACCGCCCCCGATCCAATCTTTGAGTGAATACGAAAACGATGTGGCGGTACAATGTAAGGAACGAAAGACGATGAATGCGAAAGCAATGTTTTCCTTGATGTGTGTGGCGGCGACGCTGGCGCTTGACGCGACGACGAAGGACTCCGGTGGCGGGAAGGCAGGTGAAAGAGACTTTTACCGCATGGACGCCGCTGAACTCGCGAAGTGCGCGGAGTCCGGCGACGTCGCGGCACAGCGTGCGCATGCGTACAGACTGCTAATGAAGGGGGGCAAGAAGCCCGACATGGCGGAGGTCGTGCGCTGGATGTCAAAGTCCGCCGAGGGCGGATATGTGCCTGCACAGTTCGATCTGGGCGTGATTCTATTCAACGGATACGGCGGCGTGGCGACAAACGAAGCAGCGGGCGTCGAATGGATACGCAAGGCCGCAGATGCGAAACCAGACTCGGGCGACTGGGATTCGCAAATATCCACGGCGGGTGCTCGGTACGAACTTGGCGTCTGCTATCGAGACGGGCGTGGCGTCAAGAAGGACGCCAGAAGGGCATTTGAGCTCTTCACCAGCGCCCAAGTGGACGGCAAACGACACGGCAAGACAGATGTCGCCCTCGCGGAGTGCTATGAAAAGGGTATAGGTGTCGCGAAAGACGAGGCGCAAGCGGAGAAAATCTATCGAGCAGTAGCGGACGCAGGAACCGGCTACACGTGGTTTCAAAACGCCGACGCCGTTGGCAAGGCAAACGAATGGCTCTGGCGCAATGGGAAGAAAGATTTGTACGGCACACGCTACTTCAACGTGAAGCGCGGCGAGTCGAATCCGCCGCCGCCCGTTGTCTGCACCGAACCAGATGTCTCTGCGGCGCCGCTTGCCGCGCCTACGCCGCGTTTCCTGCCAGACGCGCAGGTCGTGTTCTCGGCGTTCGCGTGGCCGGAAAAGCCGGATGCGTGGCTACGCCTCACGGCTTGGTTCGGCGAATACATGACCCACGGACTCGGAATGGACGAGCTTGCTGGATCGTTCGACGCGCTCGGACTTTCGACCACGAACCTGAATTGGGTCGCCGGAACCATTGGCGGGATATCCAGAAAGCGGGCTGACCCATGGAGCGAAATGGGCGACTTCGAAGATACAAGAGCAGTCGTCGTCGTAGCGTCTTTCGACAAGAACGCAAAGCCGAGGAAGTCCATGCGCCGCAAGCTGAAGAAACTGATACGCAAGGCATCTGGAAGGGAACGAGAGGAATTCTCGCGTCAGAAGCCCGACCTGAAGGAGGTCAAGGATACTCTGCCGGAGGTTGGCAAGTTCGATGGACGCATCTACCGGCTCGCATCGTCGAGATTCACCCTCAATCTCTTAGGCAAGGGCGACATATTGATCGCCGTTGGAGACGATGGGCTCGTCTATTATTCGCTGGACGCCAAGACGCTTGGTCGCGCGATACGTCTGTATCGTGGCGAGGAGCGCGGCGGATTCGAGGAGTTCGCGACGCGCGGGCCGTATATGTTCCGTTTGGCGGTCCCAGAGACAGGAGCGTTGTTGAAGTATATCATGAACTATCGGACGTTGTCTGAATACGGCGCATATCTGTTTGCCAATGGTGCGCGGATTCTTTCGTCTCTTGGTCGCTTTGAGGTTTGTGGCAAGCTGACGAAAGACGGCACGCTGAAGGTAGCGGTGCGGTTGGAGGTCGCCGACGAAAAGGACGTGGAGAAGTTCGCCATTCCGCTGCGGGCGTTCGTGTCCGTCATGCGCGAGGCCATCTACAAGGAAGGGCCGAATGTGGCTTTCGCCTCTTGGATCGCTGTCAACCTCCGAGTTCTGACTGAAGGCAAGTCAATTATTCTCGAGACTTGCAACAAGGCTCCGTAGTTCCATGTCCCGCTTTCTCCAGTTCGACAACGTCGCCTTCTCCTATCCGGGGATGGCCGAGCCGCTTGTCACCGCGCATTTCCCCGAAGGCGCGTGGACGGGCATTGTCGGCGCGAACGGCGCGGGAAAGACGACGCTCCTCAAACTCGCGGCGGGCGTGCTTGCGCCGACCGAGGGACACATCCGTCAGATCGGCAGCGCGCGGTACGCCGTCCAGCGCACGGACGCACCGCCCGACGACTGGCTCGCGTTCATGGATTCGTGGGACCCGCCTGCGATAGACGCGCGGGCGCTGCTCGGCGTTGAGCCGGAATGGGCCGACCGCTGGGACACTCTCAGCCACGGCGAGCGCAAGCGCGCACAGATCGCCGCCGCGCTGTGGCGAAGGCCGGACGTCCTGGCGCTTGACGAGCCGACAAACCACCTTGACGCTCATGCGAAGGGCGTGCTGCTCGCCGCGCTGAAATCGTTCCACGGCGTCGGGCTTCTCGTCTCGCACGACCGCGACTTCCTCGACGAACTCTGTTCCCAGTGCCTTTTCATCTTTCCGCCGCGCATCGTGATGCGTCCGGGCGGAGTCTCCGCCGGCATGGAGCAGGACCGCCTCGAACAGACGCGCGCAAAGGATCTGCACGATTCAAACGAAACGCAGGCAAGGCGCGGCGCCTCCAGGCCGCCGCGCAGCAGCGTCGCGAGGCGGCCGAGCAGTCCGCTGCGCGCACGAACCGCCTCAAGCGGAAGAAGCTCCCCGAGAACGACCATGACGGACGCGCCAAGCGTCAGCTCGCGAAGCTCACGAACAAGGACGGATGGGGCTTCTCGCAGTCCGCCGCGCTCAGGACGCGTGCGGCGAAGCTGCTTGCGCCGGACGCGGCGATACGCGTTGACTACGAAATGGGTTTCTGGCTGGAGGATTCCGGAAAGTCCTCGCGCAACTACGTGGCGGAACTGCCGGAAGGGGAGATCGACCTAGGCAACGGACGCACGCTCGTCCATCCCGCGCTGACGGTCCGTCCCGACGACAGGATCGCGCTTGTCGGCGACAACGGACTCGGCAAGTCCACGCTCGTGAAGAAGATCGTGGCGAACGCGAACGTTCCGTCCGAGAAGCTGCTCGTCATCCCGCAGGAGATCGGAGAGGATGAGTCGCAGGCGATCCATGCGGA
>CACZAK010000033.1 GCA_902779075.1 uncultured bacterium | reverse complement strand
GCGTGACTTTCGAGCGGGCGTCGTCGGTGGTGGACGACGCGTTGTAGTTGAGGTCGAGCGTGCCGCCGTCCGCAACGACGATGGGCGACGTGTCCGCCGTTGCGCCGAGCGCATGGTCGGCGAGGCTGTCGCCGACTTTGAACACGCCGTTCGAGACGACGATCGGCTGCGCGTCGAGTCCGCCCGTTGCGTTGAACGTGAACGTGCCCTCGCCCTTCTTGTAGATCGTGCCGGGACCGCCGAGCTTGCCCGCACCGTTGAGCGCCACGTCGCCGTCCGCGGAAATCGTCACGTCGTTCGCCGAAACGTCGGCGGGAAGCGCGATCGTCGCCGCGTCGGCGACCGTCGCGTTCGCGTAGGGCGCGAACGAGACCTGTTCGCCCGCCGCGTTCGTCCAGGCCGCGACAGCAGTTGACCACGTGGCGTCGCCAGCCGGATTCCAGAAGAGGTCCGCCGCCGCGCTGCCGCCCGACGTCGCAGTGTAGGAGAGGATGCCGCCCGAGACGGAGAACGAACCCGTGACGCCCGCCGGGACGAGCGCCGAGAACTTCGCCTCGTCGCCTGCCGCCACGCCGGAGAGAACCGGATTCGCGACGCCGTTCACGAAGGTGAAGTCCGTCATGTCAACCGTCACCGTACCTTCGGAAGGCAGGGCGAGCGTTCCGGCGGAGACCCCGCGTTGAGCGTGAGCGTGGAGGAATCCGCCACCGTCGCCGCGTTCGCGAGCGTGCCGCCCGCGTTCACGATGATCGGGTAGGCAAAGTTTACCACATTGTCGGCGAAGGAAAGCGTCGCGCCGTCGTTCACCGTTGCGGTGCCGTAACCGAGCGCGCCCGCGAGCTTCACCGTCGTAAGGCCCCCGTTCAGAATCGTGCCGCCCGTGTGCTGTTTCTGACGGTCCTGCATGATCATCTCGCCTTCGCCTTCCTTCACGATAACGCCGGCATTGGCAGTGGTGCAGGAATTGAAAGTGATTGTATGTCCGGCGGTGTCGATCGTCAGCGTCTTGCTGTTCAGGTTGAGGCCCCAGTCGTTTTCCTTCGAACCATCGGAGGTCGGCGGCACGTGGATCGTCAGGTTGTCTTTTGCCGTGAGCCGCGCGTTCACGTTGAACTGGAAGTTGTAGTCTGCACGGTACATTCCGAAGCCGCCCGCACCGACGACGAAATTCGTCACGTAGAGGTTGATGTTGCCGGCACGTGCGCTTTTGTAAATGCCGTTCGCCTCCAAGGTGCCGACGTTGCCGGTGCTGCTGCCAACATTAAGGCTGGACATCGTGACGTCGCCCCTCGCGACGAGTCGCCCGCCGGCAAGCTTGAACACCAGATTGTTGGAAAGTTCGATGGCATCGAATGTCGCCGTGGCATTCTCGCCGACAGTAAAGGAAATCTGGGCACTTGACGTGCCGTACAGGTTCTTTCCGTCGATGGTGGAATTCGCTTCTAGAACAAAAGGCTTTCCGCTTGCCTGCGCCGGAATCGTCCAGTCCTCCGTGAAGGTGACCGTGCCGCGAAACGCATGGCTTGCGATGTTCATGCCCGTAAGCGAGGCGTCGGGATACGTCGCCGTCGCGCCGCCCGCGAACACAGGCGCGACCGCCGCGTTCTCCACGAGGTACGTCCCCGCGAACTGCACGGGGCAGTTGAACGTGACCTCGTCATCGGAGAGCGTGACGATCTTCGCGACCGTGAGCGGGTCCATGCCGCCGACCGCAATGGGCGAGGCGTTCTGGAAGATGACGGTGTCGGTCGAGGCGGGGGCCGCCGCAGGGACCGCGCCATCGACGAGCCAGCTGCCCGGCGCGGACCAGTCCGCGCCGCTCGCGCCGTTCCACACGTACGCACCCGTCGTTTCACCCACATAGCAGAGCGTATCGCCGGCAATGGTAAGCGGATAGTCGCCGAACGAGAAGCTCGCGAGATCAGAGGCGCTCACGCCCGTGAGGAACGCGAACGCGCCGGGAATGGAGTTCGTGACGGAAATGTTCGCGCCCGAGGCGACTTCCACCGTGCCGACGCTCCACGGGACGTTGCCCATGGTGAGTGTTACGCCGTCGGCAAGCGCAAGCGTCCCTTCTCCATCCACCTGGTTGGACATTGCAACGCCGTCTGCGACCTCAAGCCGCGCACCGTCCGCAATCGTCACAGGACCGGTGCCGAGCTGTCCGTCCGCCACGAGCCGCACCGTGCCCTCTTCAATCACCGTGCCGCCCGCATACTGTTTCACGAAGCCCGTGTTCCCGTCAAAGGTGTTGCCCATCACTAGCGTGCCGGCCCCCGTCTTGCGTATCGTGCAGGTCGTGCCGGAGAATCCGGTGCCGTATGTAACTGTCTTTCCTTCCGGTACGTTGAACGTGATGGTGACGGGAATGGAGCCGTTGCTGCCAATGCCCCAGTCGTGGAGTCCGTCAGACCGATAAACAGCAATAACCTCGAAATCATCCATTGCGGTGATCGTGGTATCGACTTCAAAACGCCAGATGTAGTCCTTGCAGACGCTGCCGATTCCACCAGAACCAACGATGAGATTGGGGATGAGCGTCTGGGCAACAGCGTGTTCCGCCTTCGCGATGCGCTTGGCCTTGACCGTGCCGATGTTGCCCGATCGACCGAAGTGGGACACGTCGGACGCAGACGACGGCTTCGTACGCACGATCATCTCCTCGGTGGCCTCGAGGAGACCGTCGATGTCGATGTCGCCGCGATCCCAGCCGTTCGTGATGGTGGTGAAGCAGGCGTAGCCGGTCTCCTCCACGCGGAGGATGCGGTGATGGGAGGTCTGCGTACCGGAGAAGTTCTGTCCGCGCACGACGGAGTTGGACGCGACAATCCACGGATAATCGCCCACGTTGTTGACGATCCAGTCCGCTGTGAAGGTGAATTCGCCGTCGAGCGTGCGCGCGTTCGCGGTACTGGCGGACGTGCGCATGAGGGGATCGGGATACGTGGCGGTCGCGCCGCCGGGGAACTTGAGCTCGCCGATCTTCTCCACGTAGTACATACCGGAGAAGTTGACGGGGCAGCCGAACGTCGCCGTGCCCGCGCCGACATTGGCAATCTGGTCAACGGTGAGAGCGGCTGTGCCAGCGAACGAAACGGCGTCCGGCGAATTGATGGTGACCTTGCGGACGGTCGCTGCGGCATCGACCGTGATTTCAGCCGCGTCGTTCACGATCAGCTCGTCGGCGGCGGTGAACGCACCGGCGGGCGCGGGCGACCAGTTCGCGGCGGTGGAGAGGTTTCCGCTCGCGCCGCCGATCCACGTGTAGGCGTTTCCGACATTGGGGCCCGCGATGAACGAGCCGGACTTGTCGTTCGTCAGAAAGTCGCCGTTGACCATATCATAGACGCCGAGAGTATCGTCCGAAAGGCGCTTGGCGGGTACGAGGTCGAGGCGGAGCGCGCCGCTCGAATTGCGCAACTTGAACGAATAGAGGCGGTAGGAGCCCCAGTTGCCGAGGCCTTCGTTGATAGAAGCGCCGTGAGAACCGAAGATCGCGAGCACCGAGCCGGCGGTGTAGGAACCGGTGCTATTCGAGACCGTCGTCACCTGCGTGCGCGTCACGTCGTTCGAGATGGTGCTGACGCCTGCGCCGTAGTCGGCGACAATCGAGTAGCGCGTGTTGGCGACGAACGCGGTTGCGCTCGTCTTCTGCCCGCCCGTGCCGTCGCCGCGGTCGAAGCGGAATGTGGCGTTGATCATGAAGCCCGTAAACTGTTTCGACGTGGATGTGCGCGAACACCAGAGGGTCTGGTTGCCGCTCACGGTCGTCGGCATCCACGTCATCTCCACCTTGTCGTTGTAGGCGGGCGTGACGCTGGTCTTGATCCGGCACTGTCCGCTCGCCTGGATGTACTCGAGCTGCTGGTACTCCGCCGGCAGCGCCGCGCGCGCCGACAGCGCACCCGCCGCACCCGCAAGAGCCAAAACAACAAAACGAGCGAAACTAGAAGTTTTCGCCCCCCCCCTACGGGAGTTGCAGTTAGGTTTTTCCATCGTTTTTTCCTCTTTGTAACTGTAGAAGATTCCTTCTTGGCCAGTTGAACGGTTGCAATTGTACCACAATTTCACCGCCGCCCGCAAGCCGAAAATCGGGCTCGCGACAAGCGGGCGCATCTGCATAATTCACCGCCGAGCCTTCTGATGATTGGAAACAACTATTTGAAACAACTTGCCTTTGGCGCACGGGCTAACTCGCCCGTGCCCATTCACGAAAACAAATGGATAAGATGCGCGGGCGAGTTAGCCCGCGCACCTCAAAGTTGTTTTTACCAGTTGTTCAGGTTGTTTCTAATCACAAAAGCGCAGCCACTCACAATGGTTCGACGATGGGCATGTCGATGTTGCGCTTCTTCGGATTGAAGTTGATGCCAATGAGCGTGACGGGGCGTTTGCCGCCGGCCCACTTCGCCGCGTAGTCGCGCTCGCGTATCTGCCGTATCGCCGCCTTCGCACTCTTGCGGTACTTGAACTCGAACACGTAAACCGCCTTCGGCGTCTCTATCACCGCGTCGGCGTAGCCGCGCACGGACGCAAACTCCGGCGCTGGATTCGCGCCGAGCATCGCGCAAAATAGAAGGAAGTAGCGCTTCGCCTCAGCCTCATCCTTGATCCGCCAATCTGGCGGAATCTGCGCATAAAGCGAGAAGAGCATCGTCTCGACGACCTCACGGATGTCGCCCAAGGCGATCAGACGCCTGGCCTGGTCCACAAGCGGATTGAAGGATTCCTCCTCAATTCCCATGACCTGCGAAATGTACCCGCTCTTCAGCGCTTCCCGCACCTCAAGGTTCGGCGGCGCGAGAATATACGACTCGCTCCCGATCGGCTGTCCGTCGGAATTCCTGGGAGGTGGAATTACCTCCTTGATTGTGAGGTAACCGCCCTGATAAAGGAGTGACGCCATGGGCAGCGTTTCTGCGTCGCAAACGTCAAGTGTGATCGGACGCGCCGGAACGTTCTCAAGGTCTTCGGGAAGTTTGCCCGCCTTCTTTATGCGATCGATGACAAGCGTCGTCTTGCCCGTCGACTCCCAGTAGCCTTTGAGTTCCCCTGTCTCAAGCGCATTTCCAAGCGACACGGGGTTGCAGACGCGTCCCTCACACCCCGGCGAGAACCGGTAACCATCGTACCATGAAAGAATCGCCCCCTTCGCGGCGTTGAAGTCCATGCCGTTCTTCGCGCCAAACGCTTCGACGTTCTCGCGCAGGGGGTCGTCCAGTTCATCCGGCGTGTAGCCGAGAAGAGTGGCGAAACGAGCATCCGTCGAGCGGTCCTTCAGGTGGTTCAGCCCAGAGAACACCGAGAGTTTCGTCAGCTTCGTGACGCCGGTCATCAGCAGGAAGCGAATCGAATCGGAACTGAATTTCAGCTTCTCGTAAAAGTCGTGAAGAAGTTTACGGACACGCTTCAACGTCTTGACGTCGTCAAGAAACGCGGCAACCGGCTCGTCGTATTCGTCGACGAGGATCACAACCTTCCCAGTCGGGGACTTTTTCGCGGCGGCGAGGATGAACTTCCTGAACTTCCCCGGAACAGTGCCCTTTTCGGGAACTGGAATTCCCGCCTGGACGTACAGTTCGTCAACCAGTTCCCCCAGCTGCTCCTTGATCTCGTCGTAGTTCTCGCCGGACACGTCGCCCATCGTGAAGCTGTACACGGGCGTCGGCTTCTTCCACCCCTCCCACGGCAGCTTGTCGATGGCGAGACCCTTGAAAAGCTTACGCCGGCCCTCGAACATCGCCTTGAGGGTCGAGAGCATGAGCGACTTGCCGAATCGGCGCGGACGCGAGATGAAGAGCTGCTGGTCGGCGTCGTTCGCGAGCTTGTAGAGAAGCGCCGTCTTATCGACGTATTTTCCCTTCTTGCTCGTGATCAGCGTCACGAAGTCGAACACTCCCGTCGTGGGGACCTTTATGGGCCTGGTTTTGCGCATGGCGGATATTATAGCATAATTCCCCGCACTCAAGCGGGGAATTACGGCTTGCGGGGACGCTCGCCCCCCCGTGAGAAGCAGCGGAGGGGCCGCGCTTGTCGCGGCCCGCGAGACGTTACCGCACGTAGACGGTGAAACCGTTCGGTTCAAGCTTGAGGCCGTCGGACTCGACAACCACCCGATACCCAAGACTGCGCAACGCCGCCGAGGGCTTGAACGTCACCGTTCCCGACGGAGCCGTCTCCGCAGTCCACCTCACGATGTACTTGTTGTTCGCGTCAAGTATCTGCTTCAGCGCGGGACGGCCAGCCGTGAAGTCTATGTAGACGGTCGCGCCGTCGGCGAACGTCACCGTGGTGGAGCCCTTTGCCTCGGAGGCGGCGGCCGTGGTCGTGTTCCACACGGTGGTGCGGGCGGAGAGGTCGACCGTGGAGCCGTTCTGCATTTGGCAGCCGTAGAAGGTATCCGTCATCGGCGTGAACGTACCGCGCACCTTGAATGCCGCCGTGCCCTCGTTGTGCTTGGAGGTTTCCCTGTACGCAACGTAGTCGCGCACGTCGACCGCGCCGTTGGCGCGCATGGCCGCCCTGCACTTGATCGTGGCGTCCGTCGCGGTCACGCCGGCGTTGCCGGTCTCGAGCCATCCGCCGTCGGTAATGTCCAGCACGCCGTTCCTCACCTCGGTATTGTAGAGGTAGAAGAGCTTGCCGCCAGAGTTGAGGTTCACCGTCAGCGTGTAGCCGCCGAGGTCCAGGATGGAACGCGTGTAGCCGTTGCCGATGAAACCGTAGTTGTTCTGGATATCAAGCGTGGAATTCGTCGTTAGGAGCATGTATTTCAGCTGCGCCGTGCCGCTGCCGACGTCCGAGCCCGTATTCCGGAAGGTTCCGCCGTTGAGCACGAACAGATGGTTGTAAAAGTCGCCGTAGGACTTGATGTTGAACACGGCGCCTTCGTCAATGGTCACCTCGCCGCGACGGCCAATGCCTCTGGAGCAACCCATGTCGAACTCACCCTCTGCCACGTGGGTGCCGCCCACATGCCTGACGACCGTGGATTGCGTCAACAGGCCCTCGCCTTCCTTGACGAGCTGCACGTTGCCGGCGAGCGACACGTTACCGTTGAACACAAGGCTCTCGCCCTGCGGCACGTCGATGTGCAGTTCGCCCGGGGCCTTCCCCTTCCACTTGCGCTGCAGGTATTCCGTCACCGCGATGCGCTCGGCGTCCGAAAGGTCCCTGCTGAAACAAATGAGCTCGGAGAGCTGGCGTCCGCCGTTGCGTCCGCCGGAGTCAATGCCGGTGCCGCGGTCGTACGTGAGGGAGTCGGAGCAACAGTTCTGCGTCAACTTGACGCAGAGCACCTCGAAGCCGTCCTCCTCCGGATAGTCGTTCTTCCAGTCCACTTCGTAGAGTCCGTTCCAGAAACGGTCGAACTTGGCGTGCTGCGAATTGCCGTACTGTCCGCCGGTGCCGCGATGGAAGTTGTAAACGCCATTGCCGCCGTTCTTGTCGCCAAGCAGGAAGGCGCGCTGCGCCTTCTCGATCTTGATCACCCAGAACACCGTCTTGATGTTGGTAAGGCGCGTGTACGTCATGTCCTTGTTGCTGGCGATGTCGCCGAAGTCGACCGTGGGGATTCCGTAGGTCGTGGTGTCGTATGTCGGGTTCACGCCGGAGGCCGTGGCGACGCGGCCGTCGCTCGACTTGGAGGTCCAGGTCGAAACCTTCCCGTCAGAACCGACGGCGAGCGTGGAGGCGTCGGACGCATCGAGCCAGAAGATTGCGTCGTTCAACGCTTCGGGCGGAGTCACCGTCCTGTCGAGGGCAAGCGGCGACGTGACTGTGGAGCCCAGGCAGTCGGCGTCCGCGTCGATGTTGGCCACCTTCAGCTTGTGTCCGTTGAGGTTGACGGACGCGCCGTTCACGAGATGGACTCTGCCGAGCGCGCGCCAGTCGCAGTCGCAGTCGAGCGTGATGACGTTGCTGCCGGAGCCCATCTGGAAGTTCGCGGCGGAGAACGCGATCTCCGTGCCGCCGTTTATGGCGATCGCCATCGGCACGCTCGCTCCGCCCGCGGTCATGCCGTTAGAGCCCTGCCCGCCGTAGGTGTCGCCGCAGATGATGGTGAAGCGGTGCCAGCCCTCGGTCACCTCGCAGTCGGACTCGACGACCACCGTGTATGTGGGATTGGTGAGCACCCACTTGCCGTCGATCGCGAAGCCGAAGTAGTCGTCGTACTTCTGCCTGATGTGCCATGCGCCGGCCTGCGCGGCGGTCACGTAGAACCATCCGTCGTAGCGCAGCTGCGCCAAATCAAGATAGGAGGCCTGCCAGGCGGTGCTGCCGCCGTCGATTCCGGAGATGTCGCCGACGCCGCGCAGCGTGTACGTGTAGAGCGGATAGTCCAGATAGGACGTGTTGCTGAATCCGCTCCTGTCGCTGCCGTAGTAGATGCGCCCCCACTGCGTGGCGGCAGGGCTGGTAGAGCCGAACTGCACGGTCTTCCACGGGAAGTCCGTCACGCCATCGGGGATGCTGAACGTCGTGGTGCCGTCAACAACCACCGTGGTGAAGTTCGTCGGCGCCATGTTCGCGAGGGCGTCGCCATACAGGTTGAAGCAGCTCCAGTTCGCGGGGTCGCGGAGATTCGACACGTTGCCGCCGCCCGTCCAACGCGCCGTCGCCGGACGGTCGGCGTCGAGCTTGTAGGCATAGAGTCCATCGTCCGTCATGCCGAGCGAAATGCCCTCAAGGTTCTCGCCGTCGGCGATGAGGTCGGTGATTTCGGGCTTCGCCGTCCACGACACAAGCTTCGTCGTCGGCTCCGTGAACGTGCGGCTACCGAGCCTGACCGTCAGAGCGGTGCCAGGATAGAACGTGGTCGTGGTGCCGTCGAATACGGTGCTGAACGACGAAATATCCAACGTGGTCTCAAAATAACCGGCTGCGCCAAGCGTCACCGTTGGCTGCGTGGCCGCGGAGCCGGAAGCGGCTGCCGTCGGCGGCGCGTAAATAGTGCGCACTTCAAAGCTGACGGGGGATGCACTGGTGCTGGAGTACGTGCCTGTCGAGTCGAACACAAGCGACTTGACGGCGGTAAGCCCCGCGCCGTTCTGCGAAAGCGTGCCCTTCACCTCAAAGTCGCAGTCGGGCGCGGTCTTCGTGCTGCGGCACAGCTCAAACGTTGCGTCGTCTTCGACCACGATGCGGCCCGAGCCGCTGTAGGCTATGCTTACGCCATAGAGATTGACGCCCTTTATGGAAAGCGTGTGGCCGTTCATGTACAGCGTGTGCTCGGCGACGTAGTTGTAGAAGAGAAGCGCCCACGCCTGCGGGCCGCCCAACGTAGTGTCGCCCGACAGCCTGATGTCCTGGAGGTACGCCCTGTTGCTGCCTCCAACGAGCCAGGGGTTTGACACAACGCCCGAGTTCACGAGCGCGCCCGTGCCGTCCGGTCCCGAACCCGTGAGATCGTAATCGTAGTCGTGGTAGATACGCCCCGCAAGGTCGAACTGCGCGCCATCCTCAACGATGATCGTGCCATACTGCGCCCCGCACGAGGCCGTGCCTTCCGACGAAGTCTGCTTCACCACGCCCTCCTTCACGACCATCGAGGCACTCCAGCTCCTGCGTCCGCCCGCGCCGAAGCCGCTGTTGGCCTTGCTCATCACGAGCTTGCCCTTGCCCGTCTTCCACACCTGCATGTTGGCGCCGCCCGTGATGGCGACGTTCACGTTGTCGTTTGTCACGCCCTCCGGCACGTTGACTTCAAGCACCGTTCCGCCTTCCAGACGGATGTTGTCAATCGCTGTGCTGCTGCTCGTTGCGCCAATGGATATCGTGTGAAAACCGGCGGCCAGGTCGAACTCCGCCGTCTTGGTAGCGGTGTAGTAGTCGCCTATGCTGCTCCACGTGTAAACAGCAGTTCCGTCAATCGTGATGTTGCCGCTGGATCGTGAATAGCTTCCCGCGTTGTTCCACGTCGCCATGTTCAATGATAGTCTGCAGTGCGTCGGCGCAGAAAGCGCGAATCGCTGCGAGATCCTTCCGTCGCCTTCGAGATAGCACCAGTTGGACCCGTTCTGCTGGCGGTTGCCGATGTCGGGGTTGTTCTTGTACATGTGGACCTTGCCGCTGGAATTCCAGTAGGACGGCGACTTGTAAACGTATGCGCCGCTCGCGAGGACGTCCTCCTCGAAGCCCGGGTTCTTCAGCAGGGACGCCGAGGTCGTGATCGTGCCCGCGCCGCCGAGTCCGTTCACCTTCACATGGTTCCCGGCGATGTCGAGCGTGCCCGCCACGAAGTCGGTTCCGCCGCCGTTCTCCATTGGCGTCTTCACGACGAACGTTCCCGCGCCAGTCTTCTTCACCTTCACGCTGCCGCCGATCCTGACGCCGTTGTTCGCGGTGGAGACGCCGGACGGAACCTCGATCTCCAGCTCGCCTCCGGTGACGGCGGCGATCGTCGTCTCCGCGCCGACAGAGAAAGGCGTAGCGGTCATGTTCGCGGCGAACGTGCCGCTGATGCGGTCATAAATGCCGGGCTCGTCATCCGACACCCTCTTCACCGGTATGAAGTCGCACTTGAGGCCGCCGTCCCAGTCGTACACCTTGAGGGAGTAGAACCTGTAGCTTGCCCAGTTGCCCATGCCTGTAGTTGGAGTAAGGTTGTTTGCCGCCGTGTGGGATGCAAATAGAACGAGCGGACTCCCCGGGGTGAAGCCGCCCTTGCCGGCCATCACGCCCGCGTTGTTGCCGTCCAGCGTGCATTGGAGCGTATAGCCGTCGGCGATCACCGTTTGGTCCGCGCCGGCGGTCGGGGAAAGGACTTGGCCGCCGGACGTATTCGTGTTGCGGTCGAAACGCAGCTTGTCGCCGTTGATCATGAAGCTCGTAAAGGTTGAAGCGGAAGTTGAGGTTCCGCGCGAGCACCAGAGGCACTGTGTTCCCGACTTGTTCGCAAAGCGCAACTTCAGCTCGATGCGGTCATTGCACGAGGGCGTGAAGCCTGTGTTGATCCATTGCGCTCCGCTCGACTCGATGTACTCAATAGGCTGGTATTCGGCGGGAACTCCGCCCTCGGTGATCGTGCCGATGCCGTCAATCTGCGAGACCTTGAGCGCATGGCCCGCAAGGTCGAGCGTGCCGCTCTTGATCTTCGCGACGAGTCCGCGCCAGTCGCAGTCCGCCGTGAGGCGGGCGTCCTCGAACACCACGCCTGCGCATGTGAACGCGGCGCCAGACGGAATCTGCGCGGCAAAGTCCCCGGAGAATACGGCGAACGTGTTGGCGTCCGGAGCGGAGGGCGTCCAGTTTGCGGCGTTCGTCGCGTCGTCGTCAACCGCGCCCGTCCAGCGCGCGGTGCCGATTGTCGTCGAGGTGCCCACGTCGGGGAGCACATCGGGGCCGGACGCGGCGCTCGTGGTGAGTTGTTCGTCGGTGAGGCCGCCCTTCCACACGCGCACTTCGTCGTAGATTGCGTTCGCGTCAGCATCGGCCGTGTACTGGGAATGTCCGATGTAGAGCTTCGGTGACGCGAAATCCGTGAGGTTCCAGTTCTGAACTTCCGCAACGCCGTTGCGCTCCACCGCGCCCGTCGAGGCATTGCGCCGCGCCCAGCGAATCGTGGAGGAACCATCCGCGTTCATCTTGAACACGAAGGAGAAGTGGTATTGCGTGTTCAGCGTAATCGGGCTTACGCCGCCGTCCTGGTCCATGTAGGACGCATTGCCCTTCGCCACCTTCACCCAGCCGCGACTGGCATCCGTGCCGTTGTTCCAGACGCAGATGAAGTAGTTCTGGTTGTTTGGACCGTAGTCGATGAGACGCGCCCAGTTCTTCACCGCCGTCTGAGTGGCCCAGATCTCCACAGTGACTTCCCGCACGTCCGTGGGCAGCATGTCGGTGCCGAGGTTGAGAGAGCCGGTGCTGTTGCCGTCGCCGCTCATCACCACGGCGGTGTTGCCGTCGTTGAAGGCGACCGCCGAGCCGATGGTGGTGGCGCTGGTGCCTCCGATGGAATCAGTGTAGTCGCCGTTGAAGCTCCAACGGTGCACAAGTTCCGGCGCCGCAGACGCCGTAATTGTCGCGCTTGCCGTAGTCAAAAGCGCCACGGCTCTGATAATTGTTCTCATTCCAACCTCCTCTTTAAACTTGCAGCCACTTACTTCAAAGACAACCTTTGAAAAAGTTTAGCGGGCATAATGATACCACAGTCTCCCGCCGCCCGCAAGCCGAAAATCCCGAAAATCCCGGCTCGCGACAAGCGCGGCCCGCAAGGGTTACAGGATGGACGTGAGACGTGAGACGAGAGACGTGATTGGAGACTTGCAGACGCGAGACAGCTCGTCTCTCGTCTCAAGTATCACGTCAGCGCGCCCACGCCAACCTCGCCAGCAGCGGGCACGCGCGCGGCGGTCGCGGGGCGACCGCCCTACCAATCGGGAGGGCGAGCGTCCTCGCGAGCTGTTAGCGCAAGTAAATGGTAAAGCCGTTCGGCTCGATCTTGATGCCGTCAGACTCGACCTGCACCCGGTATCCCAGCGAACGCAACGTCGCCGACGGCACGAACTTCACCGTACTCGCCGGAGCAGTTTCCGTCGTCCATTTCGCGACGTACCGATTGTCCAGCTCAAGCAACTGCTTCAGCGCGGCACGTCCCGCAGTGAACTCGATGGTGACAGTCGCGCCGTCGGCGAAGGTCACCGTGTTGGAGCCCGTCGCCGAGCTGTCAGGAGCAGTGGTCGTGTTCCATACGGTCGTGCGCGCGGAGAGGTCGACCGTGGAGCCGTCCTGCATCTGGCAGCCGTAGAAAATATCCGTCACGGGCGTGAACGTGCCACGCACCTTGAACGCCGCCGTGCCCTCGTTGTGCTTGGAGGTTTCCCTGTACGCCACATAGTCGCGCACGTCGACCGCACCGTTGGCGCGCATGGCCGCCCTGCACTTGATCGTGGCGTCCGTGGCGATCACGCCGGCGTTTCCCGTCTCGAGCCATCCGCCGTCGATCACGTCCAGCACGCCGTTCCTCACCTCGGTGTTGTAGAGGTAGAAGAGCTTGCCGCCAGAGTTGAGGTTCACCGTCAGCGTGTAGCCGCCGAGGTCCAGGATGGAGCGCGTGTAGCCGTTGCCGATGAAGCCGTAGTGGTTCTGGATGTTGAGCGTGGAGTTCGTCGTCACGAACATGTACTTCATCTGCGCGGTGCCGCTGCCGAGGTCCGTGCCGGTGGCGTTCTGGAGCGTGCCGCCGTTCAGGATGAAGATGTTCTGGAAGAAGTCGTACTTGCCGTTCATCTCCAGCGTCGCACCTTCGTTCACCTTGACCGTGCCGCTCGTCGCGTTCGCGTCGAGGCGGGCGAACACGACCTCGTCGATGGTGTTGGCCTTGTCGGACGACGTCGAGAGCTGGAAGAACTGCAGCGTATAGTCGCCGGCCTCCGCGATTTCGACAGTCCCCTCGCATGTCGCGTACGTATCGGCCGTCGTGGTGACGGACGCCAGCGTCTGCGATGTGCCGCCGTGGATGAGGCGCAGCTCCGTTGTGGCGCCGATGTAACTCGGACGACCAGCATAGATGAACCGATAATAGTATGTGCCCGGCACCTTTACGACAACGTCCTGCGAAGCATCGACCGTGTTGCCGTTTGTCTGTAGATACAGCGCATACTTACCGATTCCGCGTCCTTTGGCCACCCATGTTCCGTTCGCCTTGGCAAGACCGAGTCTGCTGGAGTTCGAGGTTGTCCAGCCGGGGAGCGAAAAACCATTTCCGCCGTTCGCATACGACCAGTCCCCGCTGTTGTTGCCGACGGCGCCCTCGTCGAAGTTCCAGTTCTGGAGAAGGTTCATGCTGCCGATCGCATACTTGGGCCCGATGAGATCACACCTGACAGTTCCCTCGTTCACGACGAGGCCACCCGTGAAGCGGCTTTCCGTGGTCACGGGGACAAGCGTGCCCGCACCCGTCTTGACCACTCTCACATCGCCCTTGACGGTGATGCCGTCAAGCGAGAACGTCTCGCCGGAATCGACTTCGATCTGAAGCTCGCCCGTCGTGGCGGCCGTGTTGATCACGCGCGCGCCGAGGTAGTCGTCGCACAGAAGCTTCTTGACCTTGAGGACGTGTCCGTTGAGGTCGATCGCCGCGCCGCTCTCCAGGACGACCTTCCCCAGGGAGCGCCAGTCGCAGTCGCCGTCGAGCCTGACGACCGTCTCGCCGCTGCCCATCTGGAAGGTGTCCGCCGCAAACGCGACATCCGCACCGCCTTCGATGGAAATCAGCATGGGAACCTTCACGCCGTTGTAGGTGTAGTTGTTGGACCCCTGTCCGCCCCACGTGTCGCCGCAGACGATGGAGAAGCGATGCCAGCCTGCCGACACCTCGATGTCAACTTCCTTCACATCGGTGTAGACGGGATTCACAAGCTTCCATTCGCCGTCTATCGCGAACGCGAAGTAGTCGTCGAATTTGTGCTTGATGTGCCATGCGCCCGCCTGTCCGGACGTCACCTTGAACCAGCCATCGAAGCGAAGCTGGGACCAGTCAAGCCAGGAATACTCCCAGCTGGTGTTCTGCCCGTGGAGATTCGCGATGTCGCCCGTGCCCATGGCGACGTAGTCGCGGACCGGCGTGCTCATGTACCATGCCGTGCCGCTGATCGCATCGCGGTCGCCGCCATAGTAGATGCGGCCCCACTGGGTCGCCTTCGGCTGGCCGTCGCCGAACTGGACGTTCTTCCACGGGAGATCCGCCACGCCGTCGGGGATGCTGAACGTCGTGTTTCCGTCCACGATCACCGTGGTGAAGTTCGTCGGCGCCATGTTCGCGAGGGCGTCGCCGTACACGTTGAAGCAGTTCCAGTTCGCGGGGTCGCGGAGATTCGACACGTTGCCGTTACCAGTCCAACGCGCCGTCGCCGGGCGGTCGGCGTTGAGCTTGTAGGCATAGAGCCCGTCGTCCGTCATGCCGAGCACAATGCCATCCAGGTTCTCGCCGTCGGCGATGAGGTCAACGAGATCCGGCTTCACCGTCCACGAGACAAGCTTCGTCGTCTCCGCCGTGAACGTGCGGGCGCCGAGCCTGACCGTCAGCGTCGTCTTCGGATAGAACGCCAGCGCCGAGCCGTCGAACACGTCCGCGAAGAGCGAGAGGTCGAGCGCCGTGTCGAGATGCCCGTCCGCGCCGAGCTGCACGTTCTGCGCCTTGGCGAGCAGCATGGTCGGAGGCGCGTACTCCTCGTACACCACGAACAGCGGGTCAGAATCCCACGGATTGTTGAACTTGCCGTCCGCGCCGAACTTGAGCGACTTCATCGGCGTCAGCGACCGGTCGTGGACCGCCAGCGTGCCGTTCACCTCGACGTCGCAGTCGGAGGCCGTCGGCGAATTGTTCACTGCCTCGTACGCCGCGCCGTCGGCGACCACGACGCGTCCGCTACCGCTGAAATAGTTGTTGCCGCTGTAAACCGTGGTGCCGGCGATCGTGAGCGTGTGTCCGTTCAGCGTGACAGGCTCCGCGCCGTAGTTCCAGAAGAGAAGCGCCCAGGGCTGCGTGCCTCCGATCGTGGCGTCGCCGGAAAGCGCAATGCGCTGCAGATACCCCCTGTTGCTGCTGGTCGCCCACGGGCTGGACACCGTCGTGTTGTTGACGAGCGCGCCGCTTCCGTCTGGGCCATTGCCTTCGATGATGTAGTCGTAGTCCCAGTATGTGCGCCCGGCGAGATCAACCTGTCCGCCGTCCTCCACCTTGATCGTGGAATACTGGGCGCCGCAGGATCCCCTGCCCTCCACGGTGCTCTTCTTGACCGTGCCGTCCTTGACGACCATGCAGACGCTGCCGGAGTAGCGGCCGCCGAATCCGAAGCCAGTGTTCTCCTTGTTCATCACGAGCAGGCCCTTGCCGGTCTTGCACACCTGGAGCCCCGCGCCGGTGAGCGCGACGTTGTTGTTCTCGCTCGTCATGCCTTCCGCCACGTTGACGTCGAGTATGCTGCCCACCAAGAGGTCGATGTTGTCCACCGCCATTCCCGAATTGCTCGTGCAGGCGATCGAGATCGTATGATACCCTGCGGAAAGGTACTTCTGGCCATAGCGCGTAGTTGTGGGATTGGTCTGTCCCTCCCAGGAGATGACGTTCTGACCGTCTATCTTGACATTACCATTGCTTTTCCACTGCACTGATCTATTGTTTTTCGTACCGATGTTGAACCGAACGCTGCACATCGTTGCGATGGGCACATAAAACGTCTGGCTGATGCTTGAACCATTGTTGATGAAGCACCAGTTCGAGCCATTCGCCTGAGAATCTGCCATGTCGCGATTGTTCTTCAGCACATACGACGTGCCAGAGGTGATCCATCCCTGCGGTGCCATGATCACAGCCGCCCCGTCCGCCACGACGTCCGTTTGGAAATCGTGGTTCTTGAGCACCGATGCGCCGGCTGTGATGGTTCCCGATCCGTCGAGTCCGTCCACAATGAACCTGTTGCCGGTGATGTTGAGCGTGCCGGCGATGAACTTTCCTACGCCGGTGTTTGTCATCCGGCCCTTGGCGGTGAACGATCCCGCGCCTTCCTTGAACACCTTGACCGTGCCGGAAATGGCCACGCCTTCGTTGACCGACGACGCACCGCTCGGCACGTCGATGTGCAGTTCGCCCTCCGTCTCGTCGGACGCGGTGATCGTGCCACTGCCGTCCAGCGCGGAGACGTAGAGCTTGTTCCCACCGAGGTCGAGCGTCCCGCCGTCGATCTTCGCGGAAAGGCCGCGCCAGTCGCAGTCCGCCGTCAGACGGGCGTCGTCGAAGAGGACGCCGGCGCACGTGAACGCGGCATCGGACGGAATCTGCGCGGCGAAGTCGCCGGAGAATCGCGCGATCTTGGTGGCGTCCGGCGCGCTCGGCGACCAGTTGGCGGCGTTCGTCGCGTCGTCGTCGACCGCGCCCGTCCAGTTCACGATTACAGACGCCCCCGTGTCCGGAAGCGCGTCAGGGCCGGCAAGCACGCTCGCGGTGAGCTGTGCGTCCGAGAGGATTCCCTTCCACACGCGGAATTCATCGTATGTCGCGTTCGCGTCGTGGTCGCCCGTGTACTGGGAATGTCCGATGAAGCAGTTGGGGGACGTGATGCTTCCGATGGTCCAGTTGGGGACGATCACCGAACCGGCGTGCTCGATTGCGCCGGTCGTCACGTCGCGCCGCATCCAGCGAATCTCCGTCGCGCCGTCGGAAAATGCCCTGAACGTGATGGAAACATGGTAAGGAGTGCCGATGGCGTAGGGAGTCATCGAATTGTCCGTCGCGAAAAGGGTCGTGTTCGCCTTCTTGATTTCGATTCTATCCTTCCCGTCAGACCCCTGGCACAAGGTGAATACAAAGTAGTTCTGGTTGTTCTGCCCGAAGTCAAAGAGACGAGCCCAGTTCTTGATGCCGTTGTGGGTAAACCACATTTCCACCGTCACCTCGGGGACGTCGGTGGGGAGCATGTTCACGCCAAGGTTGAGCGAGCCCGTACTGTTGCCGGCGCCGCTCATCACCACGGCGGTGTTGCCGTCGTTGAAGCCAACGGCGGAGCCGATCATCGTGGCGGTGGTGCCGCCGATGGAATCAGCGTAGTCGCCGTTGAAGCTCCAGCGGTGCACCAGCTCGGGAGCCGCCATGGCGGAAGTTATGGCCGCGCCCGTAACAAACGCAGCAAGGATTGTGGACATCCGTATTTGTTTCATTGCCGTTGCTCCTATTATTTTTTTGACAACGGCAACTATTGTAGCACAAAACGATGACGATTGACAACCCCCAAAAACGATTTCGCCAACCGAAAATACCGAAACCTGAGTGTGGCAAGGCCGCCTATTTATTCCCCGACCTTGACCTTGAAGAACTGCTGGGGGGCGTTGGCGGGGGCGTCAACGGTCATCTCGACCTTGACGGCGCTCTTCTTCCCCGTGATCGTCGGCGCAACGGCGTTCGTGACGCCACTCACGGCGTCGCCGCGATAGACCGTGATCGCATCGTCCGGTACGTCCGCGCCGATGGCGTCGTTGTCAAGTTCCGCGAAGGCCGTGATGACCCACGTGTCGCCCGCGCCACGCTCGAACTTCGTCGTGACCGCCTCGCCGCCCGCCGCGAACGCGGGCGCGGGGACTGTAGCCCCACCCACGCCCGTGACCGCAACGCCGTTGATCGTCACCGTCGCCCCGGCGGGAACCGACACCTTGTATCTCGTTGTCCCCGCCAGCACGTCGCCGTCCTCCGCCGTGTAGTCGGCGGTCAGCGTCGAAAGGTCGAATGGCAGCCAGACGGGACGAATGGTCTGCCCGCGGAAGCGGTAGATGTTTTCCGTACCTTGGTTGCCGGAATACAAGGCGAGGTACCAGGCGTTGCCGGAATTGCCCGCAAGCGGGACGGACGACCAGTAGTCTCCGTCCGTGCCGGGGTAGTCGAGGGAAGTCCCGTAGCCGCGGCCGGCGAGCGGGAGGAAGATGCTGGAGTCCGCGAAATTGCCGCGTCCCCGCACGACGTAGCCGTTGATGCCGTTGATCGTCGTCCGCGTCCAGTCGCAGTTGTTGACAAGATCGGACAGTTCCTGATCGGTCGGCATGCGCCAGTAGCCGCCCCACTGCACATGCGCCGCGTCGTGCGCCGGCGCGAGAACGCCGTCCGCCGTGATCCACCCTTCGTTCCGAAGGGTGGCGGGGTGTTTTTCGTAGGTCCGTGCGCAGCCGGAATTGAACGAGAAGGCCGACGACGACCCGTCGCTTGCGACCCAGGCGTTGTTTTCGCGCCTGTAGCCGACGGTGTCGCCCCACCAGAAGTAGTAGCCGTAGTCCCACGGCTCGTCGGCGCCGATGTTCGTCTCGGCCCAATGCGGCCCGTCCGCCCAGAGCTGGACCTTGTTGTGTGTGCCGTCCGACGTCCAGTGCGCGTAGAGCGTGGTGGCCGATGCGGGAACGAGGGAGGCCGTCGTCACCTGCGTGCCGCCTCTCCCATCCGTGAACCAGCCCGCAAACACGTAGCCCGTGCGCGTCGCGGTTGGCAGGGAACCGTAAGCCTCTCCCGGAATGCAGGACTGCGTCGGCAGCGACTCGGAGCCGCCGTTGGCGTTGAACGAAACCGTAATCGCAGCGGGCAACGTCTTGACGGGACGAACGAACTGCCCGAGGTAGCGGTCGCTGTAGCCCGCGGAGGCGCCACCCACATCGAAGCCGAGGCCCCACGAGCCGGAGTCGCCCGAGAGCAGGACGGACGACCAGTAGCGGCCGTGCGAACCGGAATTGTTGAGCGCAGTTCCGGCGCCGTTGCCGGTGCAGGGGAGGAAGATGCTGGCGCTGGCGAAGTTGCCGCGCCCGCGCACGACGAAGCCGCTGACGCCGTTCGTCGTCGTCCACGTCCAGTCGCAGCTAGTGGTGAGGTCGATCAGTTCCTGGTCCGTCGGCATGCGCCAGGAACCGCCCCACTTGATATGCGCCGCGTCGTATGCCGGCTCAAGGACGCCGTCCGCCGTGATCCACCCTTCGCTCTGCAAGGTGGCGTGGCCCTTGCCGTAGGTTGGCGTGTTTGCATCAGCGAAGGAGAAATCGGAAGACAATCCGTCGCTGGCCGCCCAGACGCCGTTTTCGCGGCGGTAGCCGACGGTGTCGCCCCACCAGAAGGAGAGACCGGTCTCCCACGGCTCGTCGGCGCCGACGTTCGTCTCGGCCCAGTACGGCCCGCCCGCCCAGAGCTGGACCTTGTTACGCGCAACGGCCGCCGTCATGCTCGCGCCCACGACGACGGGTCCGCCGGGCATCGTCAGCGTCCAAGCGCTCCCGCTCCGCGAGAGGGTTCCGGCGCTGGCAACGTAGGTGTCCAGCGTCATGTCGAACGGCGGGGCGGCGACAAGGTCCAGCGGGAGGACATCGCCCTGTCCGGCGAAGAACGTGCTGTTGCGGTCCATGCCCGTCGGGTAGGCGACGATGCCAGTTGTGCCGTAGGTCGCGGCAGGTGTGCCGAAGTCGATCGCCACGTATTCGCCTTCCGTCACGGTGTAGGCCTGCTTGCCGCGCTTGGCGGCGCTCCACAGACGCTCTCCGTTGCTGAAATCCTTGGATGCAAAATAATACGTGTTGGAGACACATGCGGCATCATTGCCACGCCCGATGGGCTGGTCGCTTCCGCTCACGTCGAGGCAGTCGATGAGCGTCGTCGTCGCCCCGTCGTCGCTCCAGCCATGGAACGTGGCGACGTAGGTTCCGCCGGAGATGCTGCCGGAGAACACGCACCCGCGCAACGTCACCGCGTTCGTGATGCTGTGGCCGATGAAGCCGCCGAAGTGGGAACGCGAAGATGAGATCGCGGCCTCGACCTCGCAGTTCTCGATCACGCTCGCGCCGTCGACGATGATGCCGACAAGACCGGAGCAGTGCATGCCGCCCGCCACCGAGCCGGCGACCACGAGGTTGCCGATCGTCGCCCCGCCGATGGCGGAGAACGGCGCGAGGTAGGTTTCCGTGCCGCTCAACGAGACGGTCAGCGTGTGGCCGGAACCGTCGAAGGTGCCGCGGAAGGGATGGTCCTGGGTGCCGACGGTGCTTGTGACGGGGCCGATGTCGGCGTCAAGGCGATAGCGGGCGCTGGAACCGGCGCCGGCGTTGACTCTCGTGGCAAAGGCGTTCCAGTTGGCGACGGAGGAGATGCGGTAGGGATCGGCGGCGGTTCCGGAGCCAGGGAGTGCAGGCAGCACGGTGGTGCTTCGCGTCGGGCCGACCTGTTGGCTGATCTCGTAGGGGAGGTTGGCGGTCTTGTCGATGGCCATTATCTGCACCCAGTAGGTTCCGGCGGGGACGGAGATGTCGGCGTTGAAGCCGTGGTTGCCCGTGATGCCCTTCGCCTGATTCACGTCGGGCCTCGACACATTGGCCGTCAATCTGGGGAAGGAGTGCAGGCTCGCGCAGGCCGAGTCGGTGTAGATGTTGACGAAGACGTCGATGGACTGCGACGAGGCGTCGGGATCGTAGGCCCAGCCCGACACGTGAATGGTAAGATCGCCTCCTTGACAGGTGTCGAAGGCCCCCAGCGGCATGCTTTCGGCCAGCGCCGTGGCGGCGAAGGCGAACACGGCGAACGCGGAACGGATGATGTTCTTCATGTTTTACTTCTCCTATTCAGTTGCGATGTCTGACTTTCGGCATATACGCCGCACATTGTCGGCTACTTCTCCACCTCCGCCCGCAAGCCGAAAATAGCCCTACCGCACGATGATGAACGTGCCGGCGGGCCTGGAGTTGGAGAGCGCAAGGCGGCCGTTCTGCACCATGAGCGTGAAGTTCGCGGAATAGTCGCGGTCGTCAGCATCCTTCACCGTGAGCGTCGCGGCGGGGAGATCGGCGTCGGTCAGGCCGGTGACCGCGCCGGTGAGGTAGTAGGTGCGACGCGAGGGTTTCGCGTCGAACAGAACGCTGAGCGACTTCAGACCCGCGAATGTGGCGGGGGTCGCATCGCTGAAGTTGACGCACGGGAGCGTCGCATTATTCGCGGCCGCGTCCGTCACCTCCCAGCTGTTGTCGTCGCCGGTGAAGCGATACGGGCCCGAGAGCGTGCCGCTGCCCTTCAGCGTGCCGTAGATCGGGCAGAAGCGTCCGTTGAGGTTCGCGCCGGACCATGGGCTGCCGTTCGAGAGCGTCGCGCCCGCGCCGACCGTCGTCACGCCGCCGAGGCCGGGCCTCTCCGCCATCTGCGCCACGAGCGCCTTCGTCGTGAGCGTGAACGTGCGCTCGTCGAACGGCTGCTTCGCCGTGTCGCCCGGACGCATCACGGCGAGGCCGTAGCCGCTGTTGAGGTTGGCGGCGTCGGGTCCGTATCCACCCGTTCCGTCGCCGACGCGGATCTCGTAAGAGTGCCAGCCGGGCGTCATCTTCACGGTGCTTGTCGCAAGCACATTGTACGCCGTGTTGTTCAGCACCTCCACGCCGTCGAACTTCACGATGATCCGGTCGTCCCACGACCCGTAGAGCTTCCATTCGCCCGCGTCTGACTCTCCGACGAGGAACCCGCCAGTAAAGCGCACCGAAGACGTCTGCTGCTGCGCGATCTTCGTGTTCAGCACCTTCTGAAGCGAGTTCGTCACCCAGAGCGGCGACCAGTTGGTACGCGCGCGGAGGGTGTCGAGGTTTGAGTAGTTACCCGCCACGCGCTCCACCGTCACGCCGTCGGTGGTGATCGGCTTCTTCACGCGCATCCTCAGCGTCGAGGTGTCGAAGCGGTTGTAGTCCGCCGCCGCCTTCGAGGTGCTCGTGCCCTTCTTCCAGCCAAGGCACATCGCGTTCGACTTCCAGTCGCTCACGTATGGTCCCTGCGAACCAGTGCCGTCGTATGTCACAAGGACAAAATCATGCCAGCCGGCAGTCATCTCTGCCTGGGCGGTGGCCACGGAATTGTACGAAGCGTTGTAGAACACCCTCACGCCGTCCACCCAGAGTGCCACCTGGTCGTCGAAGTTGCCGGCGAACGTCCACGTGCCCGCATCGTCCTCATCGACGTAGAACTGGCCGCGTGCGGCGAACGCGCTCGAATTCAGCGGCGCCTGGTTGCTGGTGAAGCTTCTGCAGAGCATCTTCAGATGGGACGCGACGGACGGCATCGCGCCGTTGTTCGTGACGTAAGTATAGCCGGCATCCGAACTTCCGTACCCACGAAGCGCCACATACTCCACCGCGCTCTCGCCGGAGATGCCGAGCGACGCGGACGTGCCGTCCTTCAGCTCGAGGCCGCCCGCGAAGCCGGCGAAGCCCGTGAGGTTCACGGTCGCGCTCGCGGCGGTATCGACCGTCCACTTGCCCTTCACAATGCCCTGCCAGTCGCTCGACGTCACGTAGGAGCCCTCGCCCGTGAGCGTCACCGCCGACGAGCCGAAGTGCGGCGTGTTGCCATGCGTGACGGTCTTGCCGTTCAGGTCGATCGTCAGCTCGCCGGGGTCGTCCATGTCCTCGCCCGTCGCGACGAGCATGCCGTAGTACCCGACGCTGTGGTTCGCGGTCGCCTTGTAGAGGCCGCCCTGCAGGTTCGCGTGCGTGTTGTTGTACTTCATGCGCGCCGTCGTGAGGCCGCTCGCGCCGAGGTCGAGCTCGCCGCCCGTCATCGTGAAGCGCTCGTCGCTGTTGTCATAGATGTAATTCGTGCGCGAGCGCACGTTCAAACCGCCCACGCTCATGCGTCCGCTGGAGAGCGTCGCGTAGCAGAGCGGGCTGTCGTAGGCGACCGCAAAGACGTTCGCGCAGCTGAACGTGCCGCCGTTCACGATCACCTCGTGCCAGTACTCCGACGCGCCGCTGTACTCGCCGATGCGCGCGTAGTCGGAGAGCGTGAGCGTCGAGCCGGGGCCGACCTCCACAATCGCGGTCTTCGGCGCGGAGCTGTCGATCGCGAGCGCGAGGTTGTTGGCGGAGACGTTCGCGCCGTTGCCGAATATCAGGTGGCCCGGGTAGGATCCGTTGGCCACGCCGATGCGCGACTTGACCGTCCAGTTGCCCGCCGGGATCGTGATCGTCTGGTTGTCGGCGCTGTTGTAGAATTTGATGTCGTTCGGGTTTGCCGACGCGAATTGCGCCGGAACCGTCGCGCTCGCTGCACCGGAGTGGAAATCGATCAGGCCGCTCGTGATGCCGGAGGCGTCGAGGCTCGTGACGTTCGGGAAGCCCGCCGCTTCGCCCATGCCCCACCAGAACGTGCCGCCCGTCATCGCAAGCGTCATTGGAACGGCGGACCAGTCCGCCGCCGCGCCCACGTGCGCCGAGCCGCCGGAGACGGAAAGGTTCAGCGCGCCGGACGCCGCCGCGGGGTTGAACTGCAAATCGCCCGCGCTCACGGCGAACGTGCCTTCGCCCGCGAGTTCCGTGCCCGTGATCTTGTGCGTGCCGCCCGAGACCGTCACCGCGCCTTCGTTCGTGAACGCGGCGGAGTAGGTGAGCGCCTTGTCGCCGCGAAGGTCGAGCGACGCGCCCTCCTGAATTGTCACGGGCTTGTCCTGGATGTTCTCGTCGTTCGAGGACGCCTTGAGCCCCGCGCCCGTGCCCGTCACGGTGATCGCGGCCTTCGTGCCCGACGACGCCCAGTAGTGGATGCGCGAGTTGGACTTCATCTCGATGCCGTGCGGCACGTTGAGCGTCGTTGCAGCCTCAAAGCCGACCATGCCGCCCTCTGCAAGCTCGATCCTTCCGATCGCCACATCGGAGTTGTTGAAGTTCAGTCCGCAGTTCGCGTCCTCCGGCACGTGCGTCGCGATTGTGAGCGTGACGTCGTCCGCGCCAGTGAGCGACGTGTTGCCCTCGTATGTCGCGTTGTCCGGCTTGCGAAGGTCGATGCGGCTCGTGCCGGCAATCGTCGCGTTGGACGACACGACCACGCGCCCCAGCTGATTATGCCAGATGTCGGCATACTCCCCGCTCTCGTCCGTGATCGCGCCGCGTCCATCGACGCCCGTGCCGCTGATCTCGACGATCGTGTTCTGCAGCACCGCGCCGCGTCCCTTGTCGTTGGAAGTGGAGAGCTTCGTGTTGAGGTCGATGGTCGCGCCGTCCTTGACCACGATGCGCGTGTCCTTGTTGCCGACGGAATCCATCGTTGCGCCGTCGCCGAGCTTCAGGACGCCGCTCTTCACCGTCACCGTCTCCGGCGCGGCGAATCCCGCGCCGTTGACCTCGAGCGTGCCCGCGCCCTTCTTCTCCACCGTCGTCGCGTCGATCTTCGCCGCGCCGCGCAGCGTGTAGTCCCCAGCCGCGTCGAACGTGACGGGGCCCGTCTTCACGGCGTCCGCCACCTGAACCGTCTTGAGCGCGGCGGTGTCGTTGAAGAGGAGCGGCAAGTTCGGATAGAACGGCAGCTTCGTGCCGTCGCCGCCGAGGCGTTCCCAGGCGAGGACGGATTCGCTCGCCGTCACCGTCTCGGACGTCGCGCCCGCCCAGACGAGCGCGCCGCCCTTGTTTTCGCTCTCCGTGATCGTCACCGTCACCTCGCCGTTCTCGCCGAGGCCGACCGCGCCTGCCGTCGTCGCGCCCGCCGCGCCGCCGAACTCGACGGCGAGATGCTCCGCCGCGCCGGCGGGAAGCTCGGAGGTGGAAAGCGTATAGACGGCCCCTTCCGGCATGGAGTTCGGCAGGTCGAGCTCAATCGTCGCCGTGCCGCTTGCGGGGAGGGACGCAATCGCGCCGAGGAACGCCGCCGTGCTGTCAGGCGTCTCCGTCACCGTCGCGATCACGCGCGCGCCCGCCTCCAGCGTGATCGGGAACGGCGCCACTTCGTCCGCGGGGAGGATGATCACGCCGCCGTCGCGCACTGTGAGGGAACCTGTGAAGTCGGCGAAGGAAACGTCGCCCGTCAGGTCGAGAATCGCGTTCTCCACAGCGATCGTGCCCGCGCCGGAGATGTCGCAGTTCATCGCGAAGTACGGCTTCGCCGCCGCGTCGCCCGCGAACGCGAGCGTGGTGCCGGACGCCACGACGACATCGCCCAGGTAGTTGACCTCCAGGCCGGGCGCCGCCGTCACGACGGGCGTTCCGGCTCCGGACGTGAGAACCGTCCACTCCGGCACGGACGCGGGTGCCGTGAAGCGTCCGTTCCCCGAAACGTTGAAGTAGATCGCATTGAAGGCGATCGTCCCGCTGTTGCGCTGTGCGAGATACTCGGGCGCGAAGTTGCCCGTGCCGGAAACGTTCACCGTGCAGAGCGGCATGTCTTCCGTGGTCGTACTGTACCAGACACGCAGCGGGACCGTGAACCTGCCGCCGGAGATGTTGATCTGCATGTCGCGCGCACTGTAGCCGGAATAGTCGAGCGTGGCCGTGCCGTCGCTCTGCACGAGGCCGCCCGTCACGTTCATCACGGCGCCGTAGTTCGTGCCGAAGCCGACGTCGGCGTTGCGCTCGGCGATGCGCATGAGGCCGCTGAGCGTCGTCGTCCCGCCCGTCACCGTCACGGGCGCGTCCACGTACTGGAGGATCGCATACTCGCCCTTGATCTTCACATTGCCGGAGAAGACGAGCGGACGTCCGCTCTCCGCGAACGTGAGCATGTGGGATCCCGCGTATTCCGTCGTGCCGGAGATCGGTGCCTCGGTGACGACCGTATTGCCCGTGTACTTGACGTAGCCCAGGTTCTCGACCGAGCCGTTCCACGACGGAACGGTCGCCTTCTTGCCTTCCTCCACGACGAGGTAGCCGTCGCCCGGATAGGTCAGCGTCGTGTCGACGCCCGCATACACGGTGTAGGCGCCCGTCTCCTCCGTAACGGTATTCGCCGCCGTGAGCGCGCGGAAGTCGTACGGCGTCACCTCGGAGGTCTCCACCGCGCCGGCCGTCGCGAACGCCGTGGGCGTCTTCATCGTCGTGTAGGCGGCCTTGATCCAGTCGGCCGAACGAGTGGCCTTCGCGATGCGCACCTCATCCATGTAGCCTGGGAAGTTGTTCTGCGAAATACTACCACCAGACGAAAAAAGCGTAAGCGGTCGCGAGGTCGTCTGGAGCAGATAGCCCGCATTGTCCGCTGTCGCCTTCAGCACGCCGTCCTCGTAAAGCTTCATCTGCGCCGTCGCGAGCGTGCCGTCGTACGTAACAACCACATGGACCCATGCGTTGTAGTAGTTGTTAAGGCTCGTGTACTTGTTTTGCGTGTTGTTTGCGCCTCCGACCACGATTCCGTTGCCAGCCGTGCCGTTGGAGGTAAGCTCAAATCCTCCGGCGTCCGTCCATGCGCCCTTGCTTGTGATCATCCGCTGATTGCTCGTCTTTGAGGTCGTATTGATCCACGTGGACATCGTGAACTGCTTCGTATCGACGTACTGGAGCCACTTGGGGCTGTTCGGCGTGGTGAAGTTTGATCCATTGCCGGCATTCTTCATCGCAGTTCCGACTGGCGAGGCGGCAAGCGAGAAATTCGCCGTGGTGCCACCCGCCGTCATCGTGAGCGCGTTGGTGGTGGAATCGGGCGTGACGTTGCTCGCAAACGACGAGAAGTGCCACACACCCATGTAGTCGCCCGCGAACACGACGGCGGAGGGATCCGCGAGGGCCGGCACGTTCGCCGTGCCGCCGCCCCAGTGGAGCGTCACGTAGGATGTGGCGTCCGCGAGCGTCGGGACGCGCACCCACACGAGCGAATCGCCCGAGGCGTTCCACGTGTCGATTTCGTGCGGGATGCGGTTGCCGGAGGCGTCGGTGAAGTAGATGTCCGCGCCGTCCGCCGCCGCGTCGGCGTACGCGAAGCCGGGGACGCCCTCCGGCAGCTTGATCAGCGCCGGGAAGTCCGTGAGCGTGTCGGCGCCGACATAGCCCGTGAAGGTGATGCGCGCGGACATCGCGCCGCCCGCGCGGCGCGTGACGGACGCCTTGAGCGCGCCGTCCACCACGGAGAGCGTGACTCCGAAGCGCGAGGCGTTCGCGCCCGCGAGGCGCACGTCAAGGTGGTCGAGCGCGTCCGCCGCCATGCCGCCGGAGACGAGCGTGTAGTCGCCCGCTTCAAGCGCGGCGTCGGGACGGATGGTGACAACCGCCCTTCCAGACGCGGGGAGCTCCGGCGCGATGTCGAAGATTGCCGAGCCGTTCCACTCCGGCAGCGCGAGCGTTGCACCGTCCACGAGCGAGACCGTGTTCGTGAAGTGCGCGGAGGAGCACGCGGTGAAGTCCGCCGTCGTGCCCGCGCCGACGGTGAACGGCGCGATGCCGGTGAACGCGCCGCCGACCGCATACTCGTACCTGCCGCCGCCGATGACGGAGACAGGCACTGCGGCGTTCTGCGTGAGCGCGGCGGTCTGCGACACCACGGACGCGGAGCCGTCCTTCGCCGAGGTGCGGAAGACGACGCCGGTGACGAGAGAGCTGCCCGCGACACACGTGACGGGCATCGCGATCGCGAGCGGGCCTTCGAGCGGGCCGATGGTCGTGCCGTCGAGTTCGACGGATCCGCTGCCGGAAATGAGGTCGGTGTTGAGCGTGCCGTTCCAGCGGATTCGCATGACGCCCGTCGCAGACGCCGTGTCGCAGTCCGTCACGCCGTCAACAAGAAGGAACATGCCCGTCCCGGCGTTGAACGCCGGCGCCTTGAGCGCCGCGCCCGCGTGGACGATCGCGTAGGCGTTCACGCCGAGCGTCGAGGTCGGCGCGAGCGGCGAGAGGAGCGTCGTCGTGCCGTTCGTGACGACGAAAAGCGCGTCGCTGCCGAGAGCGACCGCGTCGCGCACGGTGAAGTCGCCGTCAAGGATCGTCGCGTGGATGCGCTGCGCCGTCAGGGCCGTCTGGAGATAACCGATCTCCGTGTGTCCGCCGGGGAGCGTGCGCAGAAGGTGTATCTGCTTCTTCTGGCTCGTCCCGTAGCCCTTTGACGCCGTCCAGCCCGTGGATGTCAGGGGGTAGCGCGCCGGATTGTCCCACGTGCGCACGTTGTAGCGCACATCCGCCGTCTCTATCGCCGTCTCGCCGGAGAACTCGACATCGCCGACGCCGACGGGCTGGAACGTGCCGCCGACGGTGAGGTTGGTGAACGTGAGCGTACCGAGCGTCTCGGGCTTGAAGTCGCCCGCGTACGCCATCGGGAACGCAATGGTCTGCGCGTTCGTCGACGCGTTCACGACCTCCGCGAACGTCGCGGCGTTGCCGGCGAGCGTCCAGCTGCCGCTCTCCACGCCGAACGCGAGGCGTCCGAACGCCGTCCCGGCGGCGAGGTCGTTCTGCACGGTGCCGGAGCCCGTCACGAACGAAACGTTGCGTCCCGCCTCCGCCGCGCGTCCGTCTTTCCAGTTCGCCGCCGTCGAGAAGTCGCCGGCGCCGGCCGTCCACACCGCCGCGCCTTCATCGTAGAGCGTATCTGCCGTCAGCTGGTAAAGACCGTAGCCGGCAGTCTGGTTGCCGATGGCGGTGGTGTTGTTGTTCACCCAGTTGATGCTGAAGTCGTTGGCCACCGTGCCCTTCACGCCGTAGTTGCCGTAGCTGTTCGGCTCAAGGTAGCCGACCTTGTTCATCTTCGCCTTCACGTCGTCGCCGTCCTGCGTGAAGTGCGCCCACATCACCTTGTTGTAGCGCGGGTCCTGGATGTACTGCATCTGAACGTCGTACACCTCCGGCGTGTGCGTGGCGTAGAAAGGAACCGCCCACTCCTTGCCGATGGAGCTGCCGCCCGTGCGCGCGCGGATGCGCACGATGTCCTTGAGCTGCGTGTTCCTCCACACCGTGACGTCATAGCCCGGCAGGAAGCCTCCGTGGACGGGCACGGGCGTGCGGCCCGCGTGGAGAGCCGAAAGCTCGGCGGCGGTGAGGATGCGCTGATACACGCGGTAGTCGGCGATCGCGCAGCCTTCGCCGTTGGAGAGCCCCGAATCGCCGGGGCCGCCGTTCATGGAGAAGAACTGGAAGCTCGTGTTCGACTTGTTGTAGTGCGGATGCGGAATCGATCCGCGATCCACACCATCGACGCTCACGTGGACACGTCTGTCGGCCGCGTCGAGCGAGATCGCGTAGTCGTGGTAGGCGGTCGCCGCGTCCGTCACGGAGATTTCAAGCGTCGCCTCGAAGTTGACGAAGTTCTCGATCACGGAGAAGCGCACCTTGTCACCGCCCGCCGTGTACATCACGAGGCCGCGGTTGCCGGCGGTGATGGACTGCGTGCCGAGCACGATGCGGTTTGCGTCCGCGACGGTCTTCGCGCGCATGACGATCGTCCAGGATCCGTCGCCGCACGGGAAGCCGGTGCCGTAGGGACACTGCCCGGAAACGGAGGTGATCGCCCAGTCGTCGTCCGACACCTTCTCGAACGTGGCGCCCGCGTTTGTGAACGTCAGGTTCGCGGCGCCGCTCGACGCCTGGACGTTGTTCGTGTTGTCGAACGCATACCACACCCGCGGATGTTCGAGGTGAATGGCCTCCTGCCCGGCGAGAACCGGGAGAACCCCGCCGGCCGCAAGAGCCAAAGCACCAACCCAGGCGAAACGAGAGGTTATCGCCTTTCCCCAAGGGGCGTTGCAGATCAGTTTTTCCATCGCTTTTCCTCTTTGTAACTGTTGAAGATTACTACTTGACCAGTTGAACGGGCATAATGATACCATAATCTCACCGCCGCCCGCAAGCCGAAAATGGTACGGCGCGCTCGTGCCCTACCATGCGAACCGGTAGGGGCCGACCACCGGGCGGCCCGCACGGGGAACGGGATCGTCTGCGGAAGTACGGACAACACGCCCCCCCGTACCTCGTCCGCACAACCTGAAAACATGAGCAGAGAGGCCAGCAGCCCTAAAATTGACAATCCCATAATTGATATTATACCCCCTTCCGTCCGATTTTATCAATTACGAAAAGATTTTTTATTTTCCCCTCTTGCCCCGGTCAAGCCGGTGTGGTATACTTCCCCCAACAGTTTGCTCAACCTTTCTTTCGCGCAAGTCCGGGTAAGACCGCCGAAAAAACCCCCGGCCATACGCCTTCGAGGCGCGGCCGAATTTGGGGAGCTGGCAGGTCTAGAGAGAGTTGCCGGATGGAGCAAACTGCATTTCGAGAAGGAGAATCAAAATCAAAAGCTTTCTGATAAGGGACAGGTTATGCTGTCGGACGTGGAGATCGACGCGCTGTATGCGCGGATTGAGCGGCCCTTCTCGCAAGAGGAGTTGGACCGTTTTTCCTGCACGCCCGAAAGCCGCACCCAGCATCTGTTCGAGGAGACGAACTACCACAACTTTGCCCTTATCGACCTGACCAAATCCTGGAGCGATTACCTCGCGGGAATGGCTCCGAAGCCGAGCGCGAATCTGGCGGACCTCCTCACCCCGGGACTCAGCGGCGAGAACGCCGCCCGTGCACGTTTTGACGAGCTCGCCGACATCTTATCCACCTTCCCGCACGGCCACATCCCCCGCATCGCGATCATTCCCCAGGCCCTTCGGAGTTCATTCGCACTCATCGACCGTCTCACAGCGCTCCATCCCACCACCTACCTTGCCGCCGCCCGCGAACAGTTGCGCGCCATCAAGGACCTCTTCGCCTACACCGGCAAACCTCGCCTTCGCCACGACGAGTTCGCAGAAAAGCTACATACCTCATTCAAGTCCTTCCACGACAACTGCGCCAACCACGCCGCCGAAGTCCGACTATGGCTCTGTGCGTCGGAGGAGAAGCGGGAGGAAACCACGCCGCCACGGACGACCTCCGCGCCGACGCGCGGGCGGCTGGGTGGCTGCGCGACAATCCGGTGAACGAGCGCATCGCCGCGCGCACCGTCGGCGCACGGGCGAGTACCTACTGGCGCCTACACGAAAAGACCTTCGCGAAGGATGCGACGCGGACGGGCGAGAAGCGCGGCTTCAGCAGTCCGAAGACACTTGCCTCCGCCTACCGGAACAGCAAGGCGTAGTTACTGTTCGGGAGTGTGCTTGTTTTCACTTCCCTCTCAAGAGACAATATTATTACGCTACATAAAACTAGTACTTTTCTTCTTTCCACTTTCACTCCTCCACTTGGTGACTCGTTCCATCAAGACAGGCCCCCAGGTTACGCCGTTTTTGCTTGCGCGCATCGTCATCTACTTTTTGCCACCGGGGAAATTGGAAGGTGTGACCATGTACTTTTTAAGTTCATCAAAACGACGAAGAACATCGGATTTCTGCGCCTCGGTCAATCCTTTGCTAAGTTCGGGGAAATAGAAATCCCTCATAACATGAACCCATGTCTTGAAATCGCCGCGAATACCCAAAAGATACATTCCCCTATCCTCATTTCCCCGTCCCCAGAAACGAGAGTCGGTCAACGGCAGAGTCTTTTCCACGGACGTAATCTCGTCTGTGCATTTGTCGAAAAAGCTGAACACTTTATCCCAGCGCTCAAAAGATTCCTTTTGCAAATATTGAGCGGAACAAAAGGCGTCATGTACAACATAAAACAACTGCTCATACCAAGCCGACCTTAAGGTATAATTAGTCACTGTTACTTGCTGACTGATTGCCATGTCAACAAACTGATCAAGCAAAGGCAGTGCTTGCTCTCTAGGCAAACGGCATATTTCGTTGCATAATTCATTAATGATTTTCCTTGTTGACTTCTCGCCAGTTTTCGTTCGTTTCAAAACCACGAGATGCTTGCAATCTGCCATGATCCGTTCTTCCTGCGTCAGCACATGTGGTTTCTCAACTGTTGCAACAACACACGCAACATTAGTCGTGCTTTCTTGATCGCTACTGTTGCAGTTACGTTTTCCACCTGCCTCATCTCCGTTACTGCACGAGGTCATGGAACAGACCATGCATAAGCATGCCACACTCTGACATGTTATCCTAATCATTTCCAAATGCTTCATTTATCTCATCCTCCGTCAATGGTGTTCCAACAACAATATTTTCGTTCATCCTTTACTTGTTATGGGACTGCGGCACTGTGTATTTCTCGACTTCATTGAAGCGGCGGAGAATGTCAGCCTTCTGCTCTTCGGTCAGGCCATGGCTGAGTTCCGTTGGGAAGATACATCTTATGGTATGTATCCAATTCTTGAGGCATGCTCGAAGTGAACGGAGATATATGTACGAGGAACGGTATTGCCGATAATCACGACCCTTGAGGTGCTCTTCCATTACTTTGATTTCATCCGTGCATTTAGCATAGAAACAAAAGACCTTATCCCAATGCTCAAAGGGACTTTCACGCATGTTCAGAGATGACAAGAACGCAAAGAGGACAACATGAAACGATTGTTCCAACACCGTATATCTTGCAGAATAGTTTGCGTTGGTTAAAGGCTGTTCAACAGCCATGTCAATCCATTTGTCAAACAATTGCAGAGCATCTTCTTTAGGTAGTTCGCGGATTTCTTTACACAGATTATTTAAGGCATGAAAGGATGATTTCTCACCTCGTTTTGGCTCAGTGCCAATCACCAAGCGCTTGCATTCCTCCCCCAATAGTTCCACTTTCGTCAGTTCTCGTGGTGCTTCCGCTACAACTACGACTCCAGTTGGATTTTCTGAACCGACTATTTCGTTGGCACCATCTTTGTCGACATCACTCCCCTTGTTGCACGACGTCATTGTCCATGCGATGCAAAGACATGCCGTGTACATGCACAGCCTCCTAGTTATTTCCGAATGCATTATTAATCTCCTCCTCCGTCAATGGGACGCCTACGACAACGTCTCCGTTCAGATGAATGACGTTGTTGGTGCCTCGAAAGACCGTGTTTTCAAACTTCGATACTGTCAGCGTGCCATGTTCGTCAAATACGAACGTTTGGTCGTACCGCACAGCCACCGTTTTCACCGGTAGGTCTCCCTGAGCGCTTTCTCTCTCCCCCCAACCCCAAGGAATATGCCAGACAAGCGATCCCTCCGACCATTCGCCCCTCGTCATGTCGTATGTCATTTCGCCGTCCGGCAGTTCGCGAGGCATCTCGTCACCCATCCAGGCCTTGTCCTTGAACACAAAATTATTGTCCTTCACTCTGTACCATTTGCCTGCGCCCCGCTCCACTGTGTGGTACCAGAAATTAGAAAAAGCGATATTAGAGAAATAACCCTGGGGCATACCTTCCAAGGATGGTATTTCCTCCATGGCGATTCCATTGAATGTCACGGTTTCAGGCAAAGCGTATATTTCAAGATCCATGCCTGCCCCCCCGGCATGGTTGGTCGCAACCCCAAAATCATGTGCACATGGCAATCTAGCGACCATACCTGTTGGTTCCAATATGGTTAAATCGAAGTCATAACGTGAGTTTGCAACATCATAGTGTAGAGTACTGCCATCACTCGTCAATGGGCACTTATAGGCCTTAGTTGACATAGACTCAAAGATATTCCCTCCACCTGTTTCACCCCACTGCCCAACATTCGGCGTCGCTGTACACCATATATTTTCCCTTACGCCTACAACATGTCTGTTGTCGCAGCCTTGCCGCGAGCCCCACGGCGTGAGCTTCAGTTGCACTACGGTTGTCGCCGCCGTCACGCACGTCACGCTCCCAGAGAATGTCTCCGTGAACGTCGCAGACGCCGTGATGTCATTTGTGCCGCCGCTACAGGTCTTTGGCGCGTATTCAGCGTTCCATGTGCGCGTCTCGTATGGCGCCACGCCCACTGGGGTCGTCGGCAGGTCATCGCCGCCAACTTTCGCAAGCTTATCGAAGTTTACTGTCGTAAGACTGAATGTGCCGCCATGCTTCCCGCCGTATGCCGTACAGGTGAACATCGTATTTGTGGAAGTTCTGCGCCCAACAACGTTGCCGGGCGAGTTCGTGTACGCCTCCTCGTAGAACAAGGCGTCTTCCGAGAACGACACGCCCACGGACGGCGACTCCGCGTTCGGCGTCGGTTGCGGAGTACAACCGCAATTACCACAGGCAAACTCGACTCTGTAGCCTTCGTACACGTAGAGGCCGATCGCCAG
>CACZAK010000032.1 GCA_902779075.1 uncultured bacterium | reverse complement strand
AAGAAGAAGATTTCCAAACTTGGCATAAGTGCCGAGGAACTAGGAATTTACGCAGTTGCAGTATAAGTTATAGGCAAGAACATGTAGAACGTGTAGATGTGTGGTGGGGCGAGGCGTCCCGCCGAGCCGCCCACAATCCCGCGCCGACGATTAAAGAATTGAAGAATTAAAGAATTGAATGCGCTCGCTTCGCTCGCTATTGGGTGAACCCTTGGACAGGGCGAACAGACTGCCCGCCGTCGCGGCCGTTGTCGTCCGTGCTGTGGCAGCTCGAATTGAAGTCGAGGCCCCACGCGCCGTAGCTGTAGACCGAGTGCGGAACGGACGACCAGTAGCCGCCGTACGAACCGGCAAGGTAGAGCGAAGTCCCGCTGCCGTTGCCGGCGCAGGGAAGGAAGATACTTGCTGAAACATAATTACCTCTGCCGCGAACAACATACCCATTAACACCATTAACAGTCGTCCATTCCCAATCACATTTGCTGGAAAGATCGTCGAGTTCTTGTTTCGTCGGCATACGCCATTCTCCACCCCAATGCACGTGTGCGGCGTCACGTTCTGGCGCAAGGGCATATTTCTTTGAAAACCATCCCTTCCCTTTCACAGTAATCCATCCATTGTTCGTTAGTTCACTGATACTTTTCCCGTCGGTCGGAGTGTTGTCTTTGCTAAACTGGAATCCCGACTTGGATCCATCGCTCGCCTCCCAGGAGTCGCCCACGCGCTTGTATCCCACGGTATCGCCCCACCAGAAATAGAAGCCATAATCTACAGGAGTTTCCGCACCAATGTTCTTTGTAGCCCAATACGGGCCACCCTCCCATAACTGAACCTTACCACACCGCACCCATTCCTCTATTGCTTTATGGTCCGCCTCCTCTCGCGCTTTACGCTCCGCTGCCTCGCGTGCCTTACGTTCCGCCTCCTCACGCGCTTTACGCTCCGCCTCCTCGCGCACTTTGCGTTCCGCCTCCTCACGCGCTTTGCGCTCCGCCTCCTCGCGCGCTTTGCGTTCTGCCTCCTTTCGCTCCTCTATCGCTTTTTGCTCACTCTTTGAAAATCCGGCAGCAGAATCGCTGAAGGCAACAATAGCGGTAGCGAAGTCCATCCGACCATACGCTGCCTCGCCATCCGACAACAGCTTTATTGCATTCCCCCACTCTGTTGCGGTGTATTTTTCTGCCTGAGCGTTTTTTGCGCTGTCTTGAGCCTCAACGGCATTTTTGCGCTTCTCATCTGCAGTCTTGCGCTCCGAATCCAACTCCTCTAAAAATTCAACTTGCCTAGAGCATTCATCGAAACTGCTCGCGGCGTCCGACCAAAGCTCAGATTCAAAGAAAATATCGGCCTTCTGAAACGCATCATTCAGCCCCGACTTCCGCTTGGCGAATCCATTGTCATCAGAAATCTGCTTGAGACGCAACATCCGTATCTTCGTCTCGGCACGTGCTCTCTTCGCGCCTTCCTCGGTAGCAGCCGCCTTTATATGCGAATGCGGTAGCGGCGACGCCTTAGCAGCGATGGCAGGAACATGCGCCGCAGAGACGCTTCCCGCAAGAGCCGCAGTAAAGTCGCAACAGGACGCAAAGCGATCGGACGGCTTCTTTGCAAGCGCCTTGGCAAGCGCGTTGCGTGCAGATTCGGGAAGACCGTTCGGCATTTCCGGCTGGCGGGTCGTCACCACCGTGATCATGATCATTGGATCGCCGGTCTCGAAAGCATTCGCGAACGGCACGTGCCCTGCGACGAGTTCGTAGAAAGTCGCCGCAAGCGCATACTGGTCGGTGGCAGGTCCCTGACTATCACCGCCCCACTGTTCGGGGGCCATGTACGGACGCGTTCCCGAAGTGTCGTGTATTTCGCGCGAGACACGTCCCATCGACGAGCGCACCTCTGCCGCGAGGCCGAAGTCAAGCACGCGCGCCGTCACCAAGCCGTCCGCCGCCGTTTCGACCATCACGTTAGTTGGCTTGACGTCGCGATGTACGATCTTCCGCTCGTGCGCATAGTCAAGGGCCGAGGCTATCTGGCGGGTTATCTCCAGCGCCTTGGCAAACGGCACAATGCCGTTTGGAAACTGCTTGCGCCACTTGGAGAGTGTCACGCCAGGGGCATATTCCATCACCATTAGCGTGTCGCCTGGATCGACGCGCAGTTTCTGGCGGGCGTCCTCCGCCGCGTATGTCACTTCCTTCGCCGGGTGCAGAACGAGCGCGGCCGCGATGTTCGGATGGTGAAGACGCGAGACAAGCGCGAAGTTCGAGCGGATGTTCTCCATCTCCTCACGGTTGTTCTTCACCAACGGCGGCAGTCCCTTCACCGCCACGTCAACGCCGGAAACAGTGTCACGTGCAAGGTACACCGTACCAAATCCTCCGCCGCCAAGCTCCTTCAGCAGCTCGTACTGGTCAATGCGCCCCAGCGCTGATCCCGTGTATTGGCGCATAGTGGGCATGTTGCCTATCGTGGTCTTGTTACCTATCGTGTCGTCGATCATCTCTTCGTCCTTTCGCCTCTTTCACCTTAAAACCGCGTAGATTACCGCTGTGACGCAGACTGGCGCGACAATGAGCGCCGAGACCGCGATCGTCCATCCGGGAAAGCCCAACGGCAGAAGCGCTGCACATACCAGCAGCAACGACATAGTGTAGGCGAACTGTCCCCACATCACGGCCTTGGGACGCTTCCGCCCTGCCGCTAGGCCCTCCACGCGGCCGCGAATGGCCTGGATGACGCCCATGACCGAATAGATGCCCATGGCCAACTTGGCCGTGCCGAGAATGCGCGGCGGCACGTTCTGAAACACGCCGAAATACCAGTCGCCCAGCAAGGACGTGGAGAACGCAAGCGGAACAACCCCCAGAACGAGTCCCGCCGCAATGGAATACCAGAGAAGCCTGCGGTCGCCGGGATATTCGGGCATGAACTTCACGGTCACGGTCTGCAGACGCAGGGCGCAGAAGGACGCGGGAGCGACGATGCCGATCGTCACGTAATGAACCGCGAGCATGTCCGCCGCATTAGCCGAACGCGAGACGAAAGCCGCGATCACCAGCGGAGAACACGCGAGGAGAAAGCCCCCCAGCGAGAGCGGCATGGTGAAGCGGAACTGGTCAAGGAGCAGCGACGACATGTTCACCGATGGAGAAGCATCTATGCCGCCTTTTTCCGGACGCCCCGGTAGCTTTGCGACGAATGGGCGCGCGTACAGCCATGTGGACAGCGTCTCAATCCAAACGCCCAGCGTAAGCGCGAAAAGCCCCCAGGCCGGGCCTACCCAGCCGATGCGCGGGAACACGGCGGCGCACCCAAGCGTCGCAGCGATGCGCAGCGCGGTCGCGCGACTCGCCTTGCCGGATTCAAGGTTGTTGAACAGTACCGCCATCGGCACGTTCCTCACGAAGAATCCAATGTTCATTACGCTGCTGAAGAGGAGCGTATCGCGGGATATCTCCGCAAGGTCTGCCGGAAGGTTGAAGAACCCCTCGAACACCCATGTGTTAAACGGCGGAAGAGCAGGGATGCACTGCAGCGCTACAAGGCTCCACATCATGTATGCGTTGAGCCGACGGAACGTGACGTATCCCAGCCACGTCTTGGCAAACAGCATCCCGGTTGTAATAAGCCCGCCACCGATGGCGCCGATCGTGAATGCTATAAGTAGACCCTGATTAAACGCCGTGAGCGCATTGACGCCGTGTGCGCCGTGCGTGACGATGCCGGCGGCGAGGGGGTACACGAACGACTGCGAGAACGCCTGAAGCACCAGGGGCACGTAGAAGCGCGTCACCCGCCCGACGCCGAATCTAGTTTCGCCGTTATGCGTTCCAGCGGTCCTCGATGTACTTCGCGCTGGCGCGGAGGAGCTCTGCCGAACCACCGACCTCGAGCGTGGAGTATTTGATGTTCTTGTTGTCCTTCAGTGTCTCGATCACGCCGGCAATGTCGATGCATCCCGTACCCACTTCGATGGTGGAGAAGCCGCAGCCGAAGATCGTCCCGCGTTTCGGAATCCACTCCTCACCCAGGTCCTTCCAGTGGATGTGGTAGATCTTGTCGTGGTACTTCTTCGCGAGGTCCACGGGATTCGTGCCGCCGAGCCAGCTGTTGCCGGTGTCTAGGTTCACGCCGAGGGAGTCGGGGTTGCCGAGGCGATCCATGATGTCGGCGATGCCGTCGATGGTGTCAGTGAGCGGACCATGCTGTTCGAGGCAGAGCTTGATGCCGTAGTCCGCCGCCATTTTGCAGGGGTTGTACAGCTTCTCGGCAGCGATGAACACCTTCTCCTTGTAGGTGAGCGACTTCGCCCACTCGCTCTTCGCGAAGGTCTCGGTGGTGATCACGTACTCGATGCCTGCGCCGGCGGCGAACTTGATCGCCTTCATGATCTCGGACGTCGCGAAGTTGGCGGGCGAGGACGGCTCAAGCAGCAACGCGTGTGCGCTGAGGGTCATGATCTTCATGCCGTTGCGCTCGAATGTGCGCCGTACCTCGAACGGGTTGTCGTCGAGGCTAACGGAGGCCGAGAGCCCCGCGCTCGCGAACATGCTGCCGCCGGAGTGCGTGTCCGTGATGTCCGCATAGTTGAATCCGTACTCGTGCGCGAGACGGAGGTTGTTTTCGAGCGATGTGTAAGGCTCGAGGCAGAGGAATACTCCTACGTTCATTGTTGCTCCTTTTGTTTTCGTTTGATTTTGCGATTCTTGAAATCGGTCACGAGATCGTGAACTCCTGTCCACAGAACATGAAGTTGCCCGCCACCTCGTACTGCTTCGCAGTGGGCGAGAAGTCGTCGACGACGTTCAGGTGGCCGTGTCCGCAGAGGATTCCCTTGAGAAGCGGCTGCGCGCGCAGGTATGCGACGAAATCCTTGGTCGTCGCGTCCTTGTACTTCTCGCTCTCGACGAAGTTGCTCATGTCCCGGATGGCCTTCAGGTTGGTCCTCGGCCAGAACCGGCTCGCGGCCCGGACGATCTCGCGCGTCGGGAACGGACAGTGCATGCAGAGGAGAATCGGCAGCCCCTTCTTCACCTCGGCCTCGAAGCGCGACGCCTGGTCGGCGGACACCGTATCCGTAGAATCGTCGATCGTGACGAAGTTCACGCCGTTGATGACGGTTGAGCAGAAGTCGTTCGGGAACGGGTATGCCTCCTTGAGCAAATCGGGAACGACCGCCGGCACGATGGGCGTGCCGTCCTTCTTCGCCATCTTCTTGCCCCGGTAGTGCTCGTGGTTGCCGAGGCACCCGAACATCATCGCGCCGCCTTCGCCGTAGTACTTCTTCACGAGGTCGAAATTCGCCCGGCTCTGGAAGTCGATCAGGTCGCCGGTGTGGAGGAGGTAGTCCACGTGTTCCTTCGCCCACGCGATGGAGTCACGCAGCGCCTCCTCCTGGCGTCCCCCGAACGTGCGGATGCGCCGGTAGGCGGTCTTCCGTTCAAATTCGCCCTCGTCGGGATACGCTGCCGTGAGGTGCGTATCGGAGATGTGCAGAACGGTAAACGGCTTCGTCGCGCCGGCCTTGATCGCGTGATAGGTGAGCGACAGGCGCTCGAAGCGTCCCCGCCCCGGAAACAGCGACGGATCGTCGTCCGCAATCGCCGGCAGCGCCGACGTGGCAAACAGCCCGCCGAACGCCATGCCGCCAGTAAGGAAACCTCGTCTTGTAACATCCATGGTCGCCACTCTTTCTAAATGCGATTTCGACGTTTCATGTTCCTCAGAACACATCAGCCCTAGCGGTTGCCGAGGTTCAGCGGCTTGCCGCTGTCCACGCGGTCCGGCAATTCGCCCATCGCCCACTTCGTGGCCATGAGGAGGTGGTAGAGGAACTCGCGCTTGGACCAATCCTTCGGGTTGTGCCCGAGCGCCGTGTAGAACACGCGGCCCTTGCCGTAGGTCTTACACCAGGCGAGGACGTGTCCGCCGGCCTTGGGGCAGCCTTCCTTGTCCTGCGCGCGCGACTCTGGCAGGATGTCGTTCCACGGCAGCATGAGGAGCGAACGCAGTCCCTCCACCTTGGGATGGTTGAGGTAGATTTCCTCGCGCTCCCACACGTAGTCTTCCGGGAAGAACGCAAACGCCGGGTGCGTGCGGTCCACGTGGGTGAACGGAACCGGCTGCTGGCGGCGGTAGTGGTACGAGAAGAACCCGCCTAGGAAATCGCGCCAAAGCTGGGGATGGCTGTGCTCGTTCCAGCTGGAGGAGTGCGTCACGACCACGCCGAGGCCGTTCGAGACGGCGGCGTAGAAGGCGCTGCGCTGCGCGTCGTTCGCGAACTGCTCGTGCTGGGTGTTCAGGAAGAACACGCACTTCGCCTTCTTGAACGCATCGGAGTCCCACACGGCGGGGTCGTCCGTGACGAGGCACGAATAACCCTTCTCCCCGAAGTAGCGGCGTACCTGTTCGGCACCGACTTCAGTCGAGATGTGGTGGTACGCGCCCTTGGGCACGGCGACGCGGGCCTTGGCGTTCCACACGTACTTCCAGCGCGTGTAGACGAGGACGTCTGCCGGCTGGAATGAATCGGCGAAGGCCGCGGGCGCAAGCGCCAGCGCGGCCACGGCGGCAAGTACGGAGCGTCGCATGATCAGGCCCCCACTTTCTTGCGGATTTCACGGATGATCGGCGCGACGGCGAACTGCGGACGCTCGAAGCACGAGTAGAGACGCTTCTGGTCGTCGGGATTCGTGAAGACGCGCTTTTCGGGATCCCAACCGATCGTGCGGCCGGCCTCGTTCATCGCGTGGTAGCCGAGAATGCAGGAGATCGTCGAGACGTTCGCCTCCTCCACGGTGACGTTCGTGTCCTGGCGCGAGCGCATGCCGAGGAACCACGGACGGTGGTGGTTGAATGGGTTGTGGACGACCTTCACCTTGGGCTCGCCGGTGATCAGCTCCTTCCGATTCGCCTCGCAGTTGCGCCAGAAGTCGGCCTTGGCCTTGTAGGCCGTGTCAACGCGCTTCCCCTCGGGGATAGCGGTGGTGCCGCGGCAGGTGGAGATCCAGTCGCCGTTCTCGCCGAAGAAACGCACGCCGCAACGGTAGCCCGTGAGGCGCGGCGTGCCGAGCTTCATCTCCACGCCGTTCGCGTACTTGTAGGTGATGAGGCAGTCGTCGTGTACGTTGAAGAGGCGTCCCTGGAGGAACTTCACCTTCTCGCACTTCACCGAGACCGGCCCCGCGTTCTCCATCGCCCACTGGGCGATGTCGACATGGTGGGAGCCCCAGCCCGAGATGTTGCCGGTGCAATAGTCCTTGATCTGGAGCCAACCGACGTTCTGACCGGGGATCTTCGCGTAGGGCTTGCCCTTCTCGTCCACAGGACGCCAGTGCGTGCGCAGCTGCGAGTAGCGCACGGCGTCGCTCGCCGGACCGAGCCAGAGGTCGAAGTCAAAGTCCTTGGGGTCGGGCGTGCGCTCAAGGGACGGCACCTGCCACTCGCTCTTCGGCGAGTTGTCGATGATGCCGAGGTCGATGCGCGCGAGCTTGCCGAGGCGGCCGTCACGCACGTACTCCACGCCCTTCACGAAGCCGGCACCGCAACCCCTGTCGCAGCGCTGCTGCGTGCCGATGTGGAACACGCGCTTCATCTTCCGCACGGCCTCCACGATCGCCTCGCTCTCCTCCACGGAGAGGGCCATGGGCTTCTGCACGTAGACGTCCTTGCCTTTGTAACAGGCCTCCACGACCATGCGCGCGTGCCAGTGGTCCTGCGTGCAGATCATCACGCCGTCGATGCCTGGGTCGTCCAGCACCTTGCGGTAGTCCATCTCGAGCTTGAGGTGGTCCATCTTGCGCTGGTAGCGGCGCTCGGCCACGGTCTTCATGTTCGCGAGGCGCACGGAGTCGCAGTCGCACACCGTGGTGAGCATCGCAAGGTCCTGGTTGGCCACGAGGCCCCCGATATCCATCGAGGTGCCGATGCGCCCGCAGCCGATCAGGGCGATCTGGAGCAGGTTGCTCGGGGCGGACGCGCCCAGCACGCGGGCGGGGACGATCGCGGGGAACGCGCCCGCCGCGAGGGCGCATTTGAGGAAGTCTTTACGTGTCGTTTTCATTTTCGGTCGGATCCTTTCGTTAGCAGTTGGTTCCACATGTGGCCCCGCCCACGGGCGGGAGGAGACTGATGAGGTTGATGAGGAGGCGCTTGTAGGCGGGATCGTTCAGCTCTTCATTCTTTTTGTTGGCGAACGGACACACGAACGTGGCGGCACCCTTGCCGTACGGGTACTGCGCGATCGCGCTGGCGATGCGCTTCTGCTTCGTGTCGGCCACGCCCAGCAGACAGCGCTCGCCCGTCATGTACACGGCACACGCATGCGTACGCAAGATGGGGTAGGCGCTGGCGTCCAGACGGCCCTCCGGGAATCCTGCGAAAAGCCTGGGGCAGTTCGCGAAGTACACGGCGTCCTTCACGGAACCGACGTGGAGCACGCCGTTGTATGTGTGCCCGAGACGCTTGGCGAGGGTTTCGCACCACTTGTCGGTGCACTGGAGCGTGATGAAGTGCGTGCCGCGCCGGACGGCGCCGAGGATTTGCTCCACGTCGCCCTGCGAGTAGTTGGGCTGGAGGTGGCAGATGATCACGTCGGGGACGCACTTGCGCGCGGCGGCGTCGGGGTCGAACTCGTCCACGTCCAGGCCCCACGAGCGCATGAGCGGCAGATGCTCCAGTGCGCCCCAGAAACGGACGCGCCGCGCCTTGTGGCAGGGCTGCACCGTGGCGTCCACCGCGCCCTTGACCGCCGGCGTTGCCGCGTACTTCTGGAAGTCGCCCCAGTCCGCAAGGCCCTTCACTGGGTGCGTGGCGAGGTATTCGTTCACGGCTTTCGCGAAGTCGCACTTCTTTTCGTTTGCCATCTTGTTGTTCCTTGTTTGTTGTTAGTTGGAAAAATTCCAGCTTTTATTTCTTTTAGGTCCAAACGAACCGCCATAATTGTATCACAAATCCGCCCTTTCCGCCATACGAGAGTCAGATTAGTCATCATGCAGATTTTCGACGTTCCGTCGCTCACGTCACGCTCACATCAACGCCGATTGTGGTACAATATTCTATGCTAGTCCCTTTCGGTTTGTGTTGTTCGTTTTTGCACTTTCCCGTTGAAGAGTGCGTTACAACCGATATGATACCCAAAGAGGGAGACCGGCGCTTTTTGTTTTCGGTTGCCAAAGAACCAACCTCTCCGACAAGCCTTATATGGCTTGAAAGAAAAGCTGGTTCCCATTATACCTACCATGCGAACCGGTAGGGGCCGACCACTGGGCGGCCCAGAGGCTCTATTTTCCGCAGATTGACTAAAAGTACGGGAGAATGGTATCTCCTTGTTGTTGGCGTCGAGCTTGAACTCGACGATTACAGGCGAGTGGTCATCAGTCGTTATTTGCCTGTCGAGGGCCTTTGGCGAAGTCGCCGCAGCAGTGCTTGAACTTCTTGCCCGACCCGCACGGACACGGATCGTTGCGTCCGATATTGGGCATCTTCGGCTGCTGGGCCGCTTGGGCGCGAAGCTCCCTCAACGTGTTGCCGTTGAGAAGCGGCATTCGGATGACTTCGCTCCAGCTGTCCATCGCGTCCAGCAACTCGCGCTTCGTTTTGTCTGAAAGCTTCGGCAGAATATCGTTTTTCAGCAACAAGTCGTATGCCGTGTCAGGGCGTAGCGATTGCTTCAGCGTATGGTAGATTCCCAGCAGCGCGTCGCCGTAATCGTAATCCGGCTTATTCTTGAAGATTGTCTTCAGCAGGTGTTCTACCGTGTCTGATTCGGGGGTGTTGTCAAAACAGTTCAGGTCTTCATATTTGAAAAGCTCAGCACGCGTCTGCGGATACCAACGAGGAAATTCGGACTGTTCATCGTGGTACTTGGCGACTTTCGCATCAATGTCCTCGATGTCCGACGGGAAGATGTCCTCGGACACTACGAGTTCATTGACGATGCGATATGGCATCTTTGGGCAATGGATGGCGCGCGCTTCCAGCACACTCGAAAGTTCGGTCACGCCCAAAGTGCATCCTGGATCGTAGCGCAGGATGATCTCGCGCAGCTCGGCAAGCGAAACCGATCCGTACAGACGTACGGCGGAAGAAGCGTATGACTCCAGGATGTCGAACTGTTCATGCAGCTGACCCCACTCCTTACCATGTTTCTTGTACATCTCGACCCACTCGGGCAACACGGTCAGACGACTTGGATCCGTGTAGAACAACGAACTGCGCCCGTCCTTGACCTTCAGTCCCTCAAACATGGTGAGGAAGAACTCGCCGATGTCCTTGTTAGGATCCTCGAACTCGCACGTTCCGCCGTTGCGCATGGCCTTGTCAAGTATCTGCCATAGCTGCGCGTTCACGAGCCTTGCAAATATCATGCCGAGCACATTCGCCTTTTCCTCTTCCGTCATCGGTTTCTCCTGCTTTGCCGCGTCCTGTACGGGAGGCTTGACGTGCGACAACGCCCTGCGCAACTTTTTGGTTTTTTGGCCGAGAGACTCCCCGTCAAGATACTTCTTGAGGTCTTCAGCCGTGTCCAGACTGGCCCATTCGCGCGTCTCGGCGTATTCCTCGCTTTCAGGATTGGTCCGCATCGCCTCGATAAAGGCAGCCAAGCGCCACGGTCCGCCGAAATCCTCGATTCCGTCCGGGCCATTCGACTTCACGCATGCGATCTCGGGCGTCTTGGGATCGGTCTGACGCGTGATGACGTGTTGCCAGCCGTCGCCGAAATCGTATTCGTAGTAGAGCTTCGCACCACGATTAGGCAACACCTTGCGGAGCGTCATCTTAGACGCGTCTATGGTCAACCTCTTCGAGAAAGACGGGAATCCGTCATTCTCGTGCGGCAGCTCGTAGATGACGCCGTCGTGCCGCCTGTCCGTGAAATGCCACAGGTGCGCGTCCTCCCACCCCATCACCGCCTGTATGGCGTCATGCAGGTCTTCGAGCGTCATGTGCTCGGGAACGACGATGGTTCGGACGATCTTCGTCGCCGCGAGCTCCACTTTCAGCGTCATGTACCCGTTGGGAACTGTCATTGTCATTAGCCTCCTTGCATTAAACTAGTTGTTGACAAACCGCCGCGTCAGGGCCGAGAAGTAACTTGAAAAACAGGCCGGCGCAGGCGAGCGTATCGTCAAGGGCGTCGTGGCTGTTGGTGCCGTTGATGTTGAGCGCTTCAATCAGGTTTGCGAGCGAGTAGCTGCCCAATCCCGGGCGCAGGTGGCGAGCGAGCGCGAGCGTATCGCATGTCTCGATGCCGTCCGGCGCGAAGCAGAGGCCGAATTTCTCGCACTCCTGGTCGAGCATCCGCATGTCGAACTTGTTGTTGTGCGCCACGAGCAGCGCATCGCTTCCCAGAAACTCGAAAAACTGACGCATCGCCTCTTCCGGTGCCAGACCATGCTCCGCGAGAAAATCCAGCGACAGCCCATGCACCCCTTCCGCCCACGGGTTCATCTCGCACGTGGGACACACATACACGCTGAACGTGCGCGCACGCACGCCGTCCACATACTCGACGGCGGCGATCTGGCAGATTTCGTCCCAGCGCGAGCAGCCGGTCGTCTCCGTGTCGAACACGACCACCCGTCCGCTCCGGGCGTATTCCGCAATCTGCGGCACTGTGTTGGTGCTTATTCGCATGGGGTTCAATCCTGATGTTTTATACCGCCGGGTCGCCGCAGAAGTCGCGGCGGCCGCAGTCGCGACAGAAATCGCCGCGCCAATGCACGAATAGCATTATGCTCCTTGTCCTCTCACAAGTGGAAACAGTACGCCTCCAGAAAAGCGGTCGATGGCGTCGCCATAACGTGAATCCACCGGCAACAAGGCACGCAACTTGTCGATCATGTCGGCTATCGCGTTTGCGAAGTTGGCCGCACGCGTTTCCTTGCTGGCGTTCACCGCATCGTAGAACAAGCTCACGTCCAAGCCCAACGCATGTGCATAAGATTCAATGTCGCCGTACGAAAGGTCTGCATCTAGTGAATCTTCCATGCGACATACCTTCGACTGCGACACGCCCATGCGCAACGCGACTTCTTTCTGTGAAAGTCCGCACTTTGCCCGTTCGCGAGCAAGCGACCGTGCCGTTTTTGTTGCATTTTGCGCGGCGACAACTTCATCAGCGATTGTTGCATCGCCAAGGAACTCCGCAGCCCTCGCCGCGAAATCTTTCATTTCCTTTTCAGCCATTTTCGTTCTCCTCGTCCGCTTGTGGTTCATTTGCCAACTGTGACTTCAATTCCCTCGCTTTCGCATGACACGCATTTATGTCAAGCTGTTGCGTGGATTTGTCGCCTACCGTCAAGATATAGTCGGCAAATTCGTATGATTCAATCCACATCTTTAATCTCCAGCGCACAGTATTATAACACAAACAATCCTAATACCGCAAGCATCATAGTGTTTTTATTCAATACTTGAATTATGTATGCGCACACACCGATCCGCTGTTTGAGGTGCGATGTCACACCGCCGGGTCGCCGCAGAAGTCGCGGCGGCCGCAGTCGCGACAGAAGTCGCCGCGCCAGACGGAATCGAACTGCTCGATGAGCGGCGCGACGAGCGCGAGATCGTCGGTCAGCACGCCATTCTCAAAGTTACGCTTCTTCTCGCTCTTCGCGCCCATCCCCGCGCCGGTGAGGTTGGCCGAACCGAAATACGCCTTCGTGCCATCGACGATGATGCACTTGAAATGCACGCGCGGACACAGCATCCGCTCCATCCCCTCCCACAAGCCGGGATAGCGGTCGAAGTCCTCGCGCCAATTCGGCCCCGGTTCCTTCGCGTGGATGAGCCGCACCTCGATCCCGCGTTTCACCATCCCCGCCAGTACCTCCAGAAACGGTACCATGTCGCGCCCGTCAGATTCGACATACATGTCCTTGATGTCGGCGGTAGCGATCCACAGCCGTTCGCGCACCTGCGGCACAATCCCGCAGACGACGGAGGTGTAGATGTCGCGGTTGGAGAGGAAGGCGGTCATGACAGAAGTCAGTTTGCTCTCTATTGATAGTCCGCGATACGGCTTGAAACGCCGTGTTCGCGCACGAGATCGTCCAGCATCTTCACGAGATTTCGGCGCCGCTTGTATTCGGAGCGAATGTCGGCAACACCTCTCTGCCACTCATCCAGCCGCCCGGCCTTCTTCATCACGGGCTGCATCTTCGCCAACGCCTTGCAGATTACACGGTAGCACTCCTCGGCGGCGTAGCCGAGGTTCTTGGCGACGATGCCACGCCAGATTTCGAGCGCAGAGTCCGGCTGGAGATCGCTCACGGCGTCTGCGACGTCCCACTCCTTGTCGCCCGAGAAGTCGCGCCAGCCCCTCCACGCGCGCTCATCCTTGTTCGGACGCGACTTGAACCACTTGAGGGCATCCAGTCCACGCCCCTCCTTTACCGCGAGGTCGATCAGAATGTCATAATTCGGGAATGCCCCGCCGTTCGCGTCGGGAAGTTTGACTTCGATCTTCGGCAGCGGCCACCTCTTCTCATTCGCTACAGGACACCCCGTCTCGAAATGCCTCCGCAGAAAGTCCTGGACTCGTCCCCACGCGCCGGCCCTTTCACATGATTTCTTCAATTCGTCGTAGAGGCCGATCCATGGATGCGAAAGGAATCTAGCCAGATCGTAAGCGGCGACGGATTTCACGTCACCTTCCGCCTCGGCCCATCCGCACAGTTTCTTTCGCAGCTCGCCTGAAGTTGTCTCGTAACCATCGTCCGGAAGCCTGGCCATCCCCTCGCGGCAGACGGCTTTCGCTTCATCTATGCGACCGTGCCGTTCAAGAAGCTCGGCCAAGGCAACATACAGCGAGTCATAATCTTCAAGGCGGTCGCGGAGCGTGCGGATTGCCTCATCCACGTCCCCCGCGTTCTCCAACGCCTGCGCGACGTCGCTCCAAGACGCCCAGACGCGAAGACCCGTACTGCCGACCACATGGTCGGCCTCCCACTTGTCAACCAGATAGTCAGCAATCTTCTTCCACCCGACAGAGCCGGTTTTCAATACCGTGCGATATGAAACCTCCATGTCGGAAAGAGCACCGTAGGAATCGGCTGCCTTGATGTCCGCCTCCCACTTGACCTTATCAACCGGGTCGAGATCGCTTTCCATGACAGCCTGGGCCACGACATCCATGCACCGCGACGCTTCGCGGGCGATTTCCCCCTCGTCATGCGCAGACCTCTCAGACTGCTCGTTCGCGCGCTTCTTCAGTTCCTTTCCGAGCTCCATGAGATTTTTCCAGTCGCCGGCATCGCGCAAGACCTCGAAGTACAGAAGGACAGTTGAATAATCTGGCGCTTCGTCGTACCCATACCTGTCGTACGGATCGTAGTAGTCTCGCGTCGCGTCCTTGATTGCTCGCCGCGCCTGAGGAACAATGTCCGCAGGCAGTTTTTTCCCCGAAGCAGGCTTGGCTGCGGACGCCTTCTTTCTCGACGCAAGTTTCGCCGCTATGTGCTCGTGCACGGAGGAATACGCCGCAACCAGTTCCAACATCAAATCGCGCAACTCCTTCTCGCCCAGATCTGCAACATAGTCCTGCACTTCATCCCGTTCATCCACGTCTTCATTCCCGGATTCTTCTTCCCTGTCCCTGTCGCCGGACAGGCAGTCGAGTTCATCCAAGGCCATTGTCCATCCTTTGTCCAGTCTTCGCGCATCTTCTATCTCGCCATTTTTCTGCAATGCCTTGGAAGCGACGAGCGCGAGCGCGACAGTATGCTTGCACGTGTAGCCGACGGGACAGGTGCAGACGCCATTCATCTCGCCATTTGCGTCCACCGCTAGCCGTGTGTAGTATGTCTCGCTTCCATGAACTTTGGCGGCTATGCTGCCGTCCGCAAGTGCGATTGGCGGTTCGACTTTGCCGATGTAAGCGCGTCCACGTTCGACAGACCTCGAATCCGCCCACGCCCGCAGTTCGTCCCAAGTCATCCCCAGAAGCTTATCTTTCAGTCTTGCATCAACCATTTTACGCTCTACTGCTCATGTTTTTGACAAGGTCTAAAGGCATCGACCACTGATCTGGCGGCATCGTACTGGCTGCGCAGAATCGCCTCTTTGATGACCTGTATGGCCTGTCTATATTCAATCGCTTCGTTCATGTGTCCTCCGCTTGTAATTTCATCTATTGGCATTGTTCATCTCCTTGGTTTCCGCATTGGAGATTATACCACAATCACTCCCTCGCCTGCGGCACAATCCCGCACACGACAGAGGTGTAAATGTCACGATTGGAGAGGAAGGTGGTCATGTCAACGCTCCACAATCCATCTGCCATTTTTCGTTGCGCCACTTCTGCGAAGCCTTCCTGAGCGCTTTAATCCACGGACGATCTTCTCAATGCCAGACACAGAGAGATGCACAGCTTTCGCCAATTCCGGGATTGTCAATGCAGGGTTCTCAGACAATTTCTTGATTACCGCCTCGGAGTTGCGACCACAAGAATCCTCCTTACTTTCTCCCTTACTTTCTCCCTTACTTTGCCCCTTACTTTCTCCCTTACCCGCCTTATCCACATCCACCTTGGCTCGGTACACGTTCACCCTGATTGCGTTAGGCCATTCGATGAACTCTGGTTCTCGTAGTCCCGCAGCCTTCACCTCGCGAATATAGCGCTTGACTCCGCTACCCCAGTTCTCGATCAGGTTCATATATGCGAACGCGGCGGCAAGAGCCTTGTTCCTGCACTTGGAATAGCCGTTCTTCATCTTCTCAAGGGTCATGCCCTTCACGAGTCCACCTGGCGATGTCACCTCGAGCCTGTCATCGTACAACGCAATGGTGATGGGACTTGCATCGGCAATGGCATCCTTCGCACCGAAGAGGTCATCACCCATGCCGACAACACTCAGGTCTGTATCTATGCCGAACAGAATCCGTCCACCGCGTCCGTTTGCAAACGCGACTACGGTCTTGAGCCAGCGCGTATCATCCTTCGATAGCCCGCGCTTGAACTCAAGCCTGTCGTTTTCGCCGCCTTTGATTTCGTCTATGGTCATTCTCACCTCGCTGTTGTTAAATATTTTACCATACCTACCCTCGCCTGCGGCACGATTCCGCACACGACGGAAGTGTAGATTTCACGGTTGGAGAGGAAGGTGGTCATGACAAGAGTTTTTCGTAAACCGCCGCGTCATGTGCCGAGAAGCAACAGAAGATGATTTCCATCGGCGGTCGCGGGGCGACCGCCCTACCGTCTTGCGGCGCGCTCGGTGATCGCGTACTACCAGATTCCTCCTCTGCGACCTCTGCCTCTCTGTGCCTCTGCGTGAGAAAAATCTCCACTTCCCGTACGGCGATTTGCGCAGCCTCATCTTTCGGGTAGCCGTAGATGCCCGTGGAGATGCAGGGGAAGGCGATGGATGTGCAGCCGTTCTCTGCCGCGAGGGCGAGTGAGTTGCGGTAGCAGTTCGCTAACTTTTCCGGTTCGCCGTGCTGGCCGTCGCGATAAACTGGGCCCACGGTGTGGATCACGAACTTCGCGGGCAGCTTGAAGCCCGGCGTGATGCGCGCCTCGCCCGTCGGACACCGCACGCCCGGACGCACCTCTGGTACCTTGAGACACGCCTCGTAAAGCTCTCGTCCAGCGGCACGATGGATTGCACCATCCACACCGCCGCCGCCCAGCATCACCTGGTTCGCCGCGTTTACGATGGCGTCCACCGCCAACGTCGTTATGTCACCTTGTATTATCTTGATCATGGATGTTCCTCCGATTGCAGCGCAGGGGCCGCGAAATCCAGTTCCTTCAACCACTCGCCGACGTTCATGTACAGCACACCAGACGGATGGGTGAAGTTCTCTCCGCGATAAAGGACTGTACGGGAGAGGATATCTCCATAGTTATGTTTGGCGTAGGCGAGCTTCTTAGAATCTACGAGGTGACGGAGCTGTCCGTCGTCGCGCTCCGTCGTATGCTTTATCTCGTAAAGACGGCATGTGGACTTCTCGGGATCGCATATCACCATGTCGAATTCGCCGCGCGGGAACACAAGCTTGAACACGCGCAGCTGCCTGTACTTGTCGCGCCGGTAAGGGATGGCGCGAATCGTCTCGGCGAGAACTATATCCTCCAGCATACGCCCCATGACATCGCTTTCGATCTTCGCGCAGATTCGCAGCCGCTCGCGCTCCGTCTCAGTCTTGAACACGCTGTCCTTGCCAAGCGCATGTATAAGCGCCTGGGCTTGGGCGAATCGCATGCCCGGCTGCGTGAAGAGGATTCTCTCCGCCTCCGTCTGCTCGGGGTCGGACGACTCAATCGGACACGTCATGATCAGGTCAAGCGCCTTCAAGTACGCCTCGATCTGGCGGACGTGCGCCGTCTCGACCTTCACCGTCTGATCCGGCTCGTCGACTATGGACAGCGTATCCATCAACTGTTGCGTGACTGAGACCTTGTTGACGGCTTCAAGGATGCGGTTACGTAGCTCGGCCTTCCGCTCGCGACGCAGAAGTTGCGCGGCAGAACCCAGGTCGTGCGAGACGAAGTTGTGCGTCACCACCTCCACGAGGAAGCGATGGTTCATGTCCTCGATGATGCGGTTGACGGCGTTTGTGAGCTCGCCCGCATCGTAAAGCTCGCGCAACTTTCCGAAGTAGCGTCCGTCGTCCGCAAACGCAAGCGAGTGCTGTATGTTGGACGCGATGGCCGTATCCACGTACCGCCGCGTCGTCTCGTCATCGCGAAACGACGCATCCGCCGCGAATGCCGCAGGATCGTCGAAGTCGCGCTCGCCCATGCGGAGCGTACCGCCATACCTTATGTAGTCGTCGACATCATCGACTTTCAGCAGACGGCTATGCTCCCGAAAAGGGATGAACGTCGTATGGAGAAGAAACGCGCGGTCGTAAAGTTCGTCCTTGAGCGACAGCCAAAAGCCAAGCGAGTCCGTACCCGAAAGGACAACCTTCATCCCCATCCCGGCGTAGATGTCCGAGAGAAGCGCCGCGTCCGACACGAAATCCTTCATCAGCGTCACTTCGTCGATGAATACATACTTGTACCCGCTGCGCTGAAGGCGATCCATGTCTCGTCCCAGCTCCGACATGTCGTTCGCAGGAGACATCTTGACGTATGCCGCCTTCGCGAACTCCTTATCTGACAGATCGCAAATAGCCTGCCTGAGCATCGTGGTCTTGCCCGTGCGACGCAGGCCATATACTATCATCACACGATCAATCGTATCCCCTCGCACATACTTCAAGATGTCCTTCAGCGCACCGCGCCGTTCCCATTTTTCAACGCCCTTGGCGAACTTCCGCAATGCAGCTCCAGTCTTTACATCCGTCTCGAGGTCGCTTTCGCCATCCCTCGCCCGCAACGCGCCCGCCGAAATTCCCTCCTTCAGCAGAAGCTCCTGAATTGCATGGCGCCGCCGAATCTGCTCTCTAAACCCATCAACTTCATCATGCTTCAGATACTTACTCTTGACCTTGCCGTTCTCCTTCCACTGATGATAAAACACCTCCCTCCCCCGTATCACCTTGCGGGAGATGTATCCCTTTGGAAGGGATTCCAGCTCATTCAAGAGCGCCTGTTGACTTTTCGTCACCTGGTATCACCAAAACTTTTTGCGAACATGATACCATATCGGCAACCTACCGTCAAGTAGGTTGCCGTAGGTTGCGCTCAAAGTTTCATCACTTACTCAAAAACTGACGATCGGCGACTGCCCTACCAGTTTTCGGATCCTAAAAGTGCCTTGTCAGATGTACGATCCGTATGTTGCGAGCGCCTGCTCGGACCATTCCGGCTTGAGAAGCCTGTTCGCCGCGTCGCAGTTCGTGAAACACATCTTCTGCGCATCGAACTCAAGACGCGTTCCGGGGAAGCGCGTGGCGACGGTTCCGATGAGGCCCATCAGCGACACCTTTCCGGCAAGCTCGAACGGCGTGTTCGCGGGCCGATTCTCCAGCACGGCCTTGAGGAACTCCTCGTGGTGGTTGCGCACGCGCCGGTACTTCTGCGGCGGACGCTTGAACGCGCGCATGCGTTCCTGCGGCACGATGCGCAGTCCGGTCGCGCCGTGCGAACCGTACATCAGCGTCTCCTTGTCGCATTTCACCCACGCCCCGGACCATCCGCGCTTGATCGGATCGAACTCCTGGTTCGCCTCCAGCGCAGGCGGACGCGGCGCGGTACGGTTCACGTCGTACCAGTACGCGGTGAACGCGGCGCGCGCGCCCTTCGCCGGGAACTCGAACTTGTAGCACGGGTTGGTCGGGAACGCCTGCGGCGTCTTCGCGGGGTCGAACCCCGGCGCGTCCACCGTCACCGCTGTCGGCAGTTCGAGGTCGAGCGCCGTGACGAGTGGGCCGAGGATGTGGCAGACCCAGTCGGTCATGCACCCCTCGCCGTAGGGATACCAGTTCCGCCAGTGTCCCGGCGTGACGTCCTTCTCGCGGGCCTGCCCGAGCTCTCCGCTCTCCATCCATTCGCGCAGCGACTGCGTGGTCGGGAACGAGTTGCCCTGCATGCCGACATGCGTGATGATGCCGGCCTTCTTCGCCTCGCGCATCATGGCGACCGTCTCGGCGAATGTGTGGCCCAGCGGCTTCTCGCAGAACACCGGTACCTTGTGCTTGACGGCCTCGAGGAAGGCGACGCAGTGCGAGTGGTCCGGCACGACGATCGTCACCGCGTCAAACGTGCCCGCGCACTCGGCGAGCATCTTGCGGTAGTCCTTGTAGAACTTTGCCTTCGGCTGGGCCTTCCTCAGCCAGGCGAGCGACGGCTCGTACACGTCGGCCGCGCACACGACCTCCGCAAGGCCCGTGCGCAGGAAGTTGTTCAGGTCGCCGCGGGCCATACCGCCGGTGCCGATAGCGGCTATGCGCACTTTGCGTCCGCCGTACGAAGGCTTCGCGGATTTCGCGGCAAAGGACGGAAACGCCGCCCCCGCAAGCGCGGCCCCGCCGCCGATTTTGATGAAATCACGTTTTGTTATGTTCATTTGTTTTGTCCTTTCTTCTTTTCTTCACCGGATGATGAACGGCTTTTTTACCATCTCCGCCATCGCCATTGCGGAGATATTATAGCATAAATGCGCCCGCTATGGCACCGAGGAGCAGTCCCCAGAGCGGCGAGAAGCGCTTGGTCAGGACAAGCCCCGCCGTTACCGCGAACACGCCCGCGTTCACCGCGTCACGCACCGTGAACGCCAGGTGCGGGAAGACGTCAAGAGTGAGCGTCACGCCCGCCGCCGTCACGAACCCCGCGACGAGCGGACGCAGGATGGCGAACACGCGCCGCACTACGGGCCGCTCGCGGTTGCGGTTGAACCAGCCTCCGCCAAAATGGACTCCCAGTACGCTCGGGAGCGTCACCGAAGCCGTCGCGACTAGCGACACCGCGAGCGCGGTCCACATGCCCGCGCCGTGCTGCACTGCCACGCGGTAGCCCACGAACGTGGCGGTGTTCACGCCTATCGGACCTGGCGTCATCTGCGCAATGCCGAGGATGTCGAGGAACTCCGCATTCGTCAGCCATCCGCGCGTAAGCATCTCCTGCTGCACGAGCGAGACGATTGCGAGTCCCCCGCCCAGCGTAAAGAGTCCGATCTTGAAGAAGGTGCTGAAGATGGTACCGACGAGACTGATCATGCGACGTCCCCCTTCCTCCGCACGGCGATGGCGTTCCACGCGATGCCTACTGCGATGGCCCCGAGAATGAACAGCACAAGCGGCGGGTTCCATATCACCGCGATCGCCGCCACGACAAGCGCAAAGACCATTCCCCACACGCCCTTCGCGCTTTTCCGCGCCATGTTCCAGCCCATAGCGAGCATCATGCCCGCCACGGCTGGACGCACTCCCTCCAGCACTCGCATCACGACAGGGAAATCCTGCATCTGCGAATAGGCCACGGCATACGCGCCGATCAGCGCGAACGGCACGCTAACAACGCCAACCGACGCCGCAAGGTTCCCCGCAAGGCCGCGCAGACGGTTTCCCACGAGCATTGCCGTGTTGATTGCAATCACGCCCGGCAGGAGCTGCGCGAGAGAAAAGAAGTCGGCAATCTCCTCTGACGTCGTCCACTTCTTACGGCGCACTATCTCGTCCTCAAGAAGCGGCAGCATCGCGTAGCCGCCGCCAATGAGCACAGCTCCTATCTTCGCGAAACTGAAGAAGATGGACGCGCACGACGGCAATCTAGTGTCATCCATGCCGCTCATGTCTTCATTCTGAGCCACGCGAACGCGGCCGCATACAGGATTCCGAAGATGCAGTGGATGCCACCCGATGCGCGCTCGAATCCGCGCCATGGCGGGTTTTCGGGCATCGAACGGTAGACCATAGTCGCCTTCCACAGCGTACGCGCCGTCAGGGGCAGCGCAAGAAATGGCAGAAGAAACGCCAACCGTCCCGTCAGGACCACGCGCATGCACACGAGATAAGGCAGCAGATGGCATATCCAATAGAGGGAGAGCGCGCCGCGCGGACCCAGAAACGTGGACGGCGTGGTAATGCCGGCCGCGCGGTCCGTGGGGATGTCGCGCATGTCGTTGCCGTGCATGATCACGCACACCAGGGCGGCGACGGGCAGCGCGAGGATGCAAAACCCGGACATCGCGCCAGGCGCGAGACCGGCCGCCAGCGCCGCGAATGTCGCGTGGGGACGCAGCAACTCACCCGCCACGAAGATTTCAAGCGGCCCCATGAGAAAAGCTACGAACGGCACGCCCAGCCCACGGTACTTGAACTTGATCCCCGTCGAGTAGTTAGTCGCGCCGAGGAAACCAACGAAGCCCGCCGCGAGGAGCGGCCAATCAACATGCCAAACGCCGTTCGCACGGAAGAAGCAGAGCCCCGTGCCGAGCGCGCCCGACACAATAGCGCAGCAAGCGGCCGCGATGAACAGCGCACGCATCGATACTAATCCGTCGTGTACCTGCGGCGTGGTACGCACTGCCCCGGGGACGGAATCCACCCCCGAGCGCTCGTCGCCCCACGTGTTTAGGAGGTTGACGGTCGCCTGGAAGAGAAGCCCGCAGAAGAACCCCACGCCCCAGCGTCCCCAGCGCGCCGTCCGCGAACCGAAGAGCCCCGCCGCCACGAGGAACGGCACTAGCGTCGCCGTGTAGCTCCACGGGCGGAACAGGAAGAACCATGCCTTGAGCGTCTCGCGGTTCATTTTGCGGCGCGCCGTGCGGCTTCGAGCGTGTTCCAGAGGAGCATTGTGATCGTCATCGGACCCACCCCGCCCGGAACGGGCGTGATGGCGGACGCAACGGCGGCGCAGGAGGCGAAGTCGGCGTCGCCGCAGAGGCGGTACCCTTTCGGATTCGTCGCGTCCGGCACGCGGTTAACGCCCACGTCGATCACCACCGCGCCCGGTTTGAGCATGTCGCCCGTGAGTGTATTAGGACGCCCCGCCGCCACCACCACCACGTCGGCCTGACGAGTGAACGCGCCAACGTCTGGAGTGCCTGTGTGGCAGAGAGTGACCGTCGCATTTACGCTCTTGCGGGCGAGCAGAGCGGCCACGGGCTTGCCCACGATGTTTGAGCGTCCGATCACCACGGCGTGCTTCCCGGCGAGGTTCATGCCAGTAACCTCGATGAGCTTGATGATGCCGTGCGGCGTGCAGGGAAGGAAACATTCTTCGCCGATCAGCATCTTGCCCACGTTCACGGGCGTGAAGCCGTCCACGTCCTTCTCCGGCGCAATGGCGTCGATTACCTTCTTCTCGTCAAAACCCTTCGGGAGCGGCAGCTGCACGAGGATGCCGTGGATGGCGGGGGCGGCGTTGAGGCGCGCAATCTCGGCGAGGAGGTCCGCCTCCGCAACGTCTGCGCCTAGGCGGATCTCGCGCGAGTACATGCCCGCCGCTGCACAGGTCTTCTCCTTCGCGGTCACGTACGAGACGCTCGCCGGGTTGTCTCCAACGAGAATCACGGCGAGGCCGGGCGTCACGCCCTTCTCCGCCTTCAGCGCGGCGACGCCCGCCGCTATCTGCGCGCGCGTCTCCGCCGCAAGTTTCTTTCCGTCTATAAGCTCAGCCGCCATACTCTTCTTTCTCTTTGCATTGGCAGACGGGAATTATACCACATCCGGCGCGGCGTTGGCGGAAAAACGACACAAGCACGTCGCGGCACTGTTCCTCAAGCACGCCGCGAACTACGGCCGGATGGTGGTTTATTCCGGGATGCCCGAAGATGTTGAACGTGGTGGCGCCGCCGCGCTTCGGATCGTCGAGGCCCCATACCACGGTGCCTATCCGCGCGAGCACGATCGCGCCCGCGCACATCGGACACGGCTCCTTCGTCACGTATAGGCGCGTGCCCGAAAGACGCCACGCGCCCTTCGCCGCGAAAGCGGATGAGAGCGCGAGCATCTCCGCGTGCGCCGTCGCGTCCGCGAGCATCTCCGTCTGGTTGTGCGCGCGGCCCAGAATGCGCGCCGTCCGGGGATCGGGGTCGAACGTCGGTTCGCGTCCGTTCGCCGCCTCGTTCCACGCCGGCTCCACCACCACGCACCCAGTCGGCACCTCGCCGTCCGCGGCGGCCTTCTCGGCCTCGCGCAACGCCATCGCCATGAAGTATGTGTCAAAGTCCTGTTCCATTCGGTGTTCCTACCGTGCCTTTTCACTGATTGGAGATTTTACCATACTGCCGCTCGGAATCCAAGTGCGATTGCTTTGTCTTTGAAAACGGACAGGGATATGCTATCATATCGCCATGACAAACGACCTGCTCAGACCCTTTGAAGGAAATCCGCGCTACTTGGTTGTACCCGGAGGACTCCGCGACGTGCATGTACACTTCCGCGACCCCGGCGTGCCCGAGGCCGAGACGCGCGCCACCGGCGCAGCCGCGGCAGCCGCCGGCGGCTTTACCTGCGTCACTACGATGCCGAACACCACTCCCGCCGGCGACTCGCCAGAATGGCTCCGCGAGCAGATCGAGGACGCCTCGCTCCCCTGCCGCATCGCGCCTTCCGCCTGCATCACGAAGGGACGCCTCGGACGCGAAGTCGCCGACCTAGAGGCGCTCGCCGCCGCCGGTGCCGCCGCGTTCACGGACGACGGCGCGTTCGTGGACGACGCGCATGTGATGGAGGAGGCAATGCGCCGCGCCGCAAAACTCGGCAAGCCCGTAATGCAGCACGCCGTCGTGCCCGCCCTTCTCGGTGCGGGCGTGATGCGCGACTGCGCCGTCGCCCGCCGCTTCAATCTTCCCGTCATGCCGCCCGAAGCCGAGACCGAGGCCGTACGCCGCGACATCGCCATTTGCCGCACTACAGGCTGCGCCCTCCACATACAGCACATTTCCTGCGCGGGAACGGTGGAGCTCATCCGCGCCGCACAACGCGAAGGTCTGCCTGTCACTGGCGAGGCTACGCCCCACCATCTGCTCCTCTCCTGCGACGACATACCCGACGACGACGCGAACTGGAAAATGGCACCGCCCCTTGGCAGCCGCGAGGACGTGGCCGCCATACGCGCAGGCGTAAAGGACGGCACGCTCGGTCTTTTCGCCACCGACCACGCGCCACACCCCGCCGCAAAGAAGGCTGGCGGTTTCCGCACGTCCGCGAACGGCATCATCGGACTCGAAACCGCCGCCGCAATCACGTGGCAGGTGATGGTTGTGGAAGAGGGGATGCCCCCGCAGGACTGGATCGCCCGCTGGACGACCGGCCCGGCCGCCCTAATCGGCGAGACGCCAGACCCCGACAGTTTCACGATAATCGACACGCAGGCTAACCGCGCCGTCGATCCCGATACGTTCAAGTCGAAGTCACGCAACATGCCCTTCGCGGGAATGCGATTCGCAGCCTGGCCCATTCTCACAGTTCTGCGCGGGCGTGTAACCTCTAAGACGACAGCCTAACTCGTTTTTCTCTCTGCGTGTCAAAGTCTTGCGAACTCTTCCCAGCCCTTGCGGACGGGAGGTCCGTCGAGCAGGGCGTTGGCGGCGTCGTTGTCCGTGAAACGGAGCTTATCGCGGTCGAAGGTCAGGACTGGCTCGGCGAGACGCTGCGCAAGCGCGCCAAGGGCCATCACCTCCGAGAGCGGACCAGCCACCGCGAAGTCGCTGTTCGCCTTCTCCTCGCCCTTCACGGCCTTGATGAAATTGAGATAGTGTCCGCTCTTCCCCTTCGGGAAGTCGCGCATCGTCTTCTTTATCTGCGGGTCACGCGGGTCGCCGCCCGCGATGAGCTGTAGAGCGGATCCGTGGCTCGAACGCGCGAAGACGCGTCCGTCCGCGAGGTAGAGCTCCGCGCCGTAGTCCTTGCGACGCCACTTCTTGTCCGTAACATGCTCCGGCATGGCAGGGAAGTTGCCCGCGCCGTCACTCCACTCGAGCGTGCATTCGGGAAGGCCCGGCCCGCGCGCGGGGAACACGTAGCGGATGGTGGACGCCATCGGGAACACGACGGGCGTGCGGCGGTCGTTCTTCACCGTCTCGATACGGCACGGCAGCCCGAGCTTCAGGAACTCGTGCGCGGCGTCGAAGATGTGCGCGCCCCAGTCGCCGAGCGCGCCTGTGCCGTATTCGTAGAAGCAGCGCCAGTCGCCGTTGATGAAGTTGTGGTTGAATGGACGGAACGGACGCTGCGAGAGCCAAACGTCCCAATCCATCTCCGCCGGCTCCGCTTCCTCGCCAGGCATCTCCGTCATCGTGCCCTTCCACTTGAACCAGCGACGGTTGTTCGAGCACATGAAGGCGTTGATCCTCGTCACGTCCTTGATCACGCCCGACTCCACGAGCGTCTTCATCTGCCAGTAGTTCGCGTCAGAATGGCCTTGGTTGCCCATCTGCGTGACGACCTTGTACCGCTTCGCGGCGGTGGTCATCAGGGCGATCTCGCGGAAACAGTTGCACATCGGCTTCTCGCAGTACACGGCCTTGCCCATCGACATCGCGAGCATTGCGGCGGGGAAGTGCGAGAAGTCGGGCGTCGCGATGCACACTGCGTCGATCTCGGAGGCGTGCTCGTCGAGCATCTTCCGGAAGTCCTGGTAGCGCGGTACGGCCGGGTACTCCTTCAGGACGTTCTGCGTGTGGGACGCGCCCATCTGCGTGTCGCAGAGGGCGACCACGTTCACGAGGTCCCTGTAGTACGCGAACATGGAAAAGTCGCGCGCGGCCTGGTGGCCGATGCCGACGAACGCCATGTTAACCTTGCCGTTCGGTGATGCCGCCGAAGCGCGCAGATATGGAAACGCGCACGCCGCCACGGCGCTGCGCAGGAAATCACGTCGCTGGATTCTCATGGCCGATATTATACCAAAATTTTGCGGTCACGGTTCCAGCATGATCGAGCGGAACTTCGCGATGTCGGCGTCGGTGAAGCCAAGAGATTTGACGTATGCCTCCACCTTCTCGTGAATGTTCGCGCCAGGGAACGCATCGAAGACCTTCACGAGCTTGTTGAAGCGCGCCTTGTGGGAGAATTTGATGTTAGAGCTCTGGAATGCGGTCACCTCCCAGTCGCGCCACAGCTCCTCCTCGTCCACGCCAAGTAGCGCGCCGAGGATGAACGCGAGCGATCCAGTGCGGTCCGCCCCCGCGATGCAGTGGAACACCATCGGGTAGTTCTTCTCGTCGAGGAACACGCGGAATCCCTTTGCGAACGCCTTCTTGCCTTTGTCCTTGCCCATGCCGCCGTAGGCGGATGAGGATATGTGTACCCACTTCACCTCGGGGCCAAGCGGTGAGCCAGTCATGCCGAAACACTCGTGGTCAGTGCGCAGGTCGAGGTCCGTGCGGATGCGGAGAACGCCCTTCGCATACGCGCGCGACGCATCGGTCAGCGTTACCTTACCCGGTACCATCTTTCCTTGGGACTTTGACTTGCGGGCGTTGGCGTTGAGTCCTGCTGAACGGTACAGGATACCCTGCCGCACGCGGCGTCCGCCAAGTCCAACCCGTCCGCCGAAGTCGCGCATGTTGTGTACGCGGCTGAGGTGCATGAGCCTCGGCGCGACGTCCTCTGTGCAGAACGTTCCCTCCGCGCGAAGTTGCGAACCACCAGACGGCGTGCCCTTTACGCGCCACTTGTAGGAACAGGCAATCTCTAGGTTGTCTATCTCGATTGAGTTCTTGCGCGTCTTCGCCGTGAACACCACTGCGTTGTCCTTGGCACGCCGCACCTTCACGCTCCATACCACGCCCGTCGCTCCGGGCTCCGTGCAGTTCCAGGAAAGCAACGTCTTCACCGGGCGATCCTTGAACTTTGCGATGCGCTTCCGCGCGGCGGGATCGGCGAACTGCGCCACGCGCGCCGCACGTGGCTGCGCGAGGTATGCCTTCATTTCCGCCGTAAGAATCGGCACGGTCGCCCCTTCCTTCGGCGAGACGATTTCCAGCGGCGCCGCAGTCGCGGCAAACAGCGCACCCCAAAGGGCCGCAAGTATCAGTTTATGCATTTGGTTTCTCCTGTTTTAGATGGTAGTTGGTAGATGGTAGCTGGTAGTCCAAAGTCCAAAGTCCTAAATCCTCTGTCCTCTGTCTTCTGTCCTTTGTCCTAACAATACCTCCCGAAATCCGACAGCGTCTTGAGGTTGGGCACAGCTTCCAGCGGAATCGGCTTGCCGAACTTCGCCTCGGTCTCCATCACAAGACGGAGATGCGCGACGCTGTCCCAGGCTTCGATCGAACCGTACGCCGTCTCAGGCGTAAGCGTCTCAACGCCCACGCCAAACACATCCGCCGCCAGTTCGAGGAACTCGCGCGGCACTGCATTGGCTTCGGAATCCATCTTCCGTTTTCCTCTTTCGCTCATCTGTCCTTCGTGCGCGGACACTTCACCGCGCGTGGTGAAGTATAGCACAATCGCCCCGCTGCATGTCACCGCAGGGTCACTTCCTTGAAAACCGAAAGCCGGACCCGCGCATCTCGCGATGCCCAGATCCGGCCCGGCCGCCTTGCGGCGGTTGGTGCGCGTTGCCGCACACCGAAAACACACCGATCAGTCGCTTTGCCTTCCTTCCGCGCCTCGGCCGGACCCTCGTCCGTCAGCAGATGAGCCGTAATTCGTTAATTACGCTGGCCAGCCGCTAACGCCTTGGAAAGGTTCTGCTTCTTCCTCGGCTTCCAAAGACCCACCAGTTACCCAATGGGGCTTTTTGAATTTCCAATTTGTAGTATACCACGCCTCAGGCAGATGCGCAAGGGGTCATTTTAAAAAAACTTTGCGGGAGGTCGAAACGCCTCTGACACAAAAAAACTATAAAAAGGTGGCGTGTCGTTCCGAAACGTCCGGCGTTTCGACCTCCACGGTAGCACTCTGAAATGATATACTAGTGTCGTGGCTGAACGCACCCAAAAGTACCTTGACGTGGCGGACACGCTCAAGCGTGAGATCCTGAACGGCAAATACGAATCGCACGAAAGTTTTCCGAGCGAGGAGGCACTCGCGCGTAGGCTCGGCGCAAGCCAACCCACTGTGGAACGCGCGCTTATGGAACTGAAGCGCGAGGGCCTACTGGAGTCGCGCAGCGGCTCTGGGTCGTACGCCTGTAACGCGGCGGGCGCGCTCCCCTAGGCACGTATGAGTACGTAGAGTTCTAATATACCGTCGTTCGCGCTGAGGATTCCGAAATCCTTGGCTGCAATTTCACATCAGCAGCAGTAAAAACAAGAAGACCCCGTCTTGACGGGGTTTCCTGTGCATTGGAGGTGGGAAGCGGAGTTGAACCGCTGTTGACGGATTTGCAGTCCGTAGCCTAACCGCTCGGCCATCCCACCGTTCAAAAGGCCCGTTTTATTTGGCCTTCTTCGCCTCAAGCTGCCTCGCGTGGGCGCGTTTTGCTTGCGCCTTCCTGCGGGCTCTCTTGGCACGTGTTCTCAATTGTTGTCCCATGGCGGAGTAGTTTACCAAAACCCCTTTCGGAGCGCAAGGGGGCAATTTAAAAAAAATGAAAAAGGTGAAAAGACGGAACTTTCACCGGGTGGCGTTCAGTTGCCGAAAGAGTTCCGCCGTGAAAATCTTGGCTCCGGACATGATGAGATGCACGGCATCGAAGAAGTGCCTTTCATCTAGTTCGATCTTCGGCTTGACGTACTCGATGTGCATGTCGTGCAGGCGTCGCTCGTATTCAGCAATCCGGTTCTGCGTTTCCTCAGGAAGGTTGCGCTCGAACGCTGGCAGGAGCGGTGCCTTGAAGGCCACGAAGCGGATGCCATGCCGCCTGCAGATTTCATCCATCTCGCGGTAGGCGTCGAAGAGACGCCCCTCCCACTCTGGAGCCGACCCGCACGCGCGCATTTCCCGAGCCTCCTTGCGAAACAGCGACAACATCTTGTTCCTGTACGCCTCGGGGCGTTCCGCCAACGCCTCGCGTTCAGGCGGTGCCTCCTCAAGCAACATCCTGAACGGGAAGCGCTGGTTACACAGCATATACCATGCAAGATCAAGTTTGCCATACGGAAGCATGTCTATGTAACGCCATGACACCGGCAGCTCCAGGTACCATGCCCACAGATAGCCGTTCTTGCCCAGGCTTGTCACAGAGTATATGCTGAACGGCACGACAACAGTTTTCAATCCATCCAGCTGCCCTCGGCGTTCCAACTCTTTCAAGCGCATCAGGCAAGACGGCGTGATCGTCTCTGACACCCAGAGTTTGCGGAGGCGGTAAACCCGCTCCGCATCCTCGTCAATCGAACAGCCGACCTGCGACGACCCAAGGAACAGCACCTCCGTCGACGCGTCGATTTTGTAAACCGCATTTACTTCGTCCTGCATGTTCCAAATTGCGACGGCATGCATGCCGATGATGATCATCAGCAGGATTGCCGACACTGCGGCCAATCTGGACAAAAACTTAACCATCAGAACTTGAAGTATTCAAACTGCTCGAACCCCGAGCCGTATTCTCCGTAGAAGACCATGAGCCACAGCCCGGCGACGTAGATTGTCCAGCGCACCGGCAGCGGTACCCGGCGCAACCACGCGCGGATCGTGCCGTTCGGCTTCGTGTAGTGGACCGCATCAACCACGAACATGAGCGCGATCCACGCGAACACCTTGATGAAACTGTGGTGCAGCGTGTACTGTATTTGGTAGACGCCCCCGCCGTCAATCGCACTAAACATCTGCCGCAAAATCTCGCCCGTCGTCGCGAGGTTAGCGGGCTTGAAGATGGCATACCCCATCGTGACAATTGCGAACGTGCGTACCATCTGGAAGAGCGCATAGCATCTGCTGGCGGCAAGCACCGGAAAACGCGCATGAAAACCGTCGTAGAGTGGCGCGAGTACGACGGCGAGGATGATGAACGCCCCGTGGAAGAGTCCATACGCGACATACGACCAGTCCGCGCCGTGCCAGAGACCGATCAGGAACCAGACCACGAAGAGCGCGAGAACCGTCGGCATGGTGTTTGCCAACTTGCGATGTTGCTTGAGTCGCCTACGGAGCTTCGTCAGGAGCCCGCCCCGCAACAACGGATAGAACACGTAGTTCTTGAACCACGCGCCAAGCGTGATGTGCCATCTCCGCCAGAAGTCGGCAATGCTTTTCGCAAAATAGGGACACTGGAAGTTCTCGTCAAGCCGGATGCCGAGCATCTGCGAACACCCGCACGCGATATCCATGTACCCCGAGAAGTCGGCATAAAGTTGGATCGCGTAGAGGACGAGAATCGCCGACCAGCAGATGAAACCGGGGTAGTCCCCGACCGCGCTCCAGACGGGATTGATGCGATCCGCGATGATGTTGGCGATCATCACTTTCTTGAAGAAGCCCCACGCCACGCGTTGGATGCCGAATACAGCCTGTTCGTAGTTGAAGGACTTCTTCTCGAAGAGCTGCGGCGCGAGACGTCCGTAGTCGCCGATGGGTCCCTGCAAAATCTGCGGAAAGTACGAAACGAAGAGCGCATGCTTGAAGAAGTTCCGCTCGGCCGGCACGATCTCGCGCTGCACGTCAATGCTGTAGCCAAGGCTCTGGAACACGTAGAAGGAAAGCCCGATCGGCAACAGCAACTTAACTGCGGGCAACGAAGCATGAACCCCAACCGCACCCATCAGCCAGTTGACATTGGCGAAGAGGAACTCCAAGTATTTGAAGACGACGAGCATCCCTATCGTGATGACGGCGACGCCCACGCCTCCCCACGTACGCGAGATGCGTTTTGCATCCATGCCGACAGCGGCGAGGTACGTGACGCCCGTCGTCACGCCCAAGAAGATCAGATAGTACGGCGACGCCCAGGCATAGAAGAACCAACTCGCAGCCAAGAGCATTCCCCAACGCGCGCGTGACGGCAGCGCCCAATAGACGACGAACACGGCCGCGAAGAAGAGGATGAACTCGAGCGTCGTAAAGACCATCAACCAGCCTTCTCAAGGAGTTCAACCATGCCCAAATACGGGTGGACAAGAAACGCGACGCGCGCACCGCCACACGCGGGAGCCGGCGCGGGTTCACTGCTCACCACGTACCGGGCGTCGCGCAGCCGTTCGATTGCAGCATCCAAATCATCCACCTCGTAACAGACATGATACGGCGCATTGCCCGTGCGCGCGATCAGTCCGGAGACAACGGAGTCAGGGGCATAAGGCGAAACGAGTTCGATGCGGTAACCGTCCTTGGATAGAAACACGATGTCCACTTTGCGGAATTCGTCCCGGATCGTCTCCTGCTCCACGCCGTACCCCAACGCCTCAAACGCCAGGCGTGCGCGTTCGAGTTTCTTCACGAGGTAGCCGATGTGGTGGATCGTCATGCTGACAGCTCGATGATCTTGTCCACAAGTTCGCCGACGTTCTTCATGCCGACGACGTCCTTCATCGGGAACTTGACGTCGAACTCGTCCTCGACGGTGCCAATGAGCGTGATGTGGTTGAGCGAATCCCAGCCGGGGACGTCCGCCGCGGTCGTCGCGTCCGTGAGCGCGACCGCGCGGTCGAAGACGTCCTGAAATACCGAAGCGAGTCGCGTGTAGATTTCTGTACGATCCATGATCTCTCCTTATCGGTCGATTTTGATGTGGTTGTTCTTCGGTTCGTAGCCGTCCGAAACATCCAGCTCCCAGACGGCATTGCCCTGCGCGTCCTCGGAGACTTTGGCGAAACCCTGCGTCTTGTAGAACTCACGCACCATGCCGTTCTTCGCGGTGGGATAGTAGTAGCCGCGGACGAGCCGCACGCCCCGAGCCCGCGCCGCCGCGACCATTTCGTCCATCATCGCGAACTCCATGTCGCGCTTGAGGACGCGGCAGGACATGAGCCAGAGCACGAGTTCCAGCACATCGTCCTTCACTTCTCCGATGGAGATCGCAACCACGCCGTTGTCGCCGAAGCGGTCTTCGAGCCTGCCGTAGCGCGTGACGAAGGCGTCGTCGGCCGCCGCCCGCTCAATCTCCTCCTGCGTGTAACGGCGCGTGGTGAGGTTGAACTGGTTGGACTTGTTCGTGAGCTGCGCGATCCGGGCCATGTAGACGGACTCGAACGGACGGATCGTCGCCGTCATCTCCAGCGAGTCGAGGTACGCCCCGTAGTCGGTGAAGCTGCCCTGCAACTGTGCGCGCTGGGCGTTCTCGCGGTACATCGCGTTCCGCTTGAGGTCGTCGCCGGAGAGTTTGGTGGGCTCGAACCAGCCACCATGGTCGAGGACGGAGATGTAGTTCTCCACTTGTCCGATCTCGGGCACCGCCGCACCCGGAACCTGCTGGCGGACAATCTCGCGCTCGGCGGGATTGTCGTCCACGAACACGAATGACTCCGGAAGAAGCGAAAGCTCCTGCGCCATCTGCTTGAGGTTTTCGCTCTTCGGCTCCCAGTTGGCCTTCACGCTGATGAAGTCCCCTTCCTTCAGCACCATCTGCGGGTGGGTGAGACCGGCCTTCGCGTTTTCCGGCTCATTCTTGGAAATGACGTTGAGGAGGACGCCTGTCCGGCTCAGATCCTTCAGGTACCGCTGGAACTCCGTGTAGCTTTGCCCAACGGCCGTCTCCGTGCCGAGTTCGAGGTTCTCGGGTCCGTCGTCGCCCACCACGCCGCCCCACAGCGTGTTGTCGAGGTCGAGCGCGAGCGCCTTCTTGTTCTTTCCGAAGAGAGCCTTCACGATGTTTGCGACGTTGAACGCGACCGTCGGCAACGCCTCGCGGCTCATCGCGTACTTGTAGAGACACCAGTACGCCTCGTCATGCCAGCGCGTAAGGCCGAAGTCGGACGCCTGCCAGCAGATGTCGTTAATGTAGAGGCCTTCATGCGTGCGCGCCCAGTCCGCAAACGCGGCGTTGAGACGCCGCACGAAACTCACGCGCCCGCGGAGGTCCGTGCCGTCGAGATTACCGAGCAGCCTATAGGGCAGGTACTCGAAGTTGTTCTGGATCACGGGACAGTGTAACTTCTCCGCGATCTTCTCCCACGCCGCGCGCCATTTCGCGACCGTCTCCTCCACGCCCGCATCGGATGGTTCCGCACCGAACGCGGGCCATTCGCGGATATTTCGTACACTTGTGTGGATGAAAATGACGTCTGGGCGAAACGCATCAAGTGCGGGATTGCCGAATACGGCGTCCTCCCACCACTGGTTGTACTCACTCTCGTAGAATATGGGACGAATGCCATTACCGAGGAGGAACAACTCGAGAAACGCAGCAAGGTCGTGGGTAGTGGAGCCACCAAGCACAGCAATGCGCTTCTCCAGAAGTCCAGGCCGTTCCAGCAAAGCGCGCCGGAGCGCGATGCGCTTGCGGGCGAGAGACTTCCCGTCTAACGGCCACTGCAGCAATCTGATCAGATCCTCCACGACCGTTGTCCTCAGTCGTCGTGCTTATCTTTTACCAACTCGACGTCTTCCGGGGAGACGGAGACCTCCACGGCAGTACCGAGGGCAGCCACGTTGAGGACAATCGTGGCCTTAGCGCCCTCGCGCTTGACGTACCCCTCCGTACCGTGCATCGGCCCGTATTTCACGCGCACGTAGTCGCCTTCCTTGAACGGATTAGTCGGGCGCATATCAGTCGTGCCTCGGCCCGCGTGCGCGATCTGACGGAGCTGGTGGATCATCTCGCGCGGGTTCGGCACGGGAATCGGATGCACGATGAGGTTCGACTTCAGCACCGCCAGCCGTTCGTCCGGCGAGAGGTGCGCGAACACATAACCGGGAAAGATCGGCAGTTCCCGCCGCACCTTCCGACGCTGGATCTTCGTCACTTTTATGTAGACGGGAAGGTAACGGAATCCACGACCGAGCGCAAGGTACTGCATTACCTTCTTCTCAGTTCGCGGCTTCACATGGAGAACATACCAGTCTCTAGGGTTGGCGGTCATGGGAATAGTATAGCATATTTGACGCGAGACGGGAGACTCATTGGATCACGCCGCCGCAGAGGATTTCGCCATCCGCACCGTAAAACACGGCGGACTGTCCCGGCGCGACGCCGGCAAGTCCCTCCGGCGCGGTGCATACGCCGTTCTGGAACGTGACCGGACCGCGCGGCGCGCCCGTGCTGCGGATCTTCACGTGACACTCAAGTGGCGTATCCGTCTTGGCCTGAGCCATCCAGTTCAGTTCGTCCACATGGAACGACTTCACGCACAACGCCTCCCGATTGCCCAGCACCACGCGGTCGCGGCAGGCGTCGATCTGCACCACGTAAAGCGGTTCCGGCGCGGCGATGCCGAGTCCCTTCCGCTGGCCAATCGTGTAGTGCCAATATCCGCGGTGGCGGCCCAGCACGCGCCCCGAGAGATCCACGACCTCCCCTTCACGGTCTGCGATGCCAAGAAGTTCGTTACGGTCGCCAGAGTAGAAATCCTGCGAGTCGGGCTTGTCCGCCATGCCAAGCCCGTGCGCGCGCGCGTAGGCGCGTACCTCCTGCTTCGTGAGGTCGCCAAGGGGGAAGAGCGTGTGCGCAAGCTGGTCCTGCGAGAGACGATAAAGGAAATAACTCTGGTCCTTGCCTTCGTCCGCCGCGCGCTGGACGGCGTACCGCCCGTCGCGGCACACGATGCGTGCGTAGTGTCCGGTGGCGAACGCCTCGAAGTCGAGTCCGGCCTCGCGCGCAAGGCGCGGCAGAAGACCAAACTTCATGCGCGCGTTGCAGAACACACAGGGGTTAGGGGTGCGTCCGGCGAGGGATGTTTCGCGGAAGTAATCGAGCACATCGCGCTCGTAGGCGTCTGCGCAGTCGAGAGCACGGTAGTCGATGCCGAGGCGTTCCGCAAGCGCGGCAGCCTGAGCGATGTCCAGTTCCTCGCCCGCGCCGAAACAGGCGTCGCGCGCACCGCCTTGGTAACGTCCCTCGCGCCAGAGCTTCATCGTGACGCCGACCACCTCGTGGCCGGCGTCCTTCAGCAACAGCGCCGCGACGGACGAATCGACGCCGCCGGAAAGTCCGACGGCGACCTTCACGCGGATGTTCCGGCAGAAGTCTGCGCTTGCGGCGCGGGGTTGTTCCGCTCGTCGAGGAACACGACCTTCGGTACGTGGAGGACGGCCTCCTCGGGCGTGAACTGTCCGAAGGCCATCACGATCAGCCTGTCGCCGACCTTCCCCTTATGCGCGGCGGCGCCATTGAGACAGCACACGCGCGAGCCGCGCGGACCAGGAATCGCGTACGTCTCAAAGCGCGCGCCGTTCTCCACGTCCGCACAGAGAATCTTCTCGTGGGGGTAGAGCCCGACGGCGTCCATCAAATCGGCGTCCACTGTGAGCGAACCGACGTAGTCGAGGCACGCCTCGGTCACGCGGATGCGGTGTAGTTTGGCACGCAGGAGCGTGACGGTCATTTCAAGCCTTCTTTCACCATGTCGGCGGTGACCACGACCTTTCGGGAGCCCTGGTCGCCCGCGCCTTCGTACATGACGTCCGTCATGATGCGTTCCATCGCGGCGCGGAGGCCACGCGCGCCCGTCTTGCGCGCAAGGGCTGCCTTCGCAAGCTCACGCAGCGCCTCGGGTGCGAACTCAAGGTCCACGTGGTCCATCGCGAGGAGCTTGCGATACTGCTTCACGAGACAGTTCTTCGGCTCCGTCAGCACGCGCACGAGGTCGTCCTCGGAAAGTTCGCTCATCGAAGTGACAACTGGCAGGCGGCCCGTGAACTCAGGAATGAGGCCGAACTTGACGAGGTCCTCCGGACGCACATCTTGAAGCGGCGAGAGCGCCGCTTCCCCGACGGGGGCGCTGCTTCGGGGAAGCGACACTCCTGTCGCTTCACCACTGGAGGCATCTGCTCGGGGAAGCGACACTCCTGTCGCTTCACCCACTTGCCGTCCAAAACCAATGACAGACTTTCCCGTGCGCTCGGCGATGATCTTGTCGAGGCCCACGAACGCGCCGCCGCAGATGAAGAGTATGTTCGAGGTGTCCACCTCGATGTACTCCTGGTCGGGGTGCTTGCGTCCGCCCTTCGGCGGGAAGCGGCAGACGGTTCCCTCAAGGATCTTGAGGAGCGCCTGCTGTACGCCCTCGCCGGAGACGTCGCGCGTGATGGACACGTTGTCCGTCTTCGAGGCGATCTTGTCGATTTCGTCGATGTAGATGATGCCGCGTGCGGCCTTGGCCGTGTCGCCGTCTGCGTTCTGCCAGAGGTAGCGCACCACGTTCTCCACGTCCTCGCCCACGTAGCCGGCCTCGGTGAGCGTTGTGGCGTCGCCAATCGCGAACGGCACCTTGAGGAACTTCGCTAGCGAGCGGGCGAAGAGTGTCTTGCCGCAGCCCGTCGGGCCAATGAGGAGAATGTTGGACTTCTCGATCTCGACGTCCGCGAACTCGGGCCCGCGCGTAGCCTCGGCGGCCGATGACTCGAGGCGGCGGTAGTGGTTGTGCACGGCGACGGAGAGAATTTTCTTCGTCGCCTCGTGTCCGATCACGTACTTGTCGAGGAACTCCTTAAGCTCGCGCGGCGAGGGAACCGGGCCCAAGGGCTCGGGCTTGGCAGGTGCCTGTGCCTCGTTCTGCGACTTCTTCGCGTATGTCTTCCTCGTGTCCACGAGGATGCCGCCGCTCTGGCGGCGCGCCTCGTCCGCGATGTCAAGCACCTGGTGGGCGCAATCCTCGCAGATACTGACGCCATCGGGACCGGGGACCACGATCGTCTCGTCGAGCCCGCGCCCGCAGAACGAGCAGACGGGTCCGAACATTTCGTCATCGCGTTTTTTCCTTGCCATTTCAGGCCTTCTTCGGTTCAAGGACCTTGTCGATGAGTCCCCACGAGCAGGCCTCGGCGGCGCTCATAAAGTGGTCACGGTCGGTATCGTGTACGACGTCATCCAGCGCCTTCCCTGAATGGGAGGCGAGGATCTGGTTGAGGATCTCCTTCAGGCGGAGAATCTCGCGCGCGGTGATTTCGATGTCGCTCGCCTTGCCCTCGGCGCCGCCCCAAGGTTGGTGGATCATGATGCGCGCGTTGGGGAGCGCGAAACGCTTACCCTTCGCGCCGGCGGTGAGCAGCACCGCGCCCATCGACGCCGCCTGGCCGATGCAGTACGTCGCCACGGGACACGAGATGAACTGCATCGTGTCGTAGATCGCGAGGCCCGCCGTGACGCTGCCGCCCGGCGAGTTGATGTACATCGAAATCTCCTTCTTAGCGTCCTGCGCCTGGAGGAAGAGGAGCTGCGCGACGATCGAGTTAGCCGAGTCGTCCGTTACCTCTCCTCCAAGCATGACGATGCGGTCCTGCAGGAGGCGGGAGTAGATGTCGTATGACCGTTCGCCGCGCGATGTCTGCTCGACGACGTATGGCACTAGATAGGAAGCGTTCGCTTTCACTGTTTCACCTTGTCTGTTCATTTCGCCTGGGCGAGCACGAAGTCGAGCGCCTTCTCGGCAGTAAGCTGCTCCTTGTAGGCGGCGAGCTGGCCGTTCTCCTCGACCTGCTTGCGGAGGTCGGCGGCGGTCTGCTTGCCGCCAGTGGAGGCAGCCATTTTCTCGAGGCCGGCCATCACGTCCTCCTCCGTGATCTCCAGTCCCTCCTCCTTGGCGATGCCGAGGAGGATGTACGAGAGACGCACGCGGCGGATTGCGGTGTTGGTGGCGTCGGCGAGGATCTGGTCGCGGTTCTGCTGGAAGTAGTCTGCCGGCAGGCCCGAATACTGGGCGCGCTGCGCAAGCTCCTCAAGGGTCGACTGCGTCTGGCGGCGCACGAGCGAGGGTGGCACGTCGAAGTCAGACTTTGCGAGAAGCAGATCTATCGCCTGGTCCTTCCGGGCGGCGAGGTCGCGCGCCTTGGCGGCCTCCTCGAGACGCGTGCGGAAGTCGGCGCGGAGGGCGTCCATAGACTCCGCCTTCGCGGCGGCGACGAATCCGGCATCGTCCGGCAGCGTGCGGCTGCGGAAGCTCTTCAGCGTGATGGTGTAGACGGCAGTGCGTCCCTGCAGCGACTCCGGCGCGGCATCCTGCGGGAAGGACACCTTCACGCCCTCCTTCGTCTCGCCGGCCTTCATGCCCTTGAGCGCCTCGAGTATTTCGGGCACGAAGCGGCCCTCCTCCACCTGCGTCCAGAAGTCGGTCCCGGCGCAGACGGCCTTCTGGTCCGGCACGAGCTCGCTGAGCGGCTGCGGCGGATCGTCGTCCGTCGTGCCGGTGTAGTCGAAGCAAACGAAGTCGCCCTCGGCCACCACGGCACCTTCCTTCGCGTCCTCGTACTTCGCGAACGCGCGACGGTAGTTCTCGAGCTCGGCCGTCACCTGGTCGTCGCTCACCGACAAGTCGCCCGGCTTGATCGCGAGCTTCTTGTACTTCGGGAGGTCGAACACGGGACGCACCTCGACTAGCGCCGTAAACGCGAAGCCGGTCTCGGGCGAGAAGGACAGCTCCGTAACGTCCTGGAGCGACAGCGGCTCGACGGACGCCTCTTTGAGCGCTTCCGGGTACAGCTTGTGGAAACAGGCCTGCTGTGTCTCCTGCGAGATCTCGGTCTGGAACTTCTGCTTAATAATGGGCAACGGGGTCTTGCCTTTGCGGAATCCCGGCACTATCGCATTCTTGATAAACGCCGTCAGCACCTTCTGGTACTCTTCCTTGACCTCGTCCACCTCGGCCTTCACCGACAACTCCAGCACGCAGGGGCTGGATTCCTTCTTTTCAACCTTCATTTTTATGCCTTTCAATTTCTTCAGCCGCAGCATGTATTATTGGCGCAGCAGGCCGTGGAGGAGTAGCCGATGAACGGCTTGCCTGCCACCATCACCTGACGCGTCTTCGTGCAGAACGTGGCCTTCATACCCGTACGGCTCGCGGCGTTCGCCATGATGAGGGCGATGGCGTGTCCGTATCCGGCGTCAACCGACGCATTGGGGTCCTTGCGGTCGCGAACGCACAGCATCCAGTTGCGCATGTGCGCGGAGGTGAGCTTGTCGCCGCCGGTATTGGCCGCAGTAGCAGCCGCCTGGTAGTTCTCCGTGAGCTTCTCGTCGATCTTCTTCTTGGGACGCTCGATGCCTTCGCTCGTGTAGCGTCCGCGGCAAAGATCGATCGTGCCATTCGGCCCGTGGTACTTCTCCACGTTGCCACGCGCGCTGTTCGTCTGGCGCGACGAGAACACGGCCTGGAAGCCCTTGTCGTTCAGCTTGGAGGGACCGTACTCGAGGATCGTGGTGAACGTATCGAAGCTCATGCGGCCGTCGTTCCACGCGTATGTGCCGCCAGAGGCGACGGCGCTCAGCGGGTGGAGGAGGCCCGTGTACCAGCCGACGGTGTCGATCTGATGGCACATCCACTGTCCGGGGATGCCGCTCGAGAACGGCCAGAAGAGACGGAACTCGAGGTACTTGCGCGGGTCGAATTCGTACTTGGATGGATCGCGGTCGAGGAGCCAGAGATTCCAGTCGATGTCCTCCTTCTTGAGCGAGGCGACGAGCTTCTCGTCGCGGCGCCAGCGGCGGTTCTGGTTCACGTTCCAGCAGAGGTCCACGTAGGTGAGCTTGCCGAAGCGGCCGCTTTCGAGGAACGCCTTGGCGGCGTGGTAGGCGGGACCGCTGCGGCGCTGCGAGCCGATCTGGAGGACCGCGCCCGGGGCGAATCCGGCCTTGCGCTTCGCGTTCACCGCGTCGAGCAGCATGTTGGCGGAATACATGTCCTCGGCCATCGGCTTCTCGCAGTAGGCGTCCTTGCCGGCGTTGACGGCGTGCGTCGCGTGCTGCGCGTGCTGGAAGTCGGCCGTGGAGATGATGACGGCGTCGATGTCCTTCGCCTTCTCGTAGAGTTCAACGTCGCTGCGGTATGCGGCCACGTCGTGTCCGAGGGCGTCCTTGAGGCCGGGTACGGCATTCTCCTCGAGGCGCTTCTTCCAGAGATCGGCGACGGCGACCATGTCGAAGTTGAGATCTTTCATGTGGGCCTTGAAGCAAGGCAGCAGGGACTGGCGGAAGCGGTCTGAGTATCCGACGCATGCCACGCGCACCCTGTCGTTCGCGCCTACGGCGTACAGCGACGGACTGTGTCCAGCGGCGATGACGCCGGCGATCCCGGCGGCGCCCTTCACGAATTCACGTCGGGAAACGTCTTGTTTCATTTGTTTTCTCCTTTTTTCTTGGGGATTGTTTCAAGGGGTTTCACTGGCGGCTGTTCCTTCAGGTTGCGGAGCGCGCCCACGAGAGCGGCGTCGAACGCCTGCGAAAAGGCTGCGGAGTAGTTGCCGTCCTTGACATCGCCCGTGCCATCGCCGTCGCCGGAGAGAATCACTGTGCGGGCTCCGCGGTCGGCACGCAGCACGTCGATGCTCACGGCCGCACGCGACGTGCGGCGTTCGGGAACCGTGCAGTCGAGCGACAAGTCGCGCACTAGCACCTCCACCTGCACGTCGGCAGAGGCTGAACTTGACTGCGGCACTACGCGTCCGAAACGTCCGTCCGCCTCAAGGCGCGCCCTCACGGCCGCGCGCAACAGAGTTGACGGAGGCGAGGCGAACACGTTGTAGGGATCGCGCGCGACGCTGCCGTCCGCACGGCGTACGACAAAGCTCGTCGAGTCGAACGGAGCTGTCACGGTCACTGCGCCCTGGCGGGTCACGGAGAAGGCACCAGATGCCGGTACTGCGGGAGGCTTGGCGTCAGTCGGGGAAACCGCCCACGCCTTCAGAGGTTGAACCGATGACGAGAAGCAGCCGGCGCAGAGGATGAGCGCGGCCGTTATGGCAACGGTACCGATCATCTGCCCTGCTCCAGACGTTCTGCGCACCGCTCCGGGAGACCGGCGTCGCGTATGCGCGCCTGCGCGGCGGCTACGTCGTACTCAAGGCGGCGGAAACGGACCTGCCGAGCGGACATGTCGAAGAGGACGTATGACGCGCGCGGATCCCCGTCGCGCGGCTGCCCCACGCTTCCGACGTTGATGAAGAGCTTCTGCCCGAACTCGTAAGTGAAGTCGCATGCCTCGTAGTGCACCACGCCGCCGGGCGTGTTCGCATAAATGATCGGCACATGCGTGTGGCCGTGGAAGCATATCTGCGTGTACTGGTAGTTGAAGTTCGACTCCGCCTGCTGGTTGTCGAACACGTAACCCCAGTGGTCCGGCATGTCGAGCGTGGAGTGTACAAGCATGAAACCCATGACAGGCTTCTGGAGCGGGAGGTTGTGGAGCCAGCTCATGTCGTCGTTCGTCAGCTGGCTACGCGTCCACTCCACCACCTGCGCGGCGGCGGGGTGGAAGTCGGCGAGATTGGTATCAAAGTACGACACGTAGTGGTCGTGGTTGCCGCGTACGACGGGACACTGGAGCTCGTCGCGCACCACGCGGATGCACTCGGCCGGCGCGGCGTTGTATCCCACCACGTCGCCCACGCAGACGTAATGCGTGGCCCCTTGGGCGCGCGCATCGGCCAGCACCGTCTCAAGCGCCTCGATGTTCGCGTGGATGTCACCGAGTATGGCATAAACTCTTCCCACAGCTGCGTCCGCGTCCTTTCGCTCAGCCTTTCAATACGACCCCTGCGGCAACCCGGAGGTCCTCGACCGTGGTGATCTTCAGGTTCGGGACGTTCGACTCCACGATCTTCACCGGCTCGCCGATCAGCTCCACGGCGGAGGCGTCGTCCGTGACGTCCACGTTCTTCTTCACGACCTCCGCGTAGGCACGGCGGATGACGGACGCGCTGAATGCCTGCGGCGTCTGCACGGCCCAGAGTTTCGAACGGTCCTCAGTACGCGACACGGTGGTGCCCTTCTCAACATATTTCACGGTGTCCCAGATGTGGCAGCCGATGACCGCCGCGCCCGTCCGCTTGGCGACCTTCACCGTCTCGGCAATCGTCTCGGGCTTAACGCACGGACGCGCCCCGTCGTGGACCACGACGATGCGCGTATCCGAATCGACCTCCTTGAGGCCGTTCATCACGGAGTCCTGGCGCTTCTGCCCGCCCGCCACGACCGTTCGGATCTTTGAAATGCCGAACATGCGCACGAGCGCCTTCGTCGCCACAATCTGGTCCTTCCGCACGACCACGACGATCTGGTCGACGTCCGTGCAGCGCTCGAACGCCAGAAGGCTCCAGGCCAGAACGGGCTTTGGACCCAGGTTCAGGAACGCCTTGTCCGTTCCCGTGCCCATACGCTCGCTCTTTCCCGCCGCCACGATGATTGCCGTTACCATTTAAATTGCCTTTCTTTTATATCCATAGTGAACCGAAATCAATTGAGGAAAGTATATCAAAAAAGGGGCGGCGCGTCCAGCGTTCATCGGTTTTTCCAGAAAAGTCGCACTCCGAGCGCCAAAAACACTATATCCGGCAGAATCGCCGCCGGGAACGGCGCAAGCCACCCGCGCGCGGCGCACACCATGCAGAGTATCGAAAGGCCGTAGAACGCGAAGAACATCGCGAGAGCCCCGATTATGCCCTTGGAAACGCTCTGCCGCCCCGTTGCAATGCCCATCGGAATCGCGAAAAGCGTGATGACTATGCAGGCGAGCGGCGCAACCACCTTCGCCCACACGTCGTAGCGGTACCGCCGACGCGTGCGCTCGTCGAGACCGTCATGCGCCTTGAGGTAACCAAGCCGGTCGCGTGTGGACATGTATCCCCATTCGCAGTTCTCGCGCACAAGTTCCTCCGGACGCTCGTCGAACTCCGGGAAGCACCACAGCCCGGCGCCCTGCGGCACGCTTTCATCCGGCGTCTCCACGCCGTTCTCACACCAGACAGCACGCGGCGCGAAGAAATACCACTGCCCGCCCTTGAACACGGCGCGGACCGACGTTATCCGGCGCTCGCGGCGCGCGGAGATGTCCAGCACCGACTCAGGATCGCGCACCGTCACGCGCACGTTCTCCAGGGCGCGCGCGCTTCGGGACTTGGGCATGTCCGCCTGCCAGCGACGCCCGGCCTTTTCGTTGACGAAGAGGATGCCCTTAGCATCCCCCATTGCGCCTATCTCGAACTTCGCGTCCTTGAACTGCTTCGCCCACGAGCTGTAGCGCGGCACATACGATTCGTTCACCCACGCTACGGCACATGCCATCAGCACGGACATCGCAAGCACCGGCTTCACGATCGTGAAGAACCCGATGCCGCTCGCGCGCATCGCGACAATCTCCGAATTCCTACAGAAGCGCCACATCGTGTAGAGCGTGGCCAGCATTAGGCACGCCGGCGCCATCCACTGGAAGAACGGCGCGAAGTACCCCGAAAAATACGTCACGGACGCAACAAAACCGGGCTTCGCCGCCATCAGCTTGCTGAACGAGCCGAACAGCTCAAAGAGCACGTAGATGGAGATGAATCCCGTCAGGCAGTAGAACAGCGGGACGCAGAACTCCCTAAGGATGTATCGCGTGAGGATCTTCATTGTCCAGTACCTACCGCGCGAGCCAGCCTCCGTCGCAGGCGTACATGAATCCGGTCACATAGTCGCTCGCCGGGGAGGCGAGGAACACGCAGAGGCCCTTGAGGTCGTCCGGCGTGCCCCAGCGCCCTGCGGGAATGCGGTCGAGGATCGCCTTGTTGCGCTTCTTGTCCTCACGGATAGGACGCGTATTCTCCGTGGCGATGTACCCGGGCGCGATCGCGTTCACGCAGATGCCGTGCTTCGAAAGCTCGTTCGCCATCAGCATCGTAAGCGACTTTATGCCGCCCTTCGCCGCCGCATAGCCGGGGATGAGGATGCCGCCCTGGAACGAGAGCATTGAGCCGATGTTGATGATCTTGCCGCCCTGGCCCTGCGCGATCATCTGACGCGCTGCCGCCTGCGAGAGGAAGAATGGCGTGGAGAGGTTGATCGAAATCACGTCGTTCCAGTTCTTCGCCGAATGCTCCACGAACGGCTCGCGGCGGATGATGCCGGCGTTGTTCACGAGGATGTCGAGGCGGCCGAGCGCCTTCACCACCTTCGCGACGATCTTCGGACTCTCCTTCTCGCCCTTCGCGAGGTCCGCCTTCACGCAGAGAACCTTACGCCCGAGCGCCTTGATCTTCTCCGCCGTCTCCGTCATGTCGATCACGTCGACGATGGCGATGTCCGCGCCCGCCTCCGCAAGACCGAGCGCATACGCCTGGCCGATGCCGCGTCCCGCACCCGTCACCACTGCCACCTTGCCATCCAACTTGAATTGATCCAGAATCATTTTCACTCCTACCATCAATTTTACACTTTACATTTTACACTTTACACTTTCGATCAGCGCAACTCGCTGATCGCGATCCCGTCCATGTCGTCGAACACCTGGTTCTCGCCGCCCATGGCCCAGCAGAAGGTATACGCGCGCGTGCCCACGCCCGCGTGGATGGACCACATCGGGCTCACGACCACGTCGTGGTTGTGCATCGCGAGGTGGCGCGTCTCGTCGCCCGCACCCATGAAGTGGAACACCGCCGCGTCCGGCGCGATGTCGAAATACATGTACATCTCCGTGCGCCGCTCGTGCGTGTGCGCGGGCATCGTGTTCCAGTTGCTGCCCGGCTCGAGGCGCGTGACGCCCATCACGAGCTGGCAGCTGTCGCACTTTCCGGGGAGAATGAACTGGTGGATCGTGCGCACGTTGCAGTCCTCGACCGTGCCGAGGTGGCGGTGGTTCGCGTCCTCGAACTTGATGAGCTTCGTGGGATACTCCTTGTGCGCGGGATAGCTCGCGAGGTAGAACTCCGCGGGCTTCCTCGCCGAATCCGAGGCGAGCAGCACCTTCTTCGCACCCTTGCCCACGTAGAGGACGTCGAGCGGACGCAACGCGTACTTCTTCCCGTCCACGGTCACCGTGCCCGCGCCGCCGATGTTGAGGATGCCGAGCTCGCGGCGCTCGCAGAAGTAGTCGCTTGCGAGCTCCTTGCCTGCCGGGAGCCCGAGCGGCTTCGTGGTGGGCACCGCGAAACCCGCGATGCCGCGCTCGACTTCGCAGTACATCAGGTTCACCTTGCCCTTCTCGTAGAGCTTGGTGTTGAGGAACGCCGTGCGCAGTTCCTCGGTGGTCATGCGCCGGTATTCGTTCTTGCCGGTCGTGTAACGAACTTCCATTTTTACTTCCTTTGGTGTTGAAAGACACTCTATTATACCACAATAGGCCGACGCGAAACCAGTACCCACTCGCGTAGAAGGTAACGCCATGAGCATGGCGTAACGCATTGATTCATTTTCCTACCAGAGACGCGGACGACCGTTACGCCACCAGAAGAAAAGGAAAACCATGCCAGCCAAGATAATTCCAATTAGAATCGGCAACAAAACTTTGCCCAGATGCCCCGTCTTCTGCGGAGGAGAATCCTCGGCGTCCTCGCGCTCGACCGACAGTACCGCTTCCACACCATCATCCATCGCCTTCTGGACGGCTTTTTCGTGCCCGCGTGCGCTGTAGATGCGCTCGCATACGCCGCCACCAGGCATCCGGCACACCACCACGTAGCGCCGTCCGCCGTTCGCTTCTGCCTTGTGCGCGGCACAGTATACGGCCAGTTCAGCGATGGTCGGATATGCGTCGAGGACGGAATCGCCGACGATAACGCCCAGGGTTTGTTCAACCTGCACGGCGAACGCGTGCACAGGATCAGGATCATTGTTGAACAGCTCTTTGTAGCGCACGTCCGTCTTGATTGACTCTGGTGCAACGACCAACATGCGCGCCAGAACAGCTATTATCTTTTGCTCGGCTTTTGCCACGTCATTTGTCATATCCATGATCACGCTCCCATTTCTTTTGGGTCATCCAAGCGCATACCCGTCACGGTACGTGTAGGACAGCAGCTCATTAGCCTTCGGACAGTTCGTGAACTTCTCGGAGGCGGGATTCCATTCAAGGCGCTGGCCCATGCAGAGGGCGATGTTCGCGAGGTGGGCGAAGCATGTGGAACGGTGCCCGTCCTCAAGCGTACAGAGCGGCGTGCCGCGATCCTTGACTCGGTCGAGGAAGTCACGGATCACGACAGATGTGCTGACGCCGTCGCTGCCGTCGTCTATCTGCGCTTCCTTGGAAGCATAGTGCTGCTCCTCGAAGAGCGGTTTCTTGGGGTTGCCGAACTCGCGACCCCTCTGCGGGAAAATGTCATATCCGCGCTCGTTCGCGTAGATTGCACCGTCAGATCCCTGAAGCTCGAGCTCGCGCGTAAAGATCGGCCGCGCCGTGCCGCCCTCGTATATCATGAAATGGATGAGTTTCTTGTCTGGGAACTCGAACGTGACCTCCATCGTATCGGGGATGTCGCCGTCGTGGTCGAGGAAGTACTGTCCACCCACGGCCGTAACGGCGCTTGGCGCGACCTCGCCCATCATCCAGCGCAACGCGTCCAGGTAGTGCACGCCCCAGTTGCCCATCTGGCTCGAAAAATCCCCGTGCCAGCGGAAGTAGTACGGTGCAATCGTGTACTTGTACGGACGGAACGCACGCGGTCCGAGCCACTTGTCCCAGTCAAAACCCTTCGGAGGCTGGCATTGAGGACACTTCCCGATGCCGTTCGGGAAAAGGTTGGAGACATGTGCGGCACGCCCCACGCGAAAGGTACCGTACTTGCCGCTGTCGATCTCGCCCTTCAGCTTGCGATATACGGCACTGCCGCGCCGGTTGAGTCCAACGCACGCAATTTGCTTAGACGCCTTCTGGGCGTTCACCATGGCTCGACCTTCGGCTACGGTGGCGGTAAGCGGCTTCTCGCAGTAGATGTCCTTGCCGGCCTTAATCGCGTCAATTGCCATGATCGCATGCCAGTGGTCGGGCACCGCGATGCAGACCGCGTCCACGTTCGAGTCCTCAAGGAGACGCCGGTAGTCCGCATACAGCTTGCAGGTGCGCGCCTTCACGGAGTCAAGAATGCGCTTCTCGTCAGACAGCAGCGCTCCGTCCTTTCCCTTGAAGACCGGCAGACGGTCCTTCAGTCCCCAGTCGAGGAACTTCGGGTCGAACGCGGAATCGTCGCGTTTGAGGAATGGCTCGTATACGTCGCAGAGGGCTGTGACCTCCACGTCCGGCTGGCGCATGAACAGGTGCAGCAACTGCGTGCCGCGGTTGCCCACGCCGATGAAGCCCATGCGCACTTTCTGGGGCGCCGCGGCAGCACTCACAATTGCCGGCGCGGCCGTTGCCGCAGCGGCGCCGACCTTGATGAAATCACGTCTCTGCATCAAAAGAAACCGTTTCCGAGATTGAAGCATGATGTGAGTATACCACACTTGCGCACCGCCGTCCAGTCGTATAAAAATAAAAGGAAGGCCGCGACAAGCGCGACCCTCCCTTTGCGGCCCGCTCGGCGAGCGGGCTTTTCAGACGGCGGTCACGGGGCGACCGCCCTACCGATTACAGCACGGGGAGCGCGGCAAGCTCGGTGAGGAGCTTGTAGTTCTCCTTGAAGCCGGCCTCGGCCTTCTCGAGCATCGCCTTGGCCTGGTCGGGTCCGGCGATCTTCACGAGCTGGCGGAAGCGGTTCTCGCCGAGCTCCTTCGAGACCGCGTTCGCGGCGAAGGAGACCGTGTCGCTCTTGTCCTTCGAGTCGAGCGTGAGGCCGTTCTTGCCCTCGGCCGCCTTGCGCGGGTCGTAGCGCCAGAGCGGGAAGTGGACGGAGTCCACCGCCGCCACCTGGTGCGCCGGACCGGTCGCCGTGTTGAGGCCCTGCTCGATGCAGTGCGCGTAGGCGATGATGATCGCGGGGCCGTCGTAGTTCTCGGCCTCGTTGAATGCCTTCACCGTCGCGGCCGGGTTCGCGGCCATCGAGACGTACGCCACGTACACGTTCTTGTACTGCATCTGCATGAGGCCGAGGTTCTTCTTGGCCTGCACCTTGCCGGACGCCGCAAACTTCGCGATCGCGCCGGTCGGCGTGGACTTCGAAGCCTGGCCGCCGGTGTTGGAGTACACTTCCGTGTCAAGCACGAGCACCTTGACGTTGCGGCCCGAGGCGAGGACGTGGTCGAGCCCGCCGTAGCCGATGTCGTAGGCCCAGCCGTCGCCGCCGATGACCCACACGGACTTGCGGACGAGGTTGTCCGCCACCGAGAGGAGCTGGGCGCAGAGGTCGCAGCCCGCGTCCTTGCCGGCCTTGAGGTAGCCCTTGAGCTCTGCGACGAGCGCGCGCATCTGCTCGACGCCCTGACCCTTCTCGTCGTGCTGGTCGACGGCCTTGATCTTCTCGAGGCACGCCTTCATCTCGGCGGGGGTCTTGTCGTTCGCGAGCAGCTTCTCGACGAGCTCGAAGGCGAAACCGTAGAGCTTGTCGGCGGAGACGCGCATGCCCATGCCGAACTGCGCGTTGTCCTCGAACAGCGAGTTGGACCACGACGGGCCCTTGCCGTCCTTGCGCTGGCAGTACGGGGTGGTCGGCAGGTTGCCGCCGTAGATGGACGAGCAGCCGGTCGCGTTCGCGACGAGGAGGCGGTCGCCGCAGATCTGCGTGAGGAGCTTGATGTAGGGCGTCTCGCCGCAGCCCGAGCAGGCGCCCGAGAACTCGAAGAGCGGACGCTTCAGCTGGGAGTCGAGGACCTGCTTCGTGTCGAGCTTCGCGGGATCGACGTCCGGCAGCTCGAGGAAGAACTTCCAGTTCTCGGCCTCGCTCTGGCGGAGCGGGATCTGCTCGACCATCTTGAGCGCGCCCTTGGCGGCCATCGGGCACTTGACGACGCAGAGCTTGCAGCCCATGCAGTCCTCGGGAGCGCACTGGACGGTCACCTTCTCGCCGAGAGCCTTCATCTTGGGCGTCTTGGCGTCGGCGCTCTTGAACGTGGCCGGCGCGCCGGCGAGCTTGTCGGCGCCGTACACCTTCATGCGGATCGCGGCGTGCGGGCAGATGATGGAGCACTGTCCGCACTGGATGCACACGGACGGATCCCACTGCGGGATGAACGCCGCCACGTTGCGCTTCTCCCACTGCGTGGTGGCGGTCGGCCACGTGCCGTCGTCCGGAATGGCGGAGACGGGCAGCTCGTTGCCCTTCTGCGCGATCATCTTCGCCGTGACCTTCTTGATGAAGTCAGGCGCCTCGGCGGCGACAATCGGCGGCATCTTGAGCTTGCCGGCGGGCGCGGCCGGGTAGTTGACCTCCTCGATGGCGGCGCTCGCCGCCTCGATGCACTTCCAGTTCATCTCGACGACTTCCTGGCCCTTCTTGGAGTACGCCTTCTCGGCGTAGTCCTTCAGCACCTGGATCGGGTCGAGCTCGGTGCCGTCGGCCTTCGCGAGCTTGATGCCGGAGAGCTTGAAGAACGCGGTCTGCAGCACGGTGTTCGTGCGCGTGCCCATGCCGTTCTCAAGGGCGATCTTCGCCGCGTTGATCACGTAGAACTTGAGCTTCTTGTCGATGATCGCCTGCTCGACCTCGTCGGGCATGTGGTCCCAGATCTCGGCCGCCGTGTAGGGCGAGGCGAGGAGGAACACGGAACCCGGCTTCGCGGCCTTGAGCATGTCGTACTTCTCGAGGTACGGGAAGCAGTGGCACGCGGTGAAGTCGGCCGAGTTGATGAAGTACGGCGAGCGGATCATGTCCGAGCCGAAGCGGAGGTGCGAGATCGTCACGCCGCCGGACTTCTTGGAGTCGTACTCGAAGTAGCCCTGCGCGTAGTTCTCGGTGTAGTTGCCGATGATCTTGATGGAGTTCTTGTTCGCGCCCACCGTGCCGTCGGCGCCGAGGCCCCAGAACATGCACTCCTTGCGGTCGCCCTTCGG
>CACZAK010000031.1 GCA_902779075.1 uncultured bacterium | reverse complement strand
GATGCGCTGGTATATCTTTACCTTCGATGCGTCGGTCATCCACCAGCCCGCAATCGCGACATACACCTCGCCCTTCGGGCCGCGGCCAAAACGCGTACAGCCCCAGCCCGCGTTGCGGGAGACATAGCCGACACATTTTGCGCGAGTCGACTTGCCGTCAAGAAGCCATTCGCAGCCCTGACCGACCATGATGTGTGGGTCGGTCGGGCATATCGCGCCACCGAGCGCACCGTACACCGTAGAACCAAAGAACTCCGCGGCAAATGCGCCGCTCGATGCGTTCCACTTCGAGACGCGGCGCGGGAGAGAGTCTGCTTCCGCAACCCAGAGGAAGCCCTTTGAGTCGAGCGCAATGTCCGCGACATTGTACATTCCATCCGTATCCCACTTGCCCGAGAGACGACGCCCGCCCTTTCTGCCGATGCGGCGAATCTCGCGCCCGTCCTTCATGACCTTGACCTGGTGGTCTGGCGCACCGGTTGCGATATATTCGGTGCCGTCAGGCGCGACGGCGCGCGCCTCCAAGTCGCGAGGCGTCGTCTGACGGCGCTTCACGTCGCCAAGCTTCGACACTGCAACCGAGACAACTTCCTTCTCGAATACGAACTCAAGGCGTCCGTCCGCGTAGCGCATGCGCTTGGCAAGACCGGTCGTACGTACCCTTCGCCGCGTCAAGACGATAGACGGTGTTGCCCTGTCCGGCGTCGTAGACGTAGAGATGCCCTTCGCCGTCGACGGCCAGCGCGCGCGCGGAGCCGAAGCCACCGCGCTTGTGGTGCCAGACCATGTTGCCTTCGAGATCTGCGGCAACTACCGCCTGTCCCGCCTCGGCGCGATGCCAGCCCATGTAGACTTGATTTCCGTCGCACGCAACCGCGCACGGATCGCCGTGATCGCCTCCCCAGCCGCCGCCAGCGAAGTCGTAGGGGTTGGGGCCTGCAGCATGTGCCCAGCCCTGAAGCTCAATGTGAAGCGGCTTATGTGCAAGGCCTTCCCAAGTGTATGTCCCTGCCGGCACGGGAGAGCCTACATGCGTGTCGTAGCAGGCGTCGAGTCCGTTCCAGAAAATTTCGTTTTCGCCAGCGGGAAGCGGCTGGTTGTTGAGCGGCCAGGCCACGACATCGCCCGTGGCGTTCTTTATGATAACAGAGACGTTCGCCGGCTCGTCAAGCTTGAACTTGATCGGCTTGAAGCCGGGCTTCGCCTTGACTGCCTTGAGGGAACTCCAGTCGACCCCGGGCATCCCGTTCTTCATCGAGACGGGAAGCGTCCTTCCGCCCGCGAGGCGGAGCGGCTGAGGCGCGCCGCCTTTGTCGACGAACTCCGCAAGCCCCCACACATCGGCGCGCATGAACGTCATCACGCGGTCAGGCTCCATGCCTTCGCGGAAAAACTCCTTCGTGGTCAGGCGCTGGTCGCCGTTAGTGCGGTAGTTGGGCTCGAACGTGAGGAGCATCCTGTCGCCCACCTGGGGACGGTACGCGCCGGCGCAGACAAGCGACAACGGTATCGAGACTTCCTGGGCGTAGCCGCCGGGGATCTCGGCAAACGCCTCCTTCACGCCCTTCGACAACACGTCCTCGCCCTTCGGCTGCGCGGCAAAGGCGAGCGTCGCGCTTGCGGCTGCCGTGGCGTTGCGGTCGCGCCAGAACTCGAAGTGCGTGAACTTCATCGGAAGCCGCGACACGTCGGTGTTGTGCCTGAGCCCGTTGAAGGCGGTCTTGGACTGCGGGCTCGTCGCGAGTCGCACCTGCATGCAGTCGCCCTGCCAGGGATAGTCGCTTCCCGCGAGCCCAGGGTTGTTCATCGGCGTCGCGTCAAGCCAGCGGAAGAAGAAGTACAGGTTGTCCTTGTCGTACATCGCGGAAATCCACACGGCATAGCTCGTGCGGAACTTCTCGACGTCGGGGCAGCAGAATATCGAACCCGACAGATCCCAATCCGAGGAGTCTGCGTCGACATTGACAGCTCCAGGCGCCCTTATGACCCTGAACCTAACATTTTCCGTCTCGGTAGCAAACGCAGAAAGGGAGACGGCGGCGAAGACGAATGCAAGCTTTGCGATGTATTTCATTTTGTTTTCTTTCGTGTTATTTCTTCTTTGCTGGAGTGTATACGATGAAGGACTTTACGCCGACCTTGCCGCCGGCCTGCGGGCTTATCGAGAGAACATGCCGTCCGTTTGCGCAATTCTGCACGAGCGTCGTGCGCGCATCTAGCTTGCCCGCCGGAAGAGGATCTGTGAAGAGCGCCCTTGTCGACCATGTGATCTTCTGGCCCGGAACGGAATCACGCGTCTTGTCGCCATGTCCCTCCTTGATGAAATACCTGTATTGCCACGTATGGAAGTCTGCCTTGTTTATGACGACGCGTCCAGACGCGGACCTGAAGTCGTTCGTATTCCAGCCCTCGCCGTCGAAGCCAGAGACGCTTCCCTCGACCCTGTAGTGTATCGGGTCGCCAAGCGGCATAGTGCCGTCGATGTATGTCAGAGTCCAGTCCTCTACGAAAGGCATCACGTCTGGCGCAATATCCACATGCTTGATCATCGGCATCCACGAAAGAATCTTCGACGGCCGCGTCGTGAAATACATGTCGGGATATTGTCGGAAACGGCGACGACGCGGTTTCCTTCAAATTCAAGGCGCAGTGAACCGTCCGCGGCAGATTTGACGCGGCTGTCGGTGACGGGGATTTCGGTGATTGTTCCGCTGAACTTGGGTTCGCCGTTTGTTTCAGGGATGCGGACAAGTTCCTCGGCGATGAAATTGGAATAGTAGCCAAACGCTGGGCCGTCGGGACGCATGTGTATTCCGTCCATCAGCAGCACGTCGCAGCCGGTGCCAGTGTCGAGCATCATCCTGCACCATTTCTTCCGGAGGTCGACGAAGAGGCATCCATAGCGCGCCGCAATGTCCTTGATTGCCTTCGAGCGCGTATCGGGCTCGGCGAGAAGCCCCTCGATTGATTCGCGCGACTCGGCCTCTTTCTTGTCGAGATGGCTCGTCCAGAGGACGATTTCCGCCGTCGTCGTCTCGCGCACTTTGCGGATTATCGCCTCGTACTTCTCGGTCGGGGAAGTGAAGCCGCCTATCGCGCGGTTCTCGACCTCGAGGATTGCAGTCGGATACCGTTCCTTCAGCTGCCGCACGATGTTCGTGTGCCAGCCCTGCTCCACGATGGACTGCCCGTAGAACAGCATTCTCACGCGCGCCGGATTCGCCGCGGTGGACTTTTCGAGCGCGTTCAGCGTGCGCTGTATCGGCATCGCCGTTGGCGCGGTTATCTCTCCATTAGCAACCGCCGCGTACGCGGCAGACAGGACTACTGCCAATATGTTTCTTGCTTTCATAAGTTTTACCTCTGACTTTAAACTTTGAACTCTAAACTTCAAACATCAAACTTTCAACTATTGTCGCACATAGTCAGTACCTGTTGTTCTTCATTGCCTCGGAGAAGGCCGGCAGACGATGCAGAACCTTGTAGTCGAGTTCCTTGCGGTCGTGGACGAATTCGCTCCACAGGCAGCACTCGCCGCCGATCACCTTGTCATGGTATTTTGTCGGCACTCCGGCGAGCGGATCGAAAAGGCGCATCTTGGCGGCCGGGAGAAATTCGCCTCCCGTCCAACCGCGATACTTGTAGGGGTCTCCCGGCAAGCCCTCGGCAAGGGTGAAATAGGTGTATTCAGTGGGAGAGACGATTACTTCATGACCGCGTTTCGCCGCTTCTGCGGCATACTTCTTGTCGCGCCAGCACTGGATGATCGTGCCGGCCGGAAGTTCTCCCCCGGCGAGAATCTCGTCCCAGCCGATCGCCCGCTTGCCCCTGCTCGCGATATGACGCACCATGCGTGTCGTAACCCAGCCCTGAAGCGCCTCCTCGTCCTTCAACTTGAGCGCCTTGATGCGCGCCTGGCATTTCGGGCATGCTTTCCAACGGGTCTTCGGGCATTCGTCGCCGCCGATGTGAAAATAGACGGATGGGAACATCTTCATGACCTCGTCGATGACTCGCTCGTAATATGCAAGCGCTTCCTCGTTTCCGGCGCAGATGACATCTTCGCAGACTCCCCAGACGTTCCATGGCTCCCGCTTCAAGTCGCCGGCGCACGAGAACTCGGGATGAGCAGCGAGAAGCGCGCGGCAGTGTCCTGGAATCTCTATCTCGGGAACGATCTCGATGCCGCGCTCCGCCGCATACAAGACAATCTCCGAAATATCTTCCGGCGTGTAGAAAAACGGGCCGTAGGGCTTGCCGTCGCTTTTCTGTTCGTCTCCGGGAAGCGGCGTAGAGGCGCGCGCGGCGCCATATTTCACGAGCTCGGGGAATCCGGGCACGTCAAGACGCCAGCCCTGGTCGTCGGCGAGATGCCAATGGAACCTGTTCAGACCAAGGCGATGCATGTGGTCAAGATAATCCTTGACCGTCTCCTTGCCGAAGAAATGTCGTGCCTCGTCAAAGTGGAAACCTCGCCAGGCATAGCTTTCCGCCCCTGCCGAGAAGGACAGTGCAAGCACAAGCGATGCACATGCCAATACATATTTCTTTTTTGTTTTCATAAAAACTTTAAACTCTAATACTTTGAACTTTCAACTTTCAACTTTGAACTTTTCACTCCACCTTCGCCTTCCCCCAAAGCCGAGGTTCGACCCCCGCCTGAGTCGGACGGTCGCTCATGAGCGCCGTCGCCTTGTTGCTCCAGTAGATGCGCTCCACCGAGACGGCGCCGGAAGGATCGCCAGTAATGCGCCCGACGTCGAGCCGCGTCTCGGCGGGAAGTTTCTTCTTCGCGATGGACGAGAGCGGCAGCACCGCGCGAAGTGTAAAGAGCCCGCTGGAACGCTCGGCCCACGCGGAGATGCGCTTGAGCTCGGTTATCGACGCGACAGTCGTCTTGGCGACGTCGGACTCGAAGTCGACGCGCGCCGACTTCGGCGCTTTTGGATTGACGTAGTCGTATTTTACGCAGACGACCTTTCCGCCACATTCGGCAAAGAGCAGTCGTATGTCGCCGCGAGCGGCGCTCTTGCGCGAGGGATCTGCTTTCGCGTCCGTCTGGATCATGAGATCGATAGCGCCACCTGTCTCGAAAAGCGTCGTAATGTCCTTGCCCGAGTTCTTCATCGACGAGCCGTTCTCACGGCACGTATATGCGAAATACAAATACCGCCCGTCGTGGAAAGCGCGGAAGAAATCGCCGCCTGCGCCCTTCGCGAGATCGCCACTGTTCCACACGTTGGCAGGCGGCCTACCCAAGGTGGCCTGCGGCGCGGGAACATCGTCGTCAAGTCCGCCACCAAGATCGTCAAGCGCGTCAGAAATGTCGTCTCCACCGCCAAATCCCTTTGGCGGATCGATCCGCTTCACAGTATATGTCGGCGGAACATGGCTCTTTGCGAGATTGTCGGCCTTGCGCTTCGCGGACTCGGCAAGCCCCTTCTTAGTCACTTCGAAAGAACCCGACGGAAGCCGACGGGCACCTTCGAGACCACCAACCTCTATTATAGATGCATGAGTCTTGCCGCAGACAATCGCGAGCGCGTCGCGGCCGTCGAACTTCGTGCGCTGGAACTCTCCGAGAAAGTGCTCGTCCTGCATCGAGGTCTTCTTCAAGGTGTCAGAATCGGGGAACTGCGGATACGACCAGTGAAGCCCGCAGCGCTGGTCTTGCATAAGCTGCGCGAGGAAGATGCCGTCAGCCGTCATAAGGTACGCACAGCCAAGGTTTGAGTTGAAGCAGACTATCTCGCCAATGTCGTCGTTGAGCTTTGCAGAACCCCAGAAGCGCGTAGTGCCGATAAGTTCACCGAGCTTTCGACCGGACTCCGACGTCTCGTGGCTGTCGTGGAGAGACGGCCAGCGGTTGCGATAGCGGAAGTTCACCTTGCCGTCAGGAGCGATTGACATGAGCGGCTTAGAAAGCGTCAGAATGTTTCCTTTCATGTCGACGAGGTGCGAGCTCGCCGAACGCTGTTGGTGGTGCGCGGGAACGAACGGCGCAGGAATCGGCTCGCCAAGATGCGCGTACACCGGATACCCCTTCTCGGTGAAGCGCACAGGAGTGAACTTGACGATCTTCGACCCGTCGCAACCGAAAGCAATCTCGAAGTTTTCGTTCACGCGGTTGGCCCAGCCGGTGCCAAGCCCAGTTACGTGCTCGTCGATGACACATTCGTCAACAGTGATCTTGCCGTCATCGTTCAGGTCTGTCCACGAGAAGGCAAAGTTCTTCCCCTTAAACTCGGGCAGCTTTGACGAGAGAAAATTTGCGTTGCCCCACGCGGCGACTGCGCGAGCGTGCCCATCTTCGTATAGATAGAGAATGTTCCCCCCGTTGCCCATGGGATTCTGCTGGTCGGTGAACCAAAGCCGTCCCTTCGCGCGAAAAGCGTATGTCGGCGTGCCACCCCAAGGGCCGCACTTCTCGTCACCAGGACGGAAGAAGATTCTTGCCGGACGATACTTGCCGTCCGCGCCCTTGTGCAACTCCAGGTATCCCCAGAACGCACGATTTGCGTCGTCTGGATCGAGAGTTCCGCCCCCACCGTAGTTCGTAGGTCCGACGACGGATTTCTCGCAATGGCCAGTATCGACGTTCCAGACGCCAACGCGCTTCGGCTGCTGGCTCTGCTCGCAGATCCAGAGCCGTCCGTCAGGGCCAAACTCTATGCCGAACGGATCTTCGAGCGTATCCTCTTCCCATTCGCCAACAGGACGCCTGCCGCCTTTGCCAAGAGTGCGAATCGGCTTTAGGTTGCGGCCGTAAATTGTTACTATGTGTTTTCCGCAGTCGCCTACAGCAAACACTCCGTCTTCGCGCACAGCGAGTCCTCCGGGATTCTCGGCTGCGTCCTTAAGAATAGTCTTTATTTCCTTCGTCGTGGGATCGAGCCGCACAACGTCCTTGTCGCTCCAGAGAAGAAGCTTGCCGTTCGGCATTTTCCTTATCTGCCCTGCCTTTGGAACGGTAATCACGTCGATCGGCTTGTCGGTCACGGCATCCGGCTTCTCGGAAAAATCCCACACGTTTACCGCGTCGCCGCTTGTGAAGTAGGCGTGTGTGCCGATGACGGCGAACGAGCCACCGGAGGCCTTTGTCTTCACGCCGCTCGTCTTGTTGTCGCGTGAGTCGACCTTCTTGACGCCGTTCTTGAAGCCGTAGTAGAAGTCTCCCTCGCCAGCCGAGGTGTAGGGAGTATTGAAAACCCACTGGCGCGTGCCCCACAACTTGTTCATGTCCTTGTCGCACTTGATGAGTCCGTGCGCCGCCTCGCACATCGCGGTGATGTACATGAAGTCTCCCACGCGCACGATCGACTTCGGCGCGAAATGGTCGGCCGTCCAACCGCCGGTTCCGGCGCCGGTGTGCCAAGGCGTCGTCCCGTCAGGGAGCGGAGTCGGGTAGAAGTAGCCGCGGTAGGTGAGAGTGTGTTCTGGAATCCAAACGGCGGAATACGTGTATTTGCCTTCGCCTTGCCGCACGCCGTCGTCAGGCCCCGTCAAATCCCAATCGACGAAGCCCTTGCCTTTTTCAAGCGGCTCCTGCGTGATGACGTTGCCGACAGTCTCGCCTGCCGCATTCCGTATCTGCACCGAAACGTAACCGCGTTCCGGGACATCGACCGGTATCTCAACTGCAAAAGTCGCCAGCGCCGTCGCGACGACAGCCGCCGAGTAGGCGGGAAGAATCTCGTATCGTTTCATGTCGCCGCAATTATACCAAATATCGTCCTCTTTACGCAACACATATCGCTTATATTGCGCAAATATTATCGCTCAGGAAACGAAGCAGTACTGTGCCCCCGCCGCAAGCATGACCGCCGCCGGCATCGTGCAGACAAGTGCAAACATTTTCCAGTTCATGTTATCCGCTCCTTTCCTTTCAGAGTTTTAACGCGACAGACACCATTTCCAGGCAGAGACAATGCGAATCGAATGACCGCGTTCCGTGACAGACGACTCCTCATCACGCGTCACGATTGTCAGGTCTTCGCAATTCCGGAAGAAGTTCAAAAAGGACGAGCGGATCGTCCGTGGCGAAGTTGTCGAAACCAAGCGACCAAATACGGCGCAGGACATCCTTGTTCGCTCCTTCTGTCCAGGTGAACGCCTGGACGGTTATGCCCTTGGAGTGCAAGAGTTCAATAGACTTCTTCAAGCACTCCGTTGACGGACAGAACGGATCGGGCTTCGTCAGATCTGTCCGAATGTGAAGCTGTATCTGGCTGATGCCGCTCCAGCCCTCGGCATCCATCTCGCGAAACGTCCGTTCGAGGAACTCATCGGCCTTCGCAACGGATGCCGGCGAGTTGTCCTTCGCCCAAGTTCCAAGCCACACCATGCCGAGGCCTCCCGGCACAACCTTCTGCCAACGCGACATGAGGCGGAAATTCGGTGAGGTATAGTAGATCTGCTTTTCCACGCCATACTTCTTCGCCATCTCCGCCATCATCTCGGGTGGTGCGCCTTTTTCGTCCAGATAGAGTATCCTATCGGGACGACCCGACATCGCGGCAAAGATTGAATCCATCGTCGCGATGCGCGTCGAGGCATACGCGTCGCCCAGATATGAGCCGACATCGACATCCTTGATCTCGTCCCACGTCATATCCTTGATCTCGCGGGACTGAAGTTCACGGGAAATGCCGCGCGCAATGCGCTGGAGCGTCGGATCGTGAAACGCGATTGCGACACCGTCCTTCGTCAGCCGCGCATCCGCCTCAGGCGCGACGCCGTGCCCCCAGCACCAGAGGAACGTCTCAAGCGAATTGTCGGGACGCGTATCACGCCCGCCGCCGCGATGCACCTGGCAGCGATAAAGGCCCTGTCCGCGCGTCGCCTGAGCGCCAGCCGAGGACAACTTCTCCGCTATTTCGTCGGCCGCAAGTGCGACCGTCGCCGACATTGCACAGGCAAACGCAATTAATTTCCAGTTCATGTTATTTGCTCCTTTCGCTTCGATTTTTCGTCAATCGCCAAAGACCGTGAACTCCACTAGTCCCGGCGTGATACCGGGCGGTGCGGAGAGGACGACAAGGCGAACCGCGTCGGCGACCGCCTCAGACGCCTCGCGATAGTCCACGAGCAGGTCGGTATCGTTGCGCGACGCATCTAACCACGTCCACCACTCGCCATTCGAGCGGTAGTCAACCCTGTAGCGGAATGGACCGGGCATCACACCGCGATTCGTGTCAAGCCCGATGTCGCGCCAGATGACGCGGAACGAACGGATCGTACTCTCTTCAGGGAACTCAAAGACGGTCTTTGACGGCAGGCTCTCGATCGCAGACCACGTCTTGAGACTCATGTCGGTCGCCTCGCGTCTATCAGACTTGAGAGGAATCGCCTTCCATCCAGTATCACCCTTCTTGCCGGAAGACGGTAGCCACTGCGGCGTCTCGGTCGCCTTTCCGACTGCTATGTCGCCGTTTGGCTCAAAGAAAAGCCTGTCCTGTGCAAGCAGCCGCTCGAAGCTGTGGTACGCAGACACGACCACGCAGCTGTTGATCCACCAGTCGCCGTTCCTGTCGCACCAGATCGAACCATGTCCGGTGCCTGTGACAAGACCCTTCTCCGTAATGAAGAAGGGATTGTTCTTCTGCGGAACAAAAGGCCCAAGCGGTTCAGTCCCCTTCATCGCACACCAGCAGTAGCGAGGACTTGCCGTCCCGTATGTGGCGAAGGTTAGGTAGTACGTGTCGTTGCGCTTGAACACCCATGCACCCTCGATGAGCCCGGCGAGCCACGGATACTTCTCCTTGTCGAACTCGACGAGGCAGACTGCGGAGCCAGGGACTAAAGCGCGACGCGGATTGGAAGGGTCGAGCTCCACTCCCCATACGGACTTGGGCTTTGCGCAGCATCCCCAATAGAGATAGAGCTTGTCACCGTCTACCAACAGAGCGGGATCCCCTGTCCATGGCATCTGCGGGTCAGACGAGAATGTATCCACCTCGAATCGTCCAAGCGTCCTGAACGGCCCAGTGGGCGAATCTGCAACACTCAGCGGCCCTCCAGAAGTGCAGAGGTAGTATTTGCCTCTGAATTTCGTGACAGCGGGTGCATAGGCGGCCTCAGACTGCACTGGAACGTGCCTCCACGTCCCGCCGAAATCCTCGCTTGTCCACATAAGCCCAGCGCTCGAATAGAGATACCACGTGACACCCTCCGCAAGCACTACAGGATCGGCAAGTTCGCGGAACTGGCGCACTTCCTTGAAGCCGCAGGCGGCGTTAGCCCAGCAACTGTACATCCATCCGCTTTCTGGAATCGCATCGCCATTGCGGCAGTCGCGGCAGAGAATGCCGATAGGAGTGTCCGGAATGGACATTGGGTTGCAGAATGTCGTCGCGGCATTCGCGGCGAACATGCAAATGTAGAAACACGCCAATATATTCCAGCTTTTCATATTTTCATTCCTCTCTTCGGTGTTGAAAGGTCGGTGTCAGGCAAGGGGAACTCCTCGCCCGAGACGAGGCCGGTACCGAGGCGTTCGGCGCCGACTGGCTTGAAATCCGGGCGCGTCAAAGATGGCGGCGGAGCGATGCCGACATCACCGGTTGCAGCGTTGATCATCCAGTATTCGCGCGGAACGAAGAAGTTGTCTTCAGAGCGGCACGGGTCGGTCGCAAGGCCCGCAAAATGCGGCGTCTCCGGCATGATGTTGTTGATGAAGACGAGATTCACCGGCATGCAGTCGGCGTAGAGTTCCTTTATGCGCGTCGAGTGCGGATAAAATACCGGCGTCTTCCTGTAGCCGAGCGACTTGTCGTCGTCGCACGCGAGCAATCCAAAGATGCGGTTGCCGACGAGCGCGATGTTGTTGGAGCCCTTGAAGTGGATAGCTTGTTTGGAAAGAAAATCGTTGCCCTCAAGGAGTATCGGCCCGTGGACGACCTCAAGATAGAGATCAGTCTGCGCATTGGCCCAAAGCGAATTCTGCGCGAGGCGAGTTCCCTGCCCCATCCAGTCGAGCCAGACGCCAAAGCATCCGTTGTCGTGTATGCGGTTTCGGCGAATCGTCATCCCCACCGCCACATGTATCTTGATTCCCGCCATCTCGTATCCGGCGAACTTTTTATTCCAGTAGCAGCGCGAGATGTCGCAGTCCTCGATCGTCGACCAGACTGCGCCGAAACCGCCGCAGATGCCGGCTTGTCCGCAATCTGAGATGCGGCAACGGCGAACCGTATGCCTGCCCACTTCCGAAAGGTCGCGCTCCGACATCCGCTTGCCCCAAAGCGAAAAGCTCTGCTTGGGATCGTACCAAAAGGAGTCAAAGTCGTTGGCGCACTTGCCGAGGGTAAGCCCCGCGCAGCACGAGCCGGAGATTTCACAGTCCTCGATAGTCCATCCGCGGCTCCAGTTCGTGCCGACGACACCGGGCTGCTCGCCTCGCGGATGCGCCCATGTCGGCGCGGCGTCGCGGAACGCGATTCCCCTGAGCGCGATATAGTCGCGGCGCGTCGTGGTCGGATAGAAGCAGCAGGGCCGCACGACAAGTTCTGGCACTTCCACGTTTGGATCGCGCTCGAAAGCAGCGACAATCATCCCCGAAACGCGGCCTGGGATCAGCGCGGCAGTCCCCCGCGCGAGATGCGGAACGCCATGATCCGGCGGCGCAAGAATCTCCTCGCCGACGAGGTTCAGCGGCTTCCCGCACTGGATGAGACGCGTGCGGAAGTGGTTCAAGTCCTTCGGCAGAAACCAGGAGCCCTCGATGAAGTCCGTGAAGGGATTGACGCCTCCGAATGAATCGTAGGAAACGTGCGCCTCCCAGAGTCCGTCGGGACGCTTCGTCCAGCCGCGCACTTCGTCCGCACCTGTCACGACGACGCGCTCGCCCTTTGCGGCACGGTAGGTGATCGGCGCACCTTCGCGACCGGCATTTGCGGGCTTTACCCACTCGCGGTAAACGCCTGCGTGGATTGTCACTGTATCGCCCGCTTCTGCGACCGCAGCAGCATGGCTGATTGTGCGCCACGGATGCGCGGCCGAGCCGTCCGATGCGTCGTTTCCGGCGGGAGACACGAAAAACTCGCGCTTGGCGGAAACGCCCTTCGTCATCCACTTTGCAGTATCAGTCTCGCCGTCATCGCTTTTCGCATCCAGGATCGCATCGATGACCGCCTGATCGGCGCAATAGAGCGCGTACGAAACCTTCGGCGCACCTACGCCGCACAACACTCTGACCTCGCAGCCTTTGGCAGCGACTGGCTCTTTAAGGAGCCGTATGCGTTTGTTGCCAATCGACTTGCCGCGCAGAATCGCCTTGGCGTCCGCCACGAACTCCCATTCGTCAACAAGCTCTCCATGCGAAAGGTCTTCGCGCATGACGACTACGTTGAACTTGCCGCCGTCCTTCGCCTCGTTTGCAAAAAGCGCCCTGCGGAGGGTATCGAAGTCCTTTAGCGCCTTAACGTCGTCCGCATCGAGAACACCGTCCTTGTTCGGTGCGACGCCGATGTCCATCGTGCCGCCGTTGCCGACAGTCCCGACATACAGCTTCGCGAGATACGCGCCGCTCTTCGTAGTGCCGCGCTCACCTTCGTGATAGAACCACCCGCGACGGAGCGGAAAATCTGCCTCGTTTACGCGGAAGAACTCCCCGTTCGGCGAACCCTCGTTCCTAGTTGGCACGTAGTCGGGATTGCTGTACTTCCCGTCGCAGAAGACGCCAGTGCGGACAACCGTCGCCCGTGAATCGTCGCAGATGTAGCCGCGCTCGTTGCCGCACCAGCGGATGTCCGAATCGTCATGAGCACCTGAGAAGATAGTTACATTTGGCTGAAGCTCGCGGACAAATTTGAACACTTCGCCAAAGCGGTAGTAGTCCGCGCCGATCTTGCGCTTTTCCCTTGCGCCGCCGTAGTATCCATCACCGCCGTTCGCACCGTCGAACCACATCTCGAATATGTCGCCATACGCGCCGCCGAGAAGTTCCTTTAGCTGTGCATGGTATATCTCTACGTACTTCTCCGTCGCGTAGTGCGCGCTATTGCGATCCCACGGCGAGCAGTAGACGCCGAACTTGAGACCCGCCCTTCTGCACGCCTGCTCCATCTCCTTCACATAATCTCTCCGCTGACCCCTGACTCCTGACCCCTGAGCACTGACCCCTGACTCCTGACCCCTCCAAAACGGAGTTTTGGTAATATTGTGCTCCGTCGTCTTCGTCGGCCAGAGGCAGAAACCGTCGTGGTGCTTTGCGACGACGACAAGACCTTTGAGCCCGCCTGCCTTGCAAGCCGCGACAATCTGGTCCGCGTCGAATTTTGCCGGATTCAGCATCGCCGGGTCTTCATCGCCATAGCCCCATTCGCGGTCAGTGTAGGTATTGAGCCCCCAGTGGACGATGCCGATAACGTCGACGTCCGTCGCAAGCCGCTCCGCCATCGCCGGTCTCGGAACAGGTCTTTCCCGGGCTTTCTCAACAGCGGGAACAGGCGCCGACACAGGGTCGGCCTGCCTGATCTCCGCGCCTGCGGCGTTCGTCAATCCGGCAATGCGGAGAATCCCATTCGGCGTCGGAATCTCGGCTTTCAAGTTTACGCACCCGGGCAGCGGACGATACGACCACGCCCGCCAGCCGTCCGCAGTAGGCCGGATGCCCAGACCTTCCGAAACGAAGATGAAGGCAGGCCATGCGCTCCAGACGTGACAAAGGCTCTTCGCCCACGGCCGTCCGTAGAATGCGTATCGCTCATCACCAGTCTCCTTCGGGTCGTAGCTTTCCCAATACGTCGTAGCGCCATTGTCGAGCATTCCGCCGAATATCCGCTCGAGCCCCGAGAAGAATGCGCCGGCATGGCCCGTGCGCGCCAGCGCCACCATTTCCCATCCGAAGACGTAGGGCGTCCCGACAGGCGGAAGGCGGTCCTGGGCAAGTTCGTCGCCGATACGGACGGACTGGCGGTCGTCGGCCACGCCGAAGACCACCGCAAAGATGTTCGCCTGCCGGCCGAAAACCGCCGCATCCGTCGGGTCGGCCCTGTAGAGACCGCGCGGCTCGTCCCACGCCAGCCTGTTCAGGCTCTCGCGGATCTTCGCGGCAAGAGCGCGGTAGTCATCCGCCTGCGGATCGCCTACGCGGTCCGCAAGTCGCGCCGCCGCCTGCAGCGATCCATACCATATCATCTGCAGCGCAGTATCGGACTTCGGCTTCGCCCAGTCGACAAAGACCCAATCGAGACCGCGCACGACAAAACCCGTCTCGTCCGTGCGGGACATGAGGTCGTTGACACGAGCCTTGATCCGCCACCAGCGGTCCCGAAGGAACTGCGCATCCCCGAAATAAAGCTGGTAGAGGTCGTGCGAGACAACCGTCCACATCGAATACGTGACGATTCCATTGACGTCGCCTTCGTAGGCGTCCATGACAGATAAAGTCCGCCGCGCAATTTCCGCGTCGCCATAGACGTATGCATCCGCCATGAGAGAAACGGTCAAATCTCCACCCCACGGCAGGCGGTCGCGCTTGATGCCGTCCACCAAGAAGTCGTTCGAGCACAGCGCCAGCGTCCGTTCGCCGACCTCGACCATCTTCCGCCAGCGGGCGTTGTCCGTTACGATCCGGCCCTTCACGGGACGCCGCCGTCCGACAGGCACGACTTTGACGTTCGTCACTTCGGATGCAAAGCGCAGATACCGGAATGCAAGCGCATGACGCGTCCGCCAGCAGCCGTCCGACACTTCGTCCATCGTCGCGTCATACTCGAAATCCTCCGGCTTTTCCGCCAGCATCTCGGGGATGGACTCGCCGACGAAGAGCCTCGGCTCTGCATTGGCCCGACACTCGACGTACGCGAATTGCTCCGCGAGCGCATCGTACCAGCCGTTCGTCGCCACAAGCCCGGAGAAGGAGCGGTCCACCGGCAGCCGCTCGCGGTGCGGAGGCACCGGCGCGTCTGGATACGCGGCGACCGGACGCCAGCTACCGTCAAAGACCCGCGCCTCCCAGTTCGTCTCCGCAGAACGGATAGCGCCCCCGCCCATCAATCCGCCGTCGACCGTCACATAACGGCGTCCCTCGGCGGAATCGTAGTGCGTTTCGGAAATCCTGCGGAACGCCTCAGGCAGTGGGTCGTCATCGGCGCACACGCGGCGGAACTCAGCCTTGTCGCGCAACGGCGGCAACACGCCCGGATGATAGGCGTATAGACCCGCGCGCCGGACATCGTCCCGCATCTGATGGACGCGGAAAAGCTCCATGTCCATCTGTGGATACAGCCATGCGGACGAAAGGCAAGGCTCGGTCTCGCGGATGGTTGCCCCGTTGACGACAACACCCTTGGCGTCAAGCGTCGCCGTCTGGAATTCCGGCGGGGATGAGAGGATCAGCCCGTCTTCGGTGATGGCGTTCTCGAAGCGTACCGTCCAATTCTGCGGCGCTTGGAGCGAAACCTCGAAAGGTCTGTCCTTCCATACTGGATTGGCGGATTCGGTATACAGCCACTCGCGGCGCGCGATCTTGCGGTCGGCGAGCTTGCGACCACCCTTCACGACGGAATCGGCGAAGGCCGCGATCTCGGGCGGATCGCCTTCCGGCGGATGACCGTGCTTCATGCGGAGTTTGATGGAGAAAAGAGGATTCCCTGCGGCGAACGCAGTCTCCTCGAACGAATCGAGCGGGAAGAAATAATCGTTCGTCCCGGTGCACCAAAGCGTCGGTATGCGGCAGTTCTTCGCGTATTCGACAGGATTCCAGAGCGACTCCCACAGCTCGCCGATTTCCGGCGCGAAGACTGAATGCCGCCGCAGGTTTCCGCATCCGTAGACAGGCGCGGCGAAGGCGAAACGCGGATCCGCCCCGCAGACGATGGACGTGAGGAAGCCGCCCCACGATATTCCCGTGACGCCAATCTTCGACGCGTCGACCTCCGGGATATTCCTGAGGAACGTATGCGAGCGGATGACGCATTCGACAGCGTGGTAGACCCACTGCTCCTCCGGCGGCAGAGCCTCGTCCTCGAAGCGTCCCCAGCCGTTTGGCCCGGACCATTCGTGCCGTGGATGTTCCGGCGTGTGGCTCTTCGCGCCGGGAATGCCGCCGCAGTTGTCCATCGCTATCGCCGCATATCCGCGGTCGTTCCACAGCTTGACCCATGTGTGGAAGGCCGTTCCATATCCGCCGTGCACGAGCACGATGCCCGGCACCTTCTTCTCCACCGTCGCGCCTTCGGGCAGAGAATAGTAGGCGAAGAAACGCGTGGGTTTGCCGTGCCACGGCACATTCTCGATCCACACGGCCTTAACGCCGTTCGTGGCCCGTTCCGGGATATCCCAGCTCCGGACAGCGTCCGGAATCGGGAAGTCCACCGTCTTTGCGCCCGCCGCGAGCGCGACCGCCGCCGCGAATGCGCAAGCCGCCACCATGATTTTCCTTCTCATTTCGCTGCTCCTTTCACTTTCGCCTCAAGACTCTTTTCCTCGTCCCAGAGGTCAGGCTGGTTGTAGTCCGCCGCCAGCGAACGCCGGTACGTGGCGAGCGCGCCTTCCCAGTCTCCATCCGCCTCGTAGAGCGCAGCGATCGAGCGGTAGATTCCGAGATCGACCGGCTTTGCGCGAACAGCTTTTTCGTAAAGCGCAATCGCCTTGGCGCGATCGCCCCCCTCCTTCGCCGCCAGCGCTTCGGAAACAAACCTCTCGTGCAACCTTTCGCGCTCTTCGGCGGAGAGCGCGGAGTACTCCGACTCTCGCGCACCGAGTGTTACTGCAAAAATGCCGACGACGGCGCAGTTTTTCTCGCCTCTTATAAACTCGACAGAGCGAACTGTCTTTTCGGGATGCGGATTCACCCAGCTCGTCGAATAGATGTTGAACCGTGTGAACTTGCCCGCTTTAGTCCTCATCACACGAAGTGCGGTGACAGTATCCCTTTCGCCTGAGAAGTTTGGAGTCTCCGAAACCCAGTCGAAGAGGTTAACCCCGCCCGTTCCGTCAACCTGCTGCGAAGTTCCGTCAGCATAGTTGACGCGCACCGTGTAGTCGCGCTTCCCCTTCCCGACCCATGCGGCTGTGCAAAGCCAGTTGAGCGTATCAAATCTGCGGCCGATCTGAATCTCCACCTTCTCGTTGCCGCTCTTGCAATATTCGCTTTTGAGTACGAATGAGCAGGGACCTTCCCTCTTCATTTCGTACGGCACCGGGCCAACCCATCCGTGTCCGTCGAAGAAAGGCGCAGGCAGACACTGTTCCGGTCCTTGGTCGTTCCACGATCCCTTGCCGTCGCCGCCCTTTTCGTCGCATAGCGTCCGGTCGAGATGCGCGGTCAAATCGACGGAATCGTAGAAGAGCCCCTTTGGAATGTACGGACGCGAGAAGCCCTTCACCCGCACGCCGACATTGCCGAGAATCGTCGCCCACAGGCGCGAAACTTGCGATGCGACATCCTTCGGAGCGTTCGCCGGGTCAAGCGTCGTGAAGACAATGTTGCCGCGACGGACGACATACGCCGGATACATAAGAACGCCATCTTCCGTATCGAACTCCTCTTCAGCCAGTTCCGCAAAGGCGGTCTTCTGGTCCGAAAACTTCTTTCGCCACATCAATTCCTGGTTGGTGAGTCCGTCAAGAATCGGATCGTCGGCAATGCGCACCGCGCGACCACTCCATGACTTCGCGCCGACAGGTCGCGTCTTCATGTCCGCCGCCGCGCACGCGCCGAACACTATCACGGGCCTCTCTGACGCAGCAAGGGCCTCGAAGTCCTCTTTCGAAAGCGGCGTCCCGCCGTCTACAAAGACAGCATTATGTTTCCCGATGTCGGCGATTCCTCCGACGTCAAACTCAGCACCGTAGTTTTTAGCAAGCGCATCGGCAACGGACGAAATGACATTCCGCCCGTCCGTCAGGAACAGCGCCTTTCCGGGAACGGTCTCGCTCTTGTACCCCGCCATGTTCTCAAGAAGTTTTTCAGCGACAGGATTCTCTTCCGGCTCAAGCACGAGACGCGAATAAAGGAAGCAGCCCTTCCCGCAAGGCACTTCGACAAGCGCGGAATATACGAGCCCGTCCGCACCACCAAACTCGAGAATCGTCTTTGCATTGCCTCCGGCAGGCTTTGCGAACGCGCTGCGGCATGCGACGGATTTCGGATAGAAATATCCGAGATCTTTTTCCGAAAGCCCTCTCAGCACAGGGTGCCGCGTTCTGAATGTCCGCAGAATCGCGCCGCTCTGGTCGGAAACTGCGGGCAGTTCCGGCAGCCATCCGGGATAGTCGTCGCGTGCAAGAATCACGATCGTCTCGCCGGACGCCGCGCGGTCGAGAAGCACCTCGGAAAGACGGTCGTCTGCACCGAACACATTTGGGCGGCGAATGGCGGTGTCACCCCTCGCGGTAACGGCGATGTCGAGTGTCTTCTCGCAAAGCCCTTTTAGCCCAAACCGGAGCGTGTAGGCACCGGGAAGCGGCGCCTTGAAGAAAATCCGCTTTCTGAAAAACGCAGAAGTATCTACGTCGATTCGCTCATCCTCTGAAGAGGCAACGGCTTTGCCCTCCGCGTCCTCAAGACGCCAGAACCACGTCACCGACGCGGGACGCCATCTGTCGTAGAACACGTTGACGTCATACTTTACGTCGCATCCTTCGTAGAATCGCGAATACCGCTGGATGTTCACGACGTCAATCTCCGGCGAGACGCGCCACTGGGGATCGATGTGGTACCAGCGCCACGGCGTCCAGAGCGTGACATCCGCATCTCTGTGCCCGCGCACCGCCTCGATCTCCGTCTCGATGTGCCACTTGTCGCAGAAGCGCGGATCGCAGAAAACCTCGTCGCCCGCAAGCCGAGTCCATCCGAACGGCGGCGAGAAGAAGAAGTCCCAGCATGTCTCATTGACGAAAATCGGCTTCTCGCCCCACTTGAGCGGCGAATCGGCATATACGTTGCAGACCTTCAAAACTTGCCCGAAGGGAACCATTCCGCCCGGCGAAAAATCCCTGTCAACATCACGCCAGTAGAACGAATACGGCATGTAGCACCCCGCCTTGCGCAGGGAAAGCCCCTCCACGGGATAGTGCGTCGAGACGATGTTGTTCTCGCCGCGCAGGTCGAGGTCGCAGCCCGTTTCGGCGAAGTGGAACGGATCGAACGCGCGGATGTTCCTCAGCGCGGACTGGACTGGCCCCAGATTGCGGTCTTCGCTCTCGGCGTAGTATTCGTTCGTGATATACCACGTCATGACGGACGGATGGTTGCGCAGGGTCGCGGCGAGGCAGCGGTCGTTGTACTCCTTCCACGCCCAGAACTCCTTGTTCGCGCTCTTTTCGGGAGATGGATTCGCGATCGTCGCGAAACCTACGGCGCATGGGATTCCCGCCTCGTCGCAGAAATCGAGGAACTCCGACGAATTGTAGATGTGCCGCAGGAACTTGACGCCGCGCAGCTTGTTCGCCCAGATTATGTCGCAGTTGAACTGCCGCTTGCAGCGCTGGTCGAAACTCCATCCCCACGTGCTGACGAACGCCCGTGCGTCGCCCTTCACGCGATGGCCGTTCCACATGAGTGCCATCCCCTCCGCCCAGAATTCGCGGAACGCGAAGCGCGTCAGCTTCTCGTCCACGACATTGCCATTTGTGTCCACAAGCTCCGTCACGAGCTTGAGAAGCGGGAACTCGAACGGACCCCAGAGCGGCGGTTTTTCCCATGCGGTCTCGTCCGAAAATGAAAGAAGTTTCTCGTTGCCGCGCCAGACGGAGTTGCGGACAGTGAATCCTTCGGGATGCTCCGCCTTTACGCGGATTGTCTTTTCGCGGAACGACGTCACTACCGAAACGCGGCCGATTGCGTTTTCGCCACGCGATTCAAGCGACAACTCACCAATCGCCGAAACTCGTCCAGGTCGGAACATTACCCCCTTGCCATCACGATGTGCCACGATCAAGAAGTCGTTTGTTTCGCCAATGCGAACAAACGACGTGATGTCCGCCTCCATTTCGCCGGAGATGTTCCCGTCCGCCGCGAGACCAGCCGCCTCTTTGCCGTTGACGAAAAGTGCGGCCTCGCCGACTACACGCAGCGCCTTGAATACGACGCGCCTTCCGGCGAACGACGCAGGGACGAGCCGTCGGCAACAGAACCTTTCCTCCTCTTCCTTGATTTCGGCGGGCATCACGACCTTCGCACCAGAAGCGCGCGTCCAGCCCTCGTTCATCCGCATGAGTTCGCGGTGCGGCGTCCTCGCGTCCGCAAGACGCGCGAATACGCGGTAAACCTTGCGGCCCGATCCATCCTCGAAATCTACCGCCGCGCGGAACTGTCCGGAAGCGTTGTCTTCGTAGGGAACGTCCAACTTCATCGTCCCAGCCAGTTCCACTTCCCTGCGATCCACTTCGGCAAGCGTCTTGCCATAATAGTCCGTCACCGTGACGTGCAGCCGCCCCTTGACCGGAGAGCCAAGATAACTTTTGATCGCCACGGCGACATTAGACGCGCCGAAATCGGCTTCCACGGCGAAAGCCACCTCCGGATCGAGCGCCATGTTCGTGAAGACCCGCTGCGGCGCGTATGTAAGCGGTTTTTCGGTGAGGACAATCTGCGTTCCAGGCGTTTCTCTGTCGATGCGAAACGCCTCGCCGGGCTTGACTTCCACGGGACGGGACTCGAGCGTCATCCGCTGAGTGCCGTTGTCATTCATCCACGGCCCGCCGCGCACGAACTCAATGCGCCGCCCCTCGTGCCACACCTTGGCGCGGGTAGTCGCATCGTCGCCCGAAAATCCTTCAAGCCGCACATGGTACGATCCCGGCTTGACGCCGTCCGTAAGCAGCAGCCCGTCCTTCGCCGCGCTTCGTTCGAGCGTCCAATCCGCCCGCGCCGTACATACGGCGGCGATGCAGACGAGAGATGCGATTACCTTGTGCATTGTTCTCATTGCTCCTTGCCTTTCTTCTGTTTTCTGGTCGTGCATGCCGGATTCGCCATCATACCCGGTCTTCTTGACATAAACACCACTTCCATGCGGGGACGACATTGATTTCATGTCCACGTTCCCGTAGTGTCGCTTGCTCGTCGTGTGTAACAATCGTCAAATCCTCGCATCCCAGTGCCTCGGCAGCCTCCGTCAAAGCGTCTATCTCGCGCTTGCGCGTCTTGCGGCCGACTGGACTGCTTTCATCCATCTTCCACGTCACTTGAACGAGTCGGCGGACATTCTCGTCCTCGCTAACGACAAAATCGCATTCGCCGCGCCCCTGCCAGAAGGAAATCGTCTCGTTCCCGCCTCTCCGCCGCAGCAGTTCCAGATACACCGTGTTTTCCAGCTGCTTGCCATCATCGTCAGACTGAACCGGAATAACGGCATTGCGGATGCCGTTGTCGATGACATAGTACTTGGCGAGTGCCGCTTCTTGTTTCGCAAGCGACCGCGAAAATCGGGACACCCGCTGCAGAAGATAGATGTCGCAAGCGTCCTGAACCCAGGCATAGAGTTCGTCTTTCGCGATCTTCATTCCCTGCGCCTTGATTTCTCCGTAAATCGCGTTGACCGAAAGAGGATTTGCGATTCCCGCCATAACACGTTTGAGAAAGAACCTGAGGACCAGCGGCTGCCTGACCCCAAAGTGCTCGATGAAATCCTTGAGAAGCATCGTATCGAAATATCCCTGAAGCTTCTTGTACTTGAGCGACATGCTTTCCGTCAGCGCTATCTCCGGCATGCCGCCCATTCGGTTGAATGTATCAAACGCAATTCGCACCTTCGCCTTTTCGCTTTCCAGATGGCTCGCGCGGCGAATCCCGGAAAAATCGCAGTACTCGGCAAACGAGAGCGGGAACGTCTCGAACTCTACCGGCCAACCGCGAAGCTCGGACTTCATCTCCTTTGACAACGTATGTGCGTTCGAGCCGCAAATGAACATGTTCTTGCAATAGCTCTTGAAGACTCTCAGGGCAAACAGTTCCCACCCCTCGACAAGCGGAAGCTCGTCAAAGAACATCCAGACATCCTTCAGGGGAATTTTTGGAAACATTTCACGGTAGGCATCCAGGATCATGTCCAGTTCCGACACGGAACATTGAGCAAACCTTTCGTCGTCAAAGCCTATCCACAGAATATTCTCCCTGGGAACGCCCGCTTTCAGCAAGTCATTGATTGCCAGTTCCATGCGAGTCGACTTTCCGCATCGTCTTACTCCCGGAAGCGTGACAATCTGACCTCCCGAAATCGGCAACACCTCGAAACGGGCCTTTACATCGAAAGGCATCTCCTGCTGCTTCAGTTCAATTACTTCCTTTATATCTTCTTTTGTCATATCTTTCCTCCGCCAACGGAAATATCTCCAGATTGTTTCCTTGAACGGCGGAAATCATATCATAATTGTTAACCTAAAGTCAATTGGTTCCACCATCACGCGACATAGCCATCGGCGCCGTGATCTTTTCGACCACTTGCGACGCGAGGAGCTCGTAGCCGGCGTCGGTATAGTGGTGCGTATCGACCCAATACGCCTTGCGGTCAAGCGGATTGGCGAGAGCGTAAAGGTCATTCTCGGCGACATCCCCTACGGACTCAGCGGCGCGGCGAGCCGCCGCGTTGAGCTGCGAAACCTTTCCGGCTCTTGCGTCCTTCGCGTTGATCGGCGTGGACGATGCCCATACGATTTTTGCATCTGGCTGCTTCTTCCGTATGAGCTGCAGCGCGGCAAGGTAGGACTTCTCGTAGTCTGCAACGGGCGTTTCGCAGGAGTGGAGTCCGTTGTTGAAGTGGATGACGTCGTACTTCGCCTCATCGAGGTAGAACGCGAGAAGCCGCAGATAGCCCGGACTCGTCACGCAATATGACGACGCCCAGTAGGTGACATTGGCCTTACCCTCTAGTTTTGCGCGGACTTTACCTTGGTAGCCTTGGCAGATTGAGTCGCCGACAAGCAGGACGCGCGGCAGACTCTTCTTCGCGTCCGTTAGGTGGTACGCGTAGCTGATGGACCACTCGGTGTTCTCGTGCCCTCGGACATTCTCCGCAACGGGACAAAGCTCCGCAATACTGTCGGCGAACGCCGCTTGCGACGCAAAAAGCGCCGCGATCAACAATGCCTTCATCTTGTTTTCCTTACTTGCTCACAAGTCGGCCGCTTTCGCCGCGCCGGGCGCATTCACGAGATTGGCACGGATGCGCGCGATCTCGTCTTTGGTAAGTCCGGCGACGTTCTCGGCCCAATAGGCAACCTTATCGGCGAATGTTGCGCCGGGGAAGGTCGAAAAGAGCCGCACCATGAGCGCGAACGGAAGCCCTGTCTCGCTGTTCCGGCGGCGCATGCCGACCGGCGAGAAGCTCGTAAGCTCGTATTCGATTTCCGCATCTTCGAGCGACACGCCGCACAGCGCCTCCAAAAGGAAGCACACCGTCCCCGTGCGGTCCGCGCCGCCCGCACAATGCACGTAGACGGGGAAATTCTTTTCGTCGGCAAAAATGCGGAGGGCTTCCGCAAATGCCTTGGCGGAACGTGGCGAGGTGCAGGTTTCGACATACGAACTGACAGGACGGCTCAAGAGTTGCGATCCCTCGCCAATCGGGCTTTTCGTCTTGGCGTCTTCGCCATATTCCGCAATCTCCCCACGAAGATCGAGATCGGACACGATGCCCATCTCGCCGCGCATGACCGCCCTGCCGCGCTCGGTCAGTTCGTATTGCTTGTGGTTTGGCTTCGAGTTGAGCTGCGTGCCGCGAAACACCCTTCCCGCCCGAAGGCCGGTCCAGCCGCCGATGTCGCGGACGTTCCGCGCGCCTTCGACGTCATACCACCGAACCAGGCCCGGCGCCTTGTCGTCAGGCGTTCCCTTGACAACGAAGTTGGTCACGACCGTCGTGCGACACATCGGGTCGGCGGCATACGCCTTGCGCGCCGCCGAGACAAACGCGTCGGACCGCTCGCCTGCGAGGAGCGGCATCGCACCGAGCGAAACGACAACCGTCAGCAAAGAATGAAAGGGTTTCACTCGCACCTCGCCTTACTTGACTATAATGGACAATCCTGGCTGCTTCTCAGCCCGCAGGAACTCGGAAGGCTCAAGCGCACGCAAGGTCACACGCAAAGAGTCGATCCAGCCGTCAAACGCACGCCCCCCGTTGTTCGTTCCGATGTGCCATACTGCGCCTGAACTCATGGGGGATACAGACCCAGAAAACGTTATGCTCTGATTATTGTAGGGATCGCCGTCATGATACCAGCTGAACGTCTTCGAATCGCCGGACTGTTTCACAACCACGGCTATATGGTGCCACTTGCCATCATCCACACGCTTTCCCGACGAAAAATAGACGTTGCCCCCCGAGGTTACAAGAATGGGTATCATCTGTGCTGCGGGGTTGGCAAAACCTACTACAAACTGTCCGGGAATAGTCAAGAGTTTTGCTTGCTGCACAATCGTTTCATCGCTGTATTCCTTTTCGCCGCATTTGTAAAACATCTCGACCGTGAAATCCTCCGTGTCGCGGAAGATATCCGCATACGCCGGTGTGCACTTGAGCCGCGACGTGTTTGAGCCGACAACCCGATATGACGCATTTCTAAATGCATGAGTGGAATTCATCGTTCTCTCGCTTTCCGCGTTTTGCGACGGAAGCACCCTGTGGCCTGGCGACGCCTCGTCAATGAAAGGGTACGTCTTGCTGTCGGTCCCTACTGTCTTCTGGAATGCGCCGGGCATGATTGGAGAGGCCTTGTTTACGACATCGCTTGCGCTGTTTGTGCTATAGGCGAAATTGCCGTCGTATGCATCAGTATCCTCAAAGTCGTAGTAGAGAACGACGTCTTTGTCTATCGCCGCGTTGTGAGGACGAAGGAACTCGCCGGGATCAAGCACTCCTGATGAGAACCTAAATTCGCCAATCTCGCCCATAAAGTTTTGTCCTGTAACTGTCGTGCCGCCAATCTGCACGGGGCAGTCCGCTGAATCAGAGAGAGACAGCACGAAGGGAGCATCATAATCATATATTTTGGCGTAATCCAAGTATAACCTGACGACAGTTTTGGACGAATCGGTTGCATGGGGATAAACTGTCATTGCAATATGATGCCATTTCCAGTCCGACAACGTTGAAGCGCCGTTGTCGAATTGACAGTCCTGTTGGGTGCTGCCATCAGCTTTGATGAACATCAATTTCATGGCCACCCCGGAGGATTGGTATTGGTAAAAGCTAATCGCCCATCCGTAGCGATCGACCGTAGTTGACGGCTGACAGGCAAGCATCTGCCAGCCAGAGCGCCCCGCCGTGAGGCGGACGAACATTTCGACGGTAAACGACGACGGGCGGAGCGATACGTCGTTCGGTATTTCGAGCATCGCGCCATTCGAACCGGCGTTGACGCAGGGGAAGAGCAAACCCTTGTCGACGGCAGAGGCAATCGTATTGCCCACAGGATCGAGGACGCGAAGCGTCTCCGGCACGCCATTCGTTACGTATGGATAGCGAATGGAGGCCGCATACTTGGTTTTTCCGTTCATACCGTACACCGTCGCGCCGAGCGTGCCGGGGTTCGCCTTGTTCTGGATGGTCGAGCCGTTGGCCAGCACCGTTCCGACGTCCCCGAGGTCCGTATCGGCCTTTGCCGCGAATGCGGCGAATGCCAACGCGCCGAAAACGGCTATTCCGACAACTCGAATATCTTTCATTGCATACCCTCCTCTTGTGTTATCATTATTTTGCTATGAATTTTACCAAAAGACAACGCCCATGGCAACGAATTCCGCTCATAATGCGCAAAAAACATCGCTCAATTATCGCAACGTCGGCATTCACACCGTTGGAACGATGGCGTTCACATATCATAGTCAATCCACAATGTCGTACACGCGCACATATAGGTATTTCTCGTATTCATAGGCAAACTCAATCGGGCAATGCGGACGAGCGCTATTGATTCGCAGGTTCGAATACGGCAACCGCGCCGCTATGCCGGCCGCGATAGCGCTCTGGGCCGCAGGTCCCTACCATATTCATCGTGATTTGGGGATATTGACTCGCAAATTTGCACGATACGCCCCCAAATATGGCGTCTCATGGCACATTTGGGGAATTTTAAGCCTAAGCGACAGACACCATTTCCAGGCAGGGACAATTGCATACCAATCTGCTTTTCACTGCTTTTCTCCTTTCGTTCTCGATGTCTCCCATTCGTAGAAGGGAACGACTTCTATGCGACGGTTGCCGACAGATATTGCATCGCGCTGGCTCTCGGTTATGATTGTACCGGAATCAAGCGAACACGCGTCCATCGCCTCGACCAGTCCGTCTATCTCCCTGTCCATCGCCTCGTCCGTAAGACGTGTGCATGCCTGTATCGCGTCCGTCACGGCATGGCGGTTCCTTACGATGAAATCGCATTCTCCGTCCGCGTCGAAGTAGCTGATGTCGCGATTGCGGCGACGCAGCGCCAGATAGACCATGTTCTCGAACCTTGCGCCGTCGTTCGGAATTCGTCTGGACGACACGGCGTATTCAAGACCGGTGTCAATACAATAAACCTTCGCGAATGTCGGCGACGCGCAGCTTCGCGTCATTCCCAGGGATGAAGCGGACAAGATGCGTCGCATGTCCATAGACGCGCGTCTTGTAAACGCCCTTCGCCGTTCCCTCGTCCTTCTGTCGCCAGCAGTCGCGGACCTTCCATTCGCCTTCCATGCCCGCCGCCGCAATGTCGAAGGCGATTTCGCGCTCGTCCAGACCATAGTTCAAAAGACCGACCGCAATGGAGCCGTCCACAAGCGGACGCGCCCAGACATCGTAGCCGCCATTGTCCACAATGCACGCCGCCGCGAGCCCAAGCGGATCCTGGTCTATTTCGATCACCTCGTCGTTCCTGAGAAGCGAGAGCGTGAAGTCGTCGAGCTTTGTCATGTCGCAGCCGATCATGAGCGGAGCGGCGGCGAGCGCCCAGAGCGAGATGTGCGTGTACTGCTCGTTCGGCGCGAGGCGGCTTCCTGCGTATTCGTTCCAGCGCATCGGCCCGATGCAGAGCATGTCGGGATCGTTCCATCCGCCCGGCCCCGCGTGACGCCATTGCGACTTGAGGACCTCTATCCCGTTTGAGATGGACGACCACCTGTCGAACACGTCGCCGGTCGTGCGCCAGCTCTGTCCGCCGACCTTTGCGCCCCATGTGCACACGTCGTCCTTTCCATATTGGCAGATCGAGAACACGATGTCGCGGTCCTGCGCCCTGAGCGCCTCTCCCATGATGCGGTACGGACGCATCGCGCGTTCCACGCCTTCGCCGGTCGCAACGCCCCCGTAGCTGCACCAGTCGTACTTCAGGTAGTCAAAGCCCCATTCTGCGTAGGACTTCGCATCCTGGATCTCGTGCTGCCAGCTTCCTTCGCAATCTCCGCACGTCTTGGGCCCGGGCGAAGAGTAGATGCCTGCCTTGAACCCCTTGGAGTGGATGTAGTCAACAAGCCCCTTCATGTCCGGAAAGCGCTTGTTCGTGTTGACCTTTCCGCTCTCGTCACGCACCGGACCGTGGAAAACCTCCTTCTTCGACGTTGGCTTCCTCTGCCAGAAGTCGTCGATGTTGACGTAGGACCAGCCGTGCTCGGCAAGGCCTGACTTCTCCAAGGCCTCCGCCGCGTTGCGGATGTCGTCGTCCGTCACGTTCCAGCAGAAGCAGTTCCAGCTGTTCCAGCCCATCGCAGGGGTGAGCGAGATCTTGTCGCCGACCTTGATCGTGAAGTCGCGGCAATCGCGCCCCTCGCTGTTTTCGGCGACAATGGCAAGCTTGTACTCGCCTGGCTGATCAATTGCGCCAGTAATCACATGCGTCACCGGATCGAAGGTTATTTTTTTGCCGCAAAGGACGCAAAGATCGCAAAGACATTCGCTACAGTTCTTTGCGCACTTTGTGTTCTTTGCGGCTAAGGAAATCTTCATCGGCCTCTGGCCCGTGACGGGCACGCGGTAGATGATCGGATGCCCCGGCCTCACCCCGTAGACGACAGGGCCGTTGATGCGCGGCTTCGCGCTCTCGGGCGGCGTAAGAACGCCAAGCTGGGGCGTGTGCATCCTGACGTCGCTGGGCGGATACTTCCCGTCGGCAAACACGAAAGTCCCGGAAGCCCATCCGGCCATGATGCCCTTCGCACCGGACACCTCCAGAACGACGGACTCAAGTCCCGTTATGTCCACCTTCGCGTCAAGCTTCACGCCCTTCCTGACGTCGGGCTTCTCCCACAGCACCTTGCTGTCCGGGGCGACTATGCGGAACGCCGCAGGTTCGTCAACCTCGTTGCGGCAATCGACGCCGCAGACCGCCTCCAGCGAAACGGCGCCGCCGCCAAGCGGAATCGTGACGCGGCTCGGCGTCTTGACGCAAAGCACGCCCCAATGCTTTTTCCCGGCAATGCACATGTCTCCAAGCCGCGATTCGTTTGACCCCGCCTCGTCACGGACGTCCATCATCGGGATGTCGTACTTGATGCCCGCAAAAGCCGTGGTGAATGTTGCCAGTGTTGCCAGTATTGCCAGTTTCACCTTCCGATTTCCTTTGTTTTTGGAAAGTCCCATCATCAATGCCGCCCTACCGTGTTGTGTAGAAGTTATTTTTGAACAACGCCTAACTCACAAACCACAAGAAATGCAGTCTGGTTCGAGGGATATTGTGGATTCTTTACCGGACGAAGATTAGCATGCCCTTGAATCCATTCTCCTTCGCCGCGCCGTAGTGCGCGAAGGACGACTCCGTCACCGTGTCGTGCGACGCCTTTACCCAGTCCGCCGAACGCGCGACGTTCGAGATGCGCACTTCGTCGATGCTGCCGGGGAAGGAATTCTGTCCGGCGCCGCCACCGAGTTTGAGCGTTGCCCAGCCGGCGAGAAGCGTGCTCCTGTTGTCGCTCGTAGCGTTCGCCACGGAACCGCCGTCAAAATACCAGATTTGCTTCCCGGTCGTCTTGACGCGGGTGTACGCCTGATGCGTCCACTGGTTCGCCTCCACACGTCGGCCGGCCGACATGTCGGTTCGAGTGCCACCGTCATTTGGCCTGATAAAGCAAGATGGATATTGATTTCCATCAGTCAGGCAAACCATCCAGGATTCCTGAGATCCAGAGCCGATGCGCTTCGACAATATTGCAGCCCATTGGCCGGAAGGACGGAATGTCGCCTGACACGACCAGTATTCGACGGTGAAGTCGTCAAAACCGTCAAGGTCGTCGTCATCGGCTGCCTCAAGCCGAGAGTCCGTAGTGCCACTGTCGTTCGTGGCAAAATTCACGGCCTTGCCGATAACGCCGTTCGTCGCGTATCCCGGCATGACCGAACCTTCCTGAAAAGGAGTGGAGACGCCGGAAGACTCGGCCAGCGGCGCGGTACTCTCGTTCAGGTGCCACACGCCGACGTATCCGTTCGCCCAGACTGCGGAGGAATCGACCGCCGGGGCAAACGCCCAGCCGTAGTAGGCCGTAATTTCCGTCGCCGCAGTGAGGGACGGCACCTTGACCCAGACGAGCGAGACGCCGTTCGTATCCCATGTATCGACTTCGCTCGCGAGAAGGTTGCCCTCCGCGTCCGCAAACCTCAAATCGCCGCCATTGGACTTAAGGCAGTCGGCATAGCGAAAGCCGGATATGCCAGACTCGGAAACCTTGACGAGGACGGGGAAGTTCGCAAGCGCCTCGCTGCCCGCGTAACCCGCGAACGACACCTTGAACTTGTGCGAATATTCGGTCCAGTCGTTTTCCGTCGCATAGCAGACGGAGAAATCCGCATTCTTGATGCAGTCCATCGTCGCCTGCAGCCAGTCGTCCGACCGTGCGACGTTCGAGATGCGCAATTCGTCCATCAAGCCGGGCCAGGCATCAGTTGCGCCGTCGCCGGATCCCCTGTTGCCGATATGGATGTACTTTGTGCTTTCGGTCGTGAAAAGAGTCAAGTCAGAGGTTCGCGAAGTAATTCTCGAATTGTTCAACCTTGTCTCGAGGCGCGAGGTGTCATGGCGTACCACAAAATGGTTCCATTCGGCGCGCGGCGGAACCCCCGCTGTGTCAGAGAACATATAGCGAGAGGTTTTTGAATCGTCTAGGTATTCCATGCAGATTCGCCCTGCAGGAGATGATGTCATTTCACGCAAAACCCATGTTGAATTCCAACCGTTGCCGCTATCGACCTCGCTCATCAAATGGATGTTGCGCGTATTCTCCGCCGGATCGTGGTCGTCCTGGTAAGCCCAGCACTCCACCGTGAAAGGTCCGGATGAGCCGGAAAGGCTGTAGCGGGAATCGATCGTGTTGAGGCTGCCTCTGTGCGTACCGTCCGCGTCGAACCGCGCAGCATTGCCGACAAGACCGCTCTGCCCCCTCGACAAGGTGCCGTCGTTGCGCGAGTCGTAGAGTTTGTTGGCCGGATTGTCGGACCTTGACGAGTCCGTCATATACCGCCCGCTCTCGCTCAAGTGCCACACACCGACATAGCCGTTCGCCCAGACGTCGGACGGAGTCACGGCCGGAGGATTCGCATTGCCGTAGTAGGCCGTGATGACGGTCGAGGCATCCAGCGAGGGAATCTTCACCCACACGAGCGACTCGCCGGACGAGTTCCACGTATCGACTTCGCTCGAAAGGAGATTGCCCGCCGCGTCGGCGAACCTGAGGTCTCCTCCATCCGCAATCTGGCACGCCGAATAGTCAAAGTCGTTGCGCGCCTTCGAGATGCGCACGAGCACCGGAAAGTCCGCCAGCGTCGTGGAACCGCTGTAGCCCGGGAATGTGACTGTGAACGTTTTCGCGTAGTCGCCCGGAACGACAGTCACCGCCTCGGCCGAAATGGTCACGCTAGTCGCAACCGCCGCCAACACCAGCAAGGAAAGCACGTTTTTCATGTCTTTCTTCCTTTTTGATTTTGTAGTTATTATACCTTTTTTTAACCTAAGACGCAATTGTAAAGATTGCAACGCAACTATACATTTTTGCAATGCAGTATTTCAACGTCAAGATGATTGCGGCATACGCTCGAAATACGGAAGACGTTCGAGCGGCGCGGCGACTTCGATTGTCGCGGGGCCGACATACATACGGCCGTCATCGGCTTTCCACGTGCCGGACGGCAAGACTACCTTGCGCGTCTTGGCTCCGCCTTCCACGACAGGCGCGACAAGAAGCTCATCGCCCATCATGAACTGGTCGAGGACGAGTTCGTAGCCCTGGCCGGGGAACTGGAAATCCATCGAGCGCAGCATGGGAATGCCGGTCTTGCCGGTTTCCCTAGCAATCTCGACAATGCGCGGGGCAAAGCGCGAGCGCAGGGCGAGCATCTTCCTTACGATCTCCTGCGCGGACGGCGAGAGGACACGCCACGGCGAGCCGGAGAACTGGACCATCGGCGAAAGGCACTCGATCTGGAGATGGCGTACGAAAAGCTCGTCCTGCCAGTCGAGTCCCCACACGCCGTTGCCGTTGTTGCCGCACGTGCCGCCGCCGACGAGGTCGGCGACGACGAACGGATAGCCGAGCTGCCCGGCGGCTATCATGTCCGTCACGCACCGGCGCATCTCGCTCCACTTTGGTTCCTTGTCGCGGAGCGTGTTCATCATCGGCTCGCCGCCGAGCTTCCATGCCTCCCTGAGCTGCTGGAACGGGACTTCAAGCCCCATCGCCTGGAACGCGCGCGTCAAGTCTGTCGGCTGCGCCGCGTTGTCGTACGCCACGTAGTCGCCGGGAGGGAACTCGTGCGGCCCGCCGCCGTCGAAGAAGAACCCATCGACTCCGTAGTCGTCCATAAGGCGCTTGAGGACGCCCTTGTACCAGTCGCGCCCCGCCGGAGATGTCGGGTCGTAGACGGCGCTCAGGCCGTCCCACCACGCGACCGGCAGCCCCTCGTAGCTTGATCCGTACTTGATGAGGCGAGAGTCGCTGAGAAGTCCATTCTTATTGCGGAGGAAACGATACGTGACGGAATCCATCGTGACGAACGGCGCATGCCACAGCATGACCTTGAAGCCCATTGCGTGGAGGCGGTCTATGAGCCCCTTCGGATCGCGGAAGCGTCCGCCGTGGAAAACCCACGGCCCGAACGCGTCCGTCTGCCAGAAGCAGTCGATCATCAGGACGCCCGGCTTCATGCCGTTGTCGAGGAAGCTCTGCGCGTAGGCGACGACGTCCTTCTCGTTCTGGTTGTAGTTTAGCTCCACCCACGTGTTGAGGATGGGCTGCTCGAAGAACTCGAGCCGCGGCGTTCCCTTCGGCGGAAAGAAGGTCTTGGAGCAGTATTCGAACGCTGCGCGGAGCGTGCCGCCTTCCGCCCGACCGGACTGTATCGGCGCGAACTCCTTCTTGGAATAGCACGTCTTTTCGAGGTTGGGAATGGCGGCGGCGGGCTCGTTCTTGAACTCAGCCTCCTCGCCCTTCGACTTCGCCTCCGCCGCAAAGACGTCCATCGGATGCGGCGTGTTGCCGCCCTTGCGCGGCGCGGGGCCCGTCTCGACGGTCAGGACTCCGTTCTTCACCGTGTACTTGAAGGCGTCCTCGCACCACACCCAGCGGCCTTTCGTGGAGAGCAAGAGCGGCGCCGCCTGGTTGCCGTCCGAATCGACGCGGAGGTCCTTCCTGTAGTCGCTCTTCTCGCCAAGCGGCATGCGGTAGCCACCGCCGACCGTCCCGCCCCACCAGTATTCGCCGGGAAGAAGCGGAATCTCCTTCGTCTCGGCGAACGCGCCTAACGATGCCGCCAGAGCTGCAACGGCGGCAAGACATGTCGTAATTTTTGTTTTCATTGCGTACAGTTCCTTATTTGGCATCTTCGTTCACAAGGCGGATTTCGCGCGGCGCGAGGACCACCGTAGAGCGCCGGCCTCCGCGCGAGAGCGTGACGGGCTGCGGCTCCTCCGTGGCGTTCGCGAGAACCGTCGCGCGGGTGCCGTCCGCAGCCTCGTAGGAGGCGTGAAAGACGGTCGGAAGATCTATGTCGTACGCCCTCGGAACCTTCGCGACATACCTCATGCGCGCACATTCCAGCCTTGGCGGACGCACCTGCCGTCCGTGGGCGAGAAACTTGCGCCCTTCGCCGCGATAGAGATCGACCCAGTTGTGGAAGAATCGCCTGTCGGATTCGTTCTTAATCTCGCCATCGTCGCCATATGCTCCGAGGTCGTTCGGGAAGCGCGGCATCTGCCCTTCCGCCGCCGACTTAGCTAGCCATACGCGATCCATGTTCCACCAGGTCGATTGGAACGGGATCACGTAGTCGTGGTAGAGGTAGGTATAGACGTTCGCCCATTCGCCCGCGGTGAAGCCGCAGTCGCGCACGCCCTGGACGGCTATCAGGTCCAGAAACTGCTCGTTCGGGCCTTCGTACGCGATCGAGGCCTCTGGATCGTACGAGCGCATGAGCGAACTCGCCTTCGCCATGAAACGCCGCCCGGCGTCCGTGTGCCAGCTCCCCGAATGCGGCGTATGCCCGTGATCGCGGCTCCAGCACTGCCGCGTGCTGCAGATGTTGAACTGGTCAAGCTGGAAGAGCGTCGTGCCGCGCTCCATGAGCGGCCTGACGGTAGTGCGCGCGAACCAATCGTCAACGACCGGTGTGTCCATGCAGAGCGTCGCGAGCTTGCCGCCCGCGCCAAGCCAGTAGTGGGAATCCTGCCAGTTGCCGTTCTTGTCGACGGCAGCCCACTTGTCCAACCCTTCCGCGAGGAACTGCTCCGTGAGGTCGAGGTCGAATGGCTCCGTCGCCTTCGCCTTTCGCCCCGTAAAGTAGTCGGGGTAGCGGAACTTGAGCGTGTAGTTACAGGTCGAGGGCCAGAGGAACGGACGCACCCCCGCGCCGCGCAGGAACGACAGAAGTCCGCGCGTCGTCTTTTCGTCGGGATACATTGGGAAATAGTCGGGACCAATCCACTCGTACCACTTCTCCCAGCCGTGTATCGTGGCGAACGCAGGCGCACCAGGGTGGAGCTCGTTCAGGTTTCGCGTGACGATTCTCTTCACCTTCTCGATGTTCTCGAAGCATCCGTCGTTGCGGCGGAAGAGGAAATAGACGGGCGCGTCCCTGTATAGCGGCGCGAGGTCGTCGCGCTTGAGGAGCGTCCTGCGGCACCAGCGCTGGCGCTCCGCCCACTTGCGGTATTCGTCCGCGGCGTCCTGCCAGGCGCACGGCTCGCCGTCCCGCCTTTCGAGGATGTCGGTCACTACGTCGTATGGCTGCTCGTAGCGTCCCTCGTACCAGCACCACTGGGTCCAACGGACGTTGAGTGACTCTTCCTCGCGCGAGCACACTATCGCCTTCTCCCAGCCCTCGCCGTCCTCCGCCGCCGTGTAGAAGAGCGCGTCGTCCGTGTAGCGGCATAGGAACTGCGCCGAGAGTTCGGAGGGCTGGCGCGCGTCGAAGAGCACCCTTCCGTACCTCGACGGGTTGCGCACCGTGTCGGAAGGATTTCGGAATATCCCCGAGCCGCCGGCGCCGTTGACAATGCGGTCGCCGTCTCCGCCGGCATCCTTCACGAGGTCGAGACGCGGACACGTGGCGCACAGTGTCGCCCAGCCGGGCTTCAGCGTCGCCGAGAGCCGCCACCTGAGGCGGCCGGGCTTCGACGGATCGCGCCGGACGGTCATCGCCGCTTCGTCGAGAATGTTCTCGAGACCGCTGCCCTTGAACCCGCTCCATACAAACCTGTCGCCGTCCTCCAGCTTCTCGCGGCGGAAGTTCGTCGCGTCCTTCGGCCTTGCCCATACGTTTTTCATGAAGTCGTTCGTCGGACAGAACATCAGCGTCCAGATGTTCGACAGGCCCTTCGGAGAATCCCAACGCGAAAGTCCGAAATCGCGCGGAACGCCGTCAGCCTTGCAGATGACGCGCTCGTAGCGCGGAAGGCGGTCGAGAGGAACGTTCGCGAGACGGAGCGTCTTCGGCCCAACGTGCGTTTCACCGAGGTCGTCGCGCCATGTTCCCGCAGGAAGCTCGACTGTCTTGGAATCGTCTGGCGTTACCACGGGCGCTACGAGCCAGCGCGAGCCGAGCATGAACTGCTGCATGGGACGATTGAAGCCCTGGTGCGGGAATTCGTATTCCATGGCGCGGACGATAGGTTCTCCCGTCGCAGCCGCATGTCTCGCCGTCTCCAGTATGTACGGCGCGAACGACACGTGAAGATCGGCAAACTTCCTGCACAGCCTCACGCCCTCGGGCGACAGGTGGCGCCACGGCGCCGGGGAGAACTGCATCATCGGCATAAGAGACTGCAGCGCGGCGGAGCGGACGAACAGCTTTTCGTCCATCTTGCCGCCGACAAACGACACCTCTAGCCCGCCGCCGACCATATCCGCGACGAGGTAGGGGCATCCGAGCAGTCCGGCCGATATCACCTGTGGAATGACCGTGTCCTGTCCGCTGGAGCCAGTCCAGGCGTGTGCGCGGTCGTTCAGGCGCGTGACAAGCGGCAGTCCCCCGCACTTCCAGCTGACGCGGATTTCGTGGTAAGGAAACTCCTTCGCCGCCAGCTCGGCGTACAGCCGCGTGTAGTCCACCGGCTCCGCACTCTCGTCGTGGAACCTGCAGTCTTCGACGAAGAACCTAGGGTCGCCCGCGTCGAACTTGTACCCCTTTATCCCGTACTTGTCCGCAAAGTCGTGCAGGGTCTTCGCGTAGTACGCGTTCGCCTCGGGCTTCGTGAGGTCGTAGATGGCGCTGATGCCGCTCCACCACCGCACTACGGCCGCTTCGTGCGAATTAGGCTTCTTGCGGTAGGCGAGATAGTCCAGTCCGTTCAGTTTCAGATGGTGCCGCAGTTTCTTGTACTCCCTGCTGTCCGGCGAGACGAAATGCGCGGTCCAGATGAGCGGGATCCACCCCTGAGCGTTGATGCGGTCGAACATTCCCTTGGGATCTGGGAAGTCCCGCTCGTAGAACTCGTAGGAACCCTGATGGGAAAGCCATCCGCCGTCCATCATGTACACGCCGCACGGAAAACCGCTCTTCGCCAGCTCCCCGGCGTAGTCGTCCGCCGCCTTCTGGTCCATTCCGTTGAGGAATATCTCGATCCAGTTGTTCCACTGCGGAAGCGTGAAGAAAACGTCTGGAGGCGCCTTCCCCTCGAAGCGCATGTGCGTCTTCGCCGCCGCGAGGTATGCGTCCTTCAGCGTCGCGCCGGCCTGGACGCACTTGACCTTCTCCGCATCGGAGTCGATGACGAGCTTGCCGTCCTTGAATTCGTATCCAAACGGCTTCTCGCTCCAGACGTAGCGGCCGCACGACGACACGAGCAGAGGCGAGGAGGTGTTCCCATGCGTCCTCAAGTCTATGCGCCTGGAGTCTCCCGCGCCGTAGGGCTGGCTCTGTCCGTCGCCTCCGCCGCCGCCCCACCAGCGCTCGCCGTCCAGAAGCTTGATTTCACTTGTGAACCGCGCTGCCTCAAAGGCAGTCGCGCATGAGGTAAGCCACGCGGCCATCGCCGCGCAAACTGCGGTCATCCCAATCGGAACCCAAAGATTCGCTTTCGTTTGTCCTCTCATAGCCATGCGTTGTCATCCTTGACTGTTCACCTTGATCTTGGCCGTTGCGGACGGGAGCCCTTCAGCCTCGAACACGATTGTGATTTCGCCCGCCGCTCCTGGCGTCGCCCTCACGAGCGCGGAGAGGAGGCCGTTGAATGTTTTGCGCGACGGATCGCGCAGCCACGTGAAGTCCGTCTCGTCTCCGTTCTCCGCCGCGACGAAGGTTCCGCAGCCCGACACCGAAATCTTCACCTCGACATTCGCCGTCGGACAGAAGTTGCCGTCCTTGTCAACCACCTTGAGCGTCACATAGCCGACATCCTCTCCGTCGGACGCTATCGACTCTCTCTCTGGCGTCGCGACAAGACGCGCCGGCGCGCCCGCCGTCTTCACCGCCTCTTCCGCCCAAGCCTTGCCGCTCCTGTAGGCGACCGCCTTCAGCTCGCCTGGCTGATAGATGATGTCGTTGAACCGGAAGCGCCAAAGCCCCTTCTCGCGCGTCTTGCGCCCCTGCGAGACTCCGTTCACAAAAAGCTCGACCTCGTCACCGGAGGAATAGACGTAAACGGGCGTCTTCTCGCCCTCCCGCCCGGGCCAAGTCCAGTGCGGCAGAATGTGCGCCGTCGGCACGTCCGGACGCCATCGCGCGAGGTAGAGGTACGCCTCGTCCTTCGCGAACCCGGCAAGGTCGAAGAGACCGGTCGGACACGAGTGGATGCCGCCGCGCACCGTTCCATGGCGCGCCACATCTTCAAGCGCACGCTTCTGACGTTCCGGGTCGGAGAACTTTGGCTTCGCGCGTATCTCCGGCGAGGCCCAGGGTCCGCCGAGGTAGTCGAAGGCCGTCCATGAGAAAGATCCCATGCAGGCGGGATTCTCGTCTTCAGCCGTCCATTCGGCGTCCGCCAGCGCAATGGTGTCCAGCCCGTACGAACTGCAGCGGAAGTCGATGCGTCCGCCGGACTCAGGAAGCCTCCACTTCCCCGGCTTCTCCGGCAGGGGGAAGAAGTATTCGCCGCGGGATGTCTGCGTACACATCGACTCGCTGCCGAAAAACGGCTTCTCCGGCCACATCGCGTGGTAGTCGGCGTAGAGGTCGGGCTTGTAGTTGAAGCCGTAGATGTCGCCGAACTGCGCAAGCGGCGAGCGCCAGACGTCCTTATTGTCGTTCGCCGTCGTCGCGGGACGCGTCGGATCCTCCTGGTGGCATATCCTCACGCCCTCAACGCCGTTCTTCTGGAAGAGCGGCCAGAACGCCTCGCCCGCCCGCGACTCCCAGATTTCGTTGCCGAACCCCCACATGATGACGCAGGGGTGGTTTCGGTCTGTGCGTATCCACGCGCGCAGATCGCGCTCGAACCAGCGATCCATCAGGAGGTGGTAGTCGGTCGGACGCTTCGGAAGGCTCCACTGGTCGAGGATTTCGTCCATCACGACGAACCCCATCTCGTCGCACAGGTCGTACCACTCCTCCGCGTGACGGTAGTGGCTCATGCGGACGGCGTTCATGCCGAGCGCCTTCGCCTTCTCGAGACGGCGGCGGATGGCGTTGCGGTTCGGAACCGCGCCGAGCGAACAGAGGTCCTGGTGGAAGCAGCAGCCCTTTATCTGGATGCGCCGTCCGTTCAGCTGGAAGCCGCGCTCGTCGGGGTAGAAGCCGATGGTGCGGATGCCGTAGCGGTACATGTCGCCCTCTATGTCAACGGTGTAGAGATACGGGTCGTCGATATCCCAGAGGCGCGGATTTGGGATGGTGAACACCTTCTCCTTCGCGCCGCTTTTCGACATCTTGTACGTCACCTTGACCGTCGCGGAGTTCTTCGACACGGAAGGCGTCGTAATCGCGACCGAGCCAGGCACGACGTAATCCGCCGGGAGCGTCTCCAGCCAGCAGCGCCGCACAAGGCCGAGGCCGGTATGCCAGCGCGAGAAGTCCGGCGGGCGGTGCGTTCTCACGGCGATGACGTTTTCCGTGCCGTCGCGCTTCAGGTGGGGCGTCAGGTCTACGCGCCAGCGCGCGTAGCCGAGCGGCCAGCCGCCGACGAAGTTTCCGTTGATCCACACCATCGGATACGCCATCGCGCCGTCGCAGACAAAGTGCGCGAGGCCGTCTGCCGCGAGCGGCAGACGCTTCCCTTCGGCGCGGACCTCGCAGTCCTTCACGGTAAAGCGGCAGCGGTACCATGTGGTTCCCGATGCCGGAAGATAGCCGTCGAGATGCCCAAGGTCGTACGAGAACGAATAGCGGATCGCCGCGTCGTGTGGAACTCTCACCCGCGCCCATTCGGAGTCGTCGAAGTCGGGCTCGTTGAAGCGGTTGCCGACAACCGGGCCGGGCGCGCGCGGACGGCGCGAGGCGGACGGCATCTCCATCATGTCGCGCCCCATGTCGTCCAGCCAGTCGGCCATCTTCTGAAGCGTGAACATACGAGCCGTCGCAAGGTCCTCGGCGTCGGAGAACCTCCAGTCGTTCAGCTCGACGCGCACAGCCCCAGCCGCGCATGACAAGGCTGCGCAAAAAGCGACCACAAGCGCCGCATTCTTCATAAGCCCCTCTCTACCTGTCATTTGACGTCCGTCACAACGACAGTTTCGATGCCGAGGGCGCGGCCAAGCTTCTTGATTTCGGCGGCGTGGTGTCCGATGCCGAGAGCAAAGTGGTGGGTCGGGCCGGCCATCGTCCAGTTCCTGAGGAACGTGCGGACGTCCGGGGGGAACTTGCCGTGGGTGTTGGTGTTGCCAGTCGGCGGGATCGGGCCCGCGAGCGACTCGCCCTCCGCCACGACGAACTTGAACGTGCCGTCCGCCTTGAGACCGAGCGACATCATGGTAATCGGACCTTCCTTGATGTTGAACTCAACGCCCGCGCCGCTACCCGGCTTTCCGTGGTACTTCTTGAGGGAGCGGAGGACCGGCTTCTTCGAGGCGATGTTGAGGTGGTGGGGTCCGTCGTGTCCCACGAGGACCGTGTCGCGGTCGAAGTCGATCGGATGGAACTCCGCGAAGCTGCCGCCGATGTCGAGGCGGTCGAATATCATCATCGCGACGCAGTTCTTGAGGTCGAACTCGCCGCACATCGGAAAGCCCGCCGCCGTCAGGAGGGAGTTTCCGACGATGAAGTTCGTCACGAGCTCACGCGTCGGCGTCCCTGGCTGTCCCTCGTAGTAGTAGGCGAAGCCGTCGAGATTGCGCTTCTCGATGAACTTCTCGAGCGCGACCGCCGCCTTCGCCGCGACGTCGAGATCCTTCTCGGTGAGTTTCTCGGTCCACGGATCGGAGACGGGATCGGGCGTATCGAAGAACGAAAGGATTCGTTTCTTCATCGTCTCCACCACCGCAGCGTCCGGCTCCTTGTAGAACGCCAGTATCTCGTCCGGCTCGCAAAGCGCGACGTGGCAGCCGAACGTGCGGCAGACAGCCGTAGGATCGACCTGCATGTCGTACATCGCCTCGAGGACGTGCCCCATGAGCCCGATGCGCGCACGGCGGAGGTCGTGCAGCACATGCGCGACGGCGCACCACTGGCGAATCTCCTCGTCCGTCCTGGCATCCCCTTCCCTCATGCCGATTATCACGTCCGCTACAGGCCGCCCGTAGCGTATGGCAACGCCAGTAAACTCGGGAAGAGCGCACAGGTCATCGTTGTAGAGTTGCTTGTAGATCGTCGCGTGCTCATAGTCGAGGCGCGATTCAGGCTGAAGCGCGACAAGCACAATAGGACACTTAAGCTCGCGCACGAACGGCGCAAAAGTCGAGCTCGTCGCATACGTCACCATGTCCACGAAGAGGAGGTCGAGGTCCGCCGCCTTCATGTCTGGAATCATCGCCTTTGCCTTCTCCGGGTTGTCCGACATGCCGAACGACGTCACCTTAACATGATGCGGCTCGATCTTTCGCACGAAGGATTGCTCCTTCTTCCGCATGTCCTCAAGAAGCCCGGGACACTGGTCCCAGTAAGTGTCAAGCCCCACCGACACCACGCCGACGTTTGCCGTAAGCGGCTTGCGCCTTTCAACCCGCGGACCGTTGGCGAACAGTGTCAAGGCAACGCATCCGACGACGCCGGCAACAATCAAGTTCCTCATTTTATTGTCCTTTCAGTTGTTACATTTCCTAATTCGGCAGTAAAGTCATATCGACTTCGCCATAGCCATATTGTAGCACTTCCGTCTGAAATCACGCAATAGTAAATAATGCAAGCGCACTATAGATTTTTGCAATCAACATCCTGCTCCGCGATCATGTGCCAACCATCCGGCGCGCGAAACGTCTCGACGCGCTCCACCCCTTCCCTGCGCCAGCCGTACGTCACCGTTCCGCCATCGACCGGAAGCGTCATCTCGCAGAAGTCGAGAGGTACGTCCGTCTTCCGAACAGCCACGGTCTTCGCCAAGCCGTCAATCTCCACGATGCCGGCGATGTTCCGCGCATAGAGCGCCGCGACGTAGCTTGCAAAGCCATGGTTGCAGCTCGCCCTTGTCCCTTCGTGTTCCCACAGCGTGCCCGTCTGCTCCGCCATATGCGCGAAATACCTGCGGCTTTCGTCGATGACCCTGCGCGAAAGCCCGGCGCGGGAGAGAAGCTCCAGACGAAGGAAGTTGCCGATGAACGCATTGGAGGGGAAAACCTCCGGATGGGCGTTGGTCTCGCGTCGCCTTGGCCCGAAGTCCGAGACGAGCGTGTTCCAGAGTTCCGGATGCGTTTTCCTTGTCGCGACGCCGAACGCGAACATGTAGTACTGGCACGTCTCGGTGCACTTTCCGGAGGGCCTGAGCGTTCCGTCTGCCTCCCGCACGGCGTTGTCGCAGAACCAACGTCCGGTCCACGACTGTCGGCGTATCGCCTCGCGCACGCGCTCCGCCTCCCCGGCGAGATCGGGGATGGAGTACATTCGGGCAACCGCGTTCAGCATCTCCGCCCACGTCGCGTTCGTCGGGTAGTTCACGTCCTGGACGAGATTGTTCGCCTCGCTCCACTCGATGAACGGCCACCCGCCGAGTTTTTCGAGGAGCCCGTCGGAGTTCAGGAATCTACGGAAAAAATCGACGAGCGCCAGCATTCTCGGCTTGAGCGCGTCCACCGTGGCTCGGTCGCCGCTCCTGTCGAGGTATTCCGCGAGCTGTATGACGAACCACATCGCCCAGTTCGGTATGTAGTTGCCGTTACGGATATCTGCGGGGAAGCACATGGGAATCATGCCTTCCGGAATGTCGGCGTACTTCTCCGGCAACACGTAGTTCTGAAAAAAAAGCCGCTCGAGGTCCGTCGATCCGGTAAGCAGCGCCGATGCGCGCGCCAGAAAGAAACTGTCGCAGAGCCATCCCGCGCGCTCGCGGCCCGGACAGTCCGTAAAAACGTCGACTGCGTTCTGCGCGAAAGTCTCGCACGCGGCGGCGAATATCGCATCCAACGACGCATCGGAAGTCCGAAGCGCGGCGGCGTCTGCGGCTGGAGAGCGGTATTCCCGAATGCCCGCCTTGCCCATGTTGAATTTGCCGTCGAATGTGTAGGCGTGGATATGGCGCATTGTATATGGTTCGAATGTCTCGATGCGGCGGCGGCCTGGCGTCATTTCGAAACAGACGGCGTTGGCGACCTCGCGGGACCGCATTGGCGCGACGACGCCATCTTGCAGCACCTCGTCGAAGGCGACCCAAAGCGTCCCCGCTTCGAGGCATTCCACGTCCAACACGATGAATCCGGATGCGTTGCGCCCGGCGTCGTACTGGACGCCTTCCCCTGCGGTTATCCGCCCGTTCCCCGCCTTGGCGCCGTCCGGAAATACGCGCGTATGGCGGAGAGTATCGTAAATGTTGACCGCAAGGTTCGTATGCGCGTAGCACTTGAACCAGCTCTGGACGCCGTCGACGAACCTCGCAGGCGGATAGACACCAGTCGGATCGATCCGGACGCGTGTCCTAGACGAAGGTTCGAACGCACCCAAAAACTCGAACTTGGGATACGCCGCGATGCGCTCAACGAGTCGGACGGCTGGCTGCGCGACAAACGTGAGTTTTTCGCCTTCACCATTCGGAGAAGGACGGTACGCCTCGCCGAACGCACGCTGGTAGCTGTACCGCGAGCATTTCGCGATGCGCGTTGTCTCGAAGGCCGAAAAATCGCTTCCGCGGCCTGTAGCCGCGAGGATGCGTCCATTGCAATCAACCTCCGCCTGGAGAAACGCCGGATGCTCGGGTATATAGAACGTGTTGCAGTTGTAGGCGGAAACTTCGACTGACAATTCGTTGCGCCCCGCCTTTGCCGCAAGAGGCCATTCGTCCACGCGGAAGAAACCCGGGGCGGCGCGCGCAGGACCATATCCTGCGAACACGCCGTTCAGCCAGATGCGGTAGACCGAGGCGCCGGTCATACGCAAAACGGGACGCGCATCTTCCGGAACATCGAAGAAGGCGCGAAACTCGACAAAATCGTTCATGCGCCGCTCGCGACCCTCCGGCCAGACGGGCACAGCGACGGAGAACGGCGCCTTTCCTCCGTCGCACGCCGACGCCAGGGCGCCGACTGCGAGAAGGACGCAGGCAAGAGCCTTAAATCTCATCTATAGGATACTCCAGATAGTTCGCAAGCGCCTCTGCGACGGCCCGGGACCAGTCGCCTTCGACAAATGCGACGTGATGGCGGTAGCCGTTCCGCGCCATGTAGTTGAGCATGGCGTTCGCGTCGCCGCATTCGGGACGGAATACGAATCCTGTTCCGAAAAATCCCTTCTCGACATTATCCGTCGTGACTTTCCCGGTTGTGACGAACGCCCACGGACTGCCGTCCTCGGTTTTCATGCTCGCGACGGTCAGCGACATCGGCCTGACGTTGCCGCCGAAGATGCCGACACCCGTCCCCGGACCAAACGCCTTGCGGAACATGAGGTGCTCGCCGATTCGGCCCTTGCCTTTTAGCATCTCCCCCGGAAGCGCCGAACAGTGGAAGAAGATCATTCTGTCCTTCGCCTTCCCGTAGTTGTTGTTGACGTCGAAGAGCCCCACCGGGGCGTCGGCGGCGAGTGAGAGCGCCTTCATCGCGACGGCGTTGTTGACGTCCATCTCGCACGCGGCGGGGATGCCCTGCGAATTGAGCATCGCCATCACGACGCAGGGCGCGATTCCCCAGCGGTGCTGGAACTCGTCCCAGCAGCGTATCGCAAAGGCATCTATCGAAAGGTCGTCCTTGATATTCCCGAGCGCAATCGCGAGGCGCGATAGCGCCTCCGCCTTCGCGTCCGGCCAATTGCCGAAGTCGGCGTACCGCTTGAGCGCGTTGACGCTCTCCGCGACCTCCTTTGCATCCGCCTTCTCCATAAGCGAGAAAAGATGCGAGAGGTCGATTGTCTCTATTCCGACGCCCTTCTTCTGGTAGGCGATTTCGTCGAAGCGGACAGTCTTGAACGCCGTAGTTCTCGCTCCGACCGCCGCGACGTTGAGTCTGCGCATCCCCTTAACCACGCGGCACACCGCAGCGAAGATGCGAAGGTCTTCGGCAAACGCCTTGCTCTTCGGATCGACGGCGAAGTCTCGCGTGAGGGTGAACTTCACGCCCGCCTGTCGCAGAACGTTGCACATTGCGATCTTCCCGCAGACCGCGTCGCGGCGGTGCGAAAAGTCCATCTTGCCGATTTCATCGGGATATGCCTGCACGAGTATCGGCACGCCTGCATCGCGCAGCGCGTACAAGGCGCCGTTTTCATCGCCGAAATTGGCGAGTGCGACTATGACTCCGTCCACCTCGTTCTTGCGCTCCGCGAGGAACGCGGCGAACCTGCGCCCCTCCTCCGGCGTCTCCACCGCACCGTAGCGCGAAAGCGATTCGTCCATCATCAGGGACTCGTGCCCGTTTTTCTTCAGGACGGAAGCAAAGTCGCGCCTCGCGGACGCTATAAGTTCACCGGGGAAGAACCCCCTGTTTCCAAACATTACTGCGAATTTCATTTTTCGAACTCCTCCAGTTTCTTTCCTTTTGTTTCCGGACAAATGAATATCGCCCAAAGAAGATGGACGCAGAGACAGACGCCGAAAAACGAGAATATCGAGGCCGGCGCCCACGATGCAGCCATCGCAGGGAACACAAATGTGAGCACCGCGCAGAACGACCAGTGCGTGAAGCTTCCCCAGCTCTGCCCCTGCGCTCGGAACTTCTGCGGGAATATCTCCGAGATGAACACCCAGATGACGACGCCCTGCCCCACGGCGAAGAACACGATGAACTGAAAGATGCATATCGCGGCGACAAGTCCCAGATCGAACACGAATGCCGAGGCTGCGGCAAAATGCGCGACAATGCATCCAATCGAGCCGATTATCAAGAGCGTGCGGCGTCCGAGCCGGTCGATGAGGAAAAGCCCGGCGAAAGTGCCAAGCCCGAGGACGACGCTCATCCCCGCCGCAGTGCCGAGCGCTACCTGCGGAGTGAAGCCGGCCATCTCGAAGACCCGCTTCGCAAAATACATCATCGCGTTGATGCCCGAAAGCTGGTTGAACATCGCGACGGCAAAGGCAAGCAATATGGGACGCCGGTTTGCGCGGGAGAAGAACGGCGCGCACACCTCTAGCGACCGCTTACGCGGCTCACTTTGTTCGGGTGATACCGGTGATCGCGCCCTACCGTCGGTAGGGTCACGCGTCTCGCGCGACCGCAACCACCTCGGGCTCTCGTCGAGGAACGGCGTCAAGAGCGTGAATGCGAGGGCGGGTGCCATCTCCGAGCCAAGCATCCAGCGCCATGTGGCGTCGCCAAGCCCGGCGGAGCCGATTCCCCAGTTCACGAACTGCGATACGACCATTCCGAGGACGATGTTGAACTGGAAAAGCCCGCCAAGCTGTCCGCGCCTTTCAGGAGGCGCGATTTCCGCGATATATACTGGCGCGGCTATAGACGACGCCCCGACGCCCAAGCCGCCGACAAAGCGCGCGACGATCAAGTCCCACGGCCCGAACGCAAATGCGCTCCAGGCGGCGGAGGCGAGGTAGAGTACGCCGACCCAGAAGAGCGTCGGCTTGCGTCCGATCCTGTCGCAGACTTTTCCGCCGCACACCGCGCCAATGACCGTGCCCCAGAGAGCGGAACTCATGACGAGGCCGTGTATAAACGACGAGAGCCCCCAGACGGACTGTATCTGCTGTTCTCCACCGTTGATCACCGCCGTGTCGTACCCGAAGAGGAACCCTCCCATGGCCGCCGCCATGGAGAGAAACAACAGCCTGCCGCCTTTCGCATCCATCGTGCGACTGTTATCAGCGCAAACCGCTTTGTTTTCCTTTGCTTCAGCGTAGTTCATAGACGTTCATGTCCTTTGGTTTCAGAATGCAACGTGCCATTCGACAGCCCCGCTCGACGCAGGCGACAGTTCAAGCCGCAGGACATCCCCTTCCAGTCTGCAGGGATGCGAGGACGTTATCGCGCCCCTTTTTTCCGGCAGAAGAAGCGTGACTTTAACTGTTTCGCCGCCTGGGCACTTCACCGCGCCGGACACTTCGTGCGCATCGGACCGGAATGACGCCAGCTCGTATCCGCCCTGCGTTATGTGCCGCGAAACCGAAAGAAGCGTCGCGCCATGGGCGGACAATGGCGAAAGGCGCACGACGCGCGTGTCGCACGGCGGAACTTCCAGAGTGAAAGTGCCATCGCCGTTCGGATGGAGCAATTCGTCGCGCCAGAAGTCCCAGACTGCGCGGCCAGAAGCGGAAAACGACACGCGCCGCGCTTCGTTTGTGTCCAGATTGGAGAACGCGCGAACCTCCCACGTCCCCCACGGACGGGCGAATTCGGCGACCGATTCCACAAGGCAGTCCGTCCGGATCTCAGCACGCGCCAGCGATGCGGGCGTCACCGGAACGACCGGCATGATGCATCGCAACATGTCGATGCGCGGCGCATCGAGTGACGCGATTGTGTCGCCGACGGTCACGGGGAGTCCCGAGAGACCGTATATCGAAACGCGCGTCCGCGCCTGCGCGAGCGTGGAAAATTCAGTCCGGAGAACGAGGTTGTCGCTGTCAGAGAGGATGTGCGTGCCATGGAGCGGCTGGTAGCGCAGAATGCGCTCTAGGCCCTGCGTGACGAAGTTCTCCCAGGTGAAGATATCGCCGCCGATGCGCATGGCGTCGAAGAGGTCGGATGCCGCAAGGTTGCAAGCGTCCGTCTCGCCGGAGCAGCTCAGCAGAAAAGTCTTTTCGCCGACGGCTTTGCGTCCCGCCGCGACCATCCTGCGGTACGCCTCTTCCGGCATCACGGACGGATCGTGCATTTTTTCGCGCAGTCGCGTGAAGGCGGCGAGCGCCCAAGGGAGCGTGTCCCACTTGAACGCCTTGTATCCCCAGCTTTCGTAGAGAGCGAAGATGTCCGGAACGTATTCTTCGCAGAAGCCGGGCGCCGTAGGATCGCCCCACACTGGACCGCACCACACGTCCCATTCGCCCAGCACCCATTCGGGGCGCGCCTTCCAAAAAGCGTTGGTGCGGCAGTCGTTGACGACGGAAACCCACAGCCCCGGCGTGAAGCCCAACGACGAAAGATCGTCCGCAAGCGCCTTCATTCCGCGTGGGTACGCAGATGCGCGGGGCGAAGTCACGTCCTCGTTTTCATCACCGAAGTTGTGCATTTTGCCGTGGCCCCATTCCCAGTCGACCCAAAGGACAGGCTTCTCGTCTGTGTAGCCGCCGAACTTCTCCTTAAACGCCCTGGCGTTTTCGAGGACTATCTGCTCGTTTGCGGCGAACTTGACGGCGTACCACGTCATCCAACCGACGGGAGGCGTCGCGAACATGCCACCCTCCCTCGGCGCGTGGCTGCGGATGCCGTAGCGCTTCGAGAGAAACGCGTGCTGGGCCGAGAACGAAACCATCCCGCCCGCCGAGAACGCAAAACGTCCCGCGCCGGGAACATACTCCAGCGTCGCACCGCGCAACGCGAGAAGCGAATCCGAGGGAATGTCGAAAAGAGCGTCTGCCCCGCCTGGCACGCGCGGGCCGGAGGTAACATGCGGCCCTGCGCACGGCTCGTCTGCCCTGACGGCAATTACGCGCCTGGCGTCCTCGCCCCAGAGAAGCGTGCCGGAGATGCGGGAGCCGTCAGGCGCCGCGATCTCCACGCCGTCTGCGGAAAGCCGGAATGCCACGGCGTTCGTTTCGCCATTCCTGGCGACCGGCACCTCCATAAGGGTGAAAGCGGCGTCCATGGACGGGAGCTTGGCCTTCCCGGAGACGGGCATCCACCCCGACGGCAGCGTGATGCGTCCGTCCTCGACAATAACGGCGCTGCCGCCGGGTGCCGTTGCGCACTCCAGCGAGAAGTCGAGCGAGGCTCGATCCACGGCAATCGCCCAGCTGCGGAAGGAGGCGCGCTCAACCGCCGCACAGGCGAACGACGCCATGAAGAGAACATAAATCGCAACCAGCCTTTTCAAGGCGTGCCTCCGAGCCAGTTGTAGAAATAGACGTAGGCCGCGACGACGAGGGAGACAACGCCGGCCGAAACGGCGACGTCCACCCAGTTCCACGAGGCGCGGTTCTCTTTCTTGAACGCCTCGTCGAGGCAGAAGTAGTTGAGTCCACCCAGCCGTGACGCATCGGGCGCCTGCGTCGCCAGGGATGCCGCCGCCACAAAGATCACGGACAGCACGAAAAGGACGCCGGAGAAGTAGTAGTCGTTGAACCGCGCCGCCGCGCCAATCCATCCGTCCGCGTTCGAGCAGGCAGCCTTGAGAACCAGCTTGCCGATCCCAAGGGCGAATCCGCCGGCAAGTCCCGTGATAGACCCGGCTAGGTTCGCCCGCTTCCAGAAAAGCCCCGCAAGGAACACGGCGACAATCGGAGGGGCGAGGAACGACTGCACGTTCTGGAGGTACTCGTAGAGTCCACCGCTGGAGATGAGCTTCACGACCGGAAGCCAGAGAAGGCCAAGGCACGTCATCACGACGGTGGTGCAGCGGCCAACCAGAACGATGGTCTTCTGCCCTGCGCCCGGACGCAGCTTAAGAAACACGTCCATCGTGAAGAGCGTCGAGACCGAATTGAAGAGCGACGCCATCGAACTCATAAGCGCCGCGACCATTCCCGCTACGACAATGCCGCGGAACCCGACGGGCAGCACGCTCTGCACGAGAGTCGGGAACACCTTGTCGCCGTCGATTGCGCGCACGCCGTCCACGAGCCTCGTCATCTGACTCCCGAACTCAACGCCTCCGATGCTGACGTGATTCTGCCAAAGCGCAAAGCCGAGCATCCCCGGAACTATGAAGAGGAAGACCGGGGTAAACCGCAGGAGCGATCCGAAAAGCACGCCCCTGCGGGCGTTCGTCAGGTCCTTCGCCGCCAGCGTCCTCTGCACGATGAACTGGTCAGTGCACCAGTACCAGCAGCCGCTGACGAGCGACGCGACCATGACGCCCAGCCACGGGAACGTCGGGTGGGTGAGCGGATGGAACAGCGAGAACCGCTCGGCGGCTCCGCTCGACACAATCGTCTGCTTCAGCACCTGCCATCCGTCCGACATCGACTGCGCGGCCTGCCCGTCTGGCAGGACCACGCCGGAATGGCCGAGGTAGTAGAGCGAGAACCCCGTGACCGACAGCGTGCCGACGAGAATGACGACGGTCTGGACGACATCGGTGTAGACGACTGCGGAGAGCCCTCCTATCGAGGAGTAGATTCCGGCGAGGACGACGGTAAGGACCGCCCCAAGCCAGAACGACGTGATCGTGACGTCTCCGACGACGAGCTGGAGCTCCGGCATCATCGTCTGGAAGAAGACGGCGCCGGCGAACACCGTCACCGCGATCTTGGTTAAGACGTACGCCGCGAGCGAAACAAGGGTCAGCAGCCACCGCGCCCGCTCGCCGAAGCGACGTCCGATGAACTCCGGCATGGTGGACACTCCGCTTTTGTAGTAGAACGGGAGGAATATCCAGGCCATGCCCACGATGATCCACGAGTTGAACTCCCAGTGCGCCTGGCTGAGACCTGCCGAAGCCCCCGCGCCGGCGAGTCCGACTAGATGCTCCGAGCCGATGTTCGCCGCGAAGAGCGACGCGCCTATGGCGAGCCAGCCGACGGAACGCCCTCCGAGGAAGAGGTCTTCGCCGGACCTGATCTTCCGCTTCCGCAGCGTGACCGACACGACGACGGCCAGGACGCCGAAATAGCCGAACACCATCAACCAGTCGATCAGCTGCATGAAGTGCCTCCCGTCCTAATCAGCCCAGCACCGCGCGTTCGAACTCAAGGGCGCTCTTCGCGTCCGCGTCCATCTTCGCCTCGGTGATGCCCGGCTCGAGCTCGCGCCATATCTTGATGTCTTCGCCCACCTTGCCGCCCATGCGGACGAACGGCTCCATGGCGACGTTGCCCTTGTAGCCGATCTCCTTCAGCGCCGTAGCGATCTCGAACCACGGCGTCCTGCCCCTTCCCGGGACGCGGCGGTTGCACTCGCCGGTGTGGAAGTGGCCGAGAAGTCCCTTCGTGGAGCGGATCGCGCCTCCGATGGAATCCTCCTCGATGTTCATGTGGAACGTGTCGAGCATCACCTTCACGGAGGGGACGTCCACTTCCTTGACGAACTTGACGCCCTCCGCCGCAGTGTTCAGGAGATATCCCTCAAAGCGGTTCAGCACCTCAAGGCAGTAGTTTACGCCGCAGTCGGCCGCGATCTTCCCGACCTCGCGTACCCCCTTGACGGAACGCGCCCAGTCGCCCTTCTTGTCGATCGGCTTGGAGTAGTCCACGGGCCAGTAGCTGTAGATGCCTCCGCCGATGGTGTGGATGTCGAGGATTTCGAGGTTCTTCAGAAGTTTTGTGAAGAACTTCTTCGCGTTCTTGCGGACTGCGGCGTCAGGCGAGGCGAGGTTCTGGTCTGCGCTGGGACCGTGCCCGGCCGTCAGGAATATTCCGTTGTCCTTAGCCGCCTGGCGAAGGTCCTTCAGCGTCTGCCGCGAATATCCGTTTATGGGCGTGCAGGCGATTTCGAGGAAGTCGAAGCCGAGCTTCGCCACCTTCTCGATGTACTTGAAGTAGTCGGCCTCCCACTTGTCTTCCCAGTAGGCGTAGTATATACCGTATTTCATTGTGTTCTTCCTTTCTGTTTTTGTCAAATGTCTTCGGGTATGGCGCCAGCGCGTGCCGCAACCTTCCCCGCAAGGCGGTTGCCTGCCTCAGCCGCGGCCTTGAGGCTTTCGCCGCGCAGAACGGCGGCTATGAATGCGGCGGAGAAAGAATCTCCCGCGCCGACCGTGTCAACCACCGGTCCGTCGCAAATCGCGGGGCTGTCGAATGCAGCTTCCACCCGCGACGCCACGCGGCATCCCTCCGCGCCGCGAGTCTCGACGACAGTCTTGAGGCGAGGGAATCGAGAGAAAAGCGCCTCCGGGGAAAAGCCAAGAGTCTTCATCTCCTCGTCGTTCACCTTGAGGACATCGACCGACTCTAGGCATTTGCAGACAAGCTCCTCGCTCCACCAGTCCTGCCTAAGATTGACGTCGAAGAAAACCAAAGACAGCTCGAATGCACGGAGCAGTCGCCGCAGCGTCGTCGCAGAGACTGTCGAACGCTGCGCCAGCGTGCCAAAATAGAACACCTTCGGCGGAACTGGCGCGGCATCCTCCGCTGAACCGCAGGAAATCTCGTCCCACGCGACGGGCCTAACTATCTCGTACGACGGAATGCCGTTTGCAAGCGTCACGTTCACGATGCCCGTCGGAAGCGACGGATGCCTTTCCACCAAGGACACGTCCACCCCGAAGCGCTCTGCGGCGGCGACGGCTTTCGTCCCCAATTCGTCGCACCCGACGGCCGAGACGATGGCGGTCTTGAGTCCCAGGCGCGCGGCATGTGCGGCGAAATTAAACGGAGCGCCGCCAAGATGTGGAACGCCGTCGATGACATCCCACAGTATTTCACCAAACGCCACTACGTCTTTTTCAACTGCGTCCTTCACGGCAGCTCCTTTCCGGAGAGTTCAAGATATGAATCGACTACCATGTCGGCTCCGGCGTCGGCAAGGACTTCGCGCGGACGCGTGAACGTCACGCAGACGACCTTCATGCCGGCGGCCTTCCCGGCCATGACGCCCGGAACGGCGTCCTCGAACACGACGCAGTCCGCCGGATCGCATCCAAGCATCCTCGCCGCCGTCAGGAAGCATTCTGGGTCGGGCTTGCACTTCGTGTACTTGGTCTCGTCCACCATGGCCTTGAAGTCGTCACGCAGCGACAGCCCGTCCATTATGAAGTTGACGTTCGAAGCCGGCGCGCCCGTCGCCACCGCGCAGATGACTCCCGCGTCGCGGGCGCGGTCAAGAAGCGCGCGGAGTCCGTCGGGAAGGCGCATGTGCGCGGCAAAGAGCTCCCTATACATCGACTCCTTCTCCTCGCTCATGCGAAGCGACTCCTCGTCGCCGACGGGCCGCCCGAGGATGCGCTCCTGGTAGACGCGGTTCGTCATGCCCATCCAGCCTACTATCTTGTCATCGGAAAGTTCGTTTCCGTACTTGCGCGAAAACGCCTTCCATGCCTTGACATGGTACTGCACGTTGTCGACGAGCGTGCCGTCCATGTCGAAGATGTAGCCCCTGCGCCCCATCGTTCAGTCCTTCTTGCCGACGGCCTTGCCGGGGACGTTCCCCGCCTGCGAAAGAGGATAGTCTCCGAGATGGGGGAGCTTCCCCGTCTTCATGTACTCGTCGTAGTCGAAAGCCTCCATCTCGTCGATGGCGAGCTTGTGGAACTCGTAGAAGTTGTGCCACCACTCGTACCCCTTGCCCAGCCAGGAGTTGAGGTATGCGTCCGCTATGACGCAGGCCATGTGGGTCGTGACGAAAAACGCGCCCATCGCGAGGACGTTCACGCCGTTGCCCTTCGCGGCACGTTCGGCGGCCTGCGGCGACTCGACGACGCCTGCATGGACGTGCGGGCACTTCGACGCCGCTATGTGGATGCCCATACCGGTTCCGCAGAACACCATCGCGCGCTCGTACTCGCCCGACGCGATCTTCGCGCCTACCCGGAGTCCAACGCGGTGGAACATGAGGTTCAGGTCGTCCTTGTCGCGCTCGTAGTCGGTGACGCCGATGTCCTCTATCGTCCAGCCCTGCGCCTTCAGGTGCGCGACGACGGCCTCCTTGATCGGGAATCCCGCCGTGTCCGCCCCGACGAGAAGATACTTGTCCTTGATGGTCTTCATCAGTTCCACCCCTTTCCGTTGTTCGTCACGCCCTTCGTGATTATGATGCAGCCGTACTTCCTAAGCTCTCCAGTGCGCACAACGGCGTATGCCTTGGTCGCACGGTCGTAGAAGTCGAACCGTCCCATGCGCACAATCTCTCCGCCGTAGCCCAGTGCCTCGCGGAAGTCCTTTTCGACCTGTGGATCGGCGGGATCCTTTTCGGTGTCCTGGATCATGGCGGGCGGAACCTCCGGGTCGAGTTCAAACAGCGGGGCGATCCCCTTCAGAATCGGCGCCACGTCCACTCCCGCCGTGTCGATGACGAGATCTGGGCATTTAGAGTGCGCCGGATAGTGGGCGTCGGTGATGACAAGCTCATCGCCATGCCCCATGTCCCAGAGTATCTTAAGCAGGTCCGATGTCAGAACCGGGTTTATTCCTTTGAGCATTTTTCGTCCTTTCCTTGTTTTTATCTACAACCATTTTAAATTTATCTACAACCGTTTTAAGGCCATCTGTAATCAGGCCGACTCCCGTGTCTATCGCGCAGTCACAGGCTTGAAGAGCCTCATCACGCGCTTTACGTCGTCGCAGACGGCGTTTGTTGCGCACACGGCGATGTCATGGAACATGAGTTTGCCCTCGTGGGAGGCGATATACGCGCGAACCGCCTCGCCGGAGGCTATCGCGCCGTACGTGTAGTAGTTGATCTTGCGGATGCCGCGCGAAATGGCCTCGCGGTAGTCGGAATCGGAAAGCCCCGACCCTCCGTGCATCACGAGAGGCAGGTCGCCGGTCGCCTTCCTTACCTCGTCAATCACCTTGAATGAAAGTTTGGGTGTTGTCTTGTAGACGCCATGGACAGTCCCGAAGGAGATGGCCAGCGCGTCCACACCTGTCTCTGCGACGAACCTTGAGGCATCTTCCGGTCTTGTGTAGAAATCCTCCGGAGTGTATTCCCGCAGTTCGCCCTTGAGGTTGTGCGGCATCGCGCCCAGTTCGGCCTCCACGGTCGCCCCGAACTCGTGCGCAACCTTGCAGACAAAGGCCGTCTTCTCGATATTCTCCTCGTAGGAAAGCGCGGAGCCGTCGAACATGACGGACGAAAACCCGTACTTGAGCGCCTTCATGCAGAGTTCGACCGAATCGCCGTGATCCAGATGCGCCGCGACCGGCGTCTTCGCCGCCTTCGCAAGCTGCACCATGATCGGCGCCGCCACATCAAAAGGACAATACTCCTCGTGCGCCGGAGCGTGCTCCAGTACAAACGGAATCCCGAGTTCTTCCGAGGCCCTGACCGCGCCCATTCCCGATTCGAGCGACGCAAAGTTGAATCCGCCGACGGCATAACCGCCCTTGGCGGCATCGGAGAGCATTCCCTTCATGTTGACCAGCATACGTTTCTCCTTTTTAATTTCTTTTCCAGTTCAAGCGTCTCGGCAAGCGACCTGGCCCCATCCACCGATCCTGCCACCGAAAGATTGCACGCCGCCGCGCACGACGCAAGCCGCATGCCGTCTTCCGGGGTCATCCCGTGAAGAAAAGAGTATAGCATCCCCGCGCAGAATGCGTCGCCCGCGCCGGTCGAACCGACAATCCAGCCGCCCGGGAGTTCAAGCGACCCGATGGACGAGAATTCCCCTTGTCCGTCCATCGCGGCGGATCCCTCCGGGCGGTGCACCACCGCACATTGCCTCACTCCAAGGGCAACGAGTCCCTCGCAAAGTCCGCGCATATCATCCTTGTCAACTCCCGTCGCGCGCGAAGCCTCGATTTCGTTCACGACGCAGTAGTCGCAGTACTTGAGCGCGGGACGGACGATCCGCGCAAAGCGGTCCGACTGCTCGGAAACGATGTCGATGGAAGTTTTGATTCCCTTCGCCTGCACTGCGGCGAGAAGACGGGCGGCTTTCGTTCCGTACTCTGCATCCGGCGCATCCATGCCGTCAAGGAGAAGGAGATAGCCAAGATGGAATATGTCGCAGTCAAGAGCGGCGACATCGAAGTCTTCCGGAGAAAGAAGCGCACCCGCGCCTTTGAGACAGAGGAAGGTCCTCTCGCCAGTCTTCTCCAGCGTGAGACAATCGACCGCCGACGTCTCCGCGCCCTCCACGGCGACAACGCCCGACGTGTCGACGCCGGCTTGCGAAAGCGTCTCGACCGCGAACGCGCCCGGCTCGTCGCCGCCGATCTTCGCGATCGCCCGCGCTTCTATCGACGGGTCCAGTCTCTTCAGATCGATGCCGGTGTTTGAGACGCAACCTCCGACAGACCTATTGACGGACGAAACGTTGACCAGCATTCCGCGTTCCGGCCACGACGGCAGCATCTTCACGCTGTCGACGATTACATTGCCGGCAAATGTCACGCTCCTGTATTTCATTTTTTCTCCAAGGATTTTCGCACCTCTGGTCTTTGACTTACATTCTAACAAATGTCATTGCCGAATTCCAATTGTAAACATTGCAATAACAATATTACTTTTTGCAAGCCCACAAAAACAAATTTTCTGTTATAATACACATATGAGCGACAATACTGCAATGAAGAAAATCGGAATCCTCATAGAGCGACAAAGGGGATATGGGCGCAGGCTGTGCGAGGGGATAGTGCATTTTGCGTGCGAAAGGAACGACTGGTCGCTGAAACTCATAGAGTTCTCGGCACTTCGCCAGGACATCCGCAGGAACAAGTACGACGGCTTCATCGCCCGGGTCATGAACGACGGAATCGCGCGGGCCCTCGCCTCCATCGGGAAGCCCGTTGTTGACGTATTCTTCGAGAAGTCCGTTCCGGGATTCGCCGCCGCCGACCAGAACGCACTCGCAGTAGGGCAGATGGCCGCGCGACACTTCATAGAACACCATTTCACCAACTTCGCGTTCTGCGGCTACAACGGGCGTAGCTATTCGGACGGACGACGCAACGGCTTTGTCCGCAGCCTAGAGCTCAACCACTTCAAGTGCAGCCTGTATGCCACCCCCAGGATCGCGTTGAAGGACTTCGAAGACTCCGTGGTAATGCATGAGCACTTCGGCATGCCTTCCGACGCCAAGCAGCTGCTTAAATGGCTCCGCGGCCTGCCGAAGCCGGTCGCCATCTTCTGCGCACACGACATGCGCGCATATCAGGTGAGCGAAATATGCCGCGCAAACGGAATCCACGTGCCAGACGACGTGGCGATTCTCGGCGTCGACAACGACGAACTTGTGTGCCAGTTCACGGATCCGCCCATATCGTCCATAGACCAGAACCCGGTGGGAATCGGCTATGCGGCGGCGGAATCGCTCCAGAAGATGTTCGACGAACCCGGCGTCGTGCCGCCGCCTGTCCGCGTCAAGCCGCTGAAACTTGTCGAGCGCGGGTCTACGCGCATCTACCCGCTCACCCCGCCGTGGCTGTCTGACGCCCTCGTCTTTATAAGGGCCAACATTACGAAGAACATAACGGCCGCCGACGTCTACGCGCATGTAGGCAAGTCTCACACGCTCGTGGACAAGGCGTTCCGCCAGCAGCTCGGCACTTCGGTCCAGAAAGAGATATCCAAAACGAGGCTCGCCGAGGCGAAGCGGCTTGTGCAGACGACGTCGATGCCCCTCAAGAGCATCGCAAAGGCATCCGGCTTTTCGTCGCTGCAATACTTCAGCACGTCGTTCGCGAAGGCGTTCGGGTCTAGCCCCTCTTCCTTTAGGGAGCCTGTTGCTTGAGTTACCCGCCGTGTCAGTATTTATTTGAAAAAAATGCCGCACTCCGTCCAGTAGTAGTGGATAGTGGTTAGTGGCTAGTCGTTATCCCAGAGGTCGGGCTCGTATTCGTTCACCTCGACGCGGATTTTTCCATTCATTCTGGACGCATCACAGTTCGTCGAATCCGATGACGGCTACGCCGCATTCCTTCGCCGTGGCAAGGA